>NZ_JAJKFT010000002.1:600000-843604 GCF_020966755.1 Blastopirellula sediminis
GCGCGGCCGCGCTGCAGCGCTCGGGCGCCCATCAGCATCGCGTGGAGCGACGAAGCGCAAGCCGAGTTGAGCGCCAACCACGAGCCGGTCAAGCCAAACGCACGGGCGACGGTGCCCGAGACCATGTTGCAGTTGAGATAGCGGAACCCTTCGGCGCCGTCCGGAATCGTCGCCATCAGCTCTTGCAGCAACTGCTGTTCGACTTCCAACCGCTGCTGCGGCGGCAGATCCTGGAACTGCGGCGTCGCTTCCAGCAGATCGATCGCTTCATCGAGATAAGCGCGGAAGGTCAACTCACCCAGGCGCGAGCTTCCTTGGGCGTGACCAATAAAGACGGAACAATTGCGATCCTTGAGCTGGAACGGATCGTATCCCGCGTGACGAAACGCTTCGGCCGCCGTTTCCGTCATCAACAAGTGCGTGTTGTCGACGGAGTCAATCAGGTCTTGGGGCAACGGGCAACGATCGCGATTGAACGTACGATCCGCAAGCGTCGCCGCTTTGGTCGAGTAAGTCTTGCCGCGAACGCCTTTGTCCGGATGGTAATAGATCTCACGGTTCAGACGGTCCGCAGGGACTTCGCTGACGGCGGACCGACCTTCCGAAATCAGTTGCCAATACTCATTCAAATTGGCTGCGCCGGGGAGACGGCACGCCATGCCGACAATCGCCACCGGGATATCGGTTCGATCAGTCGAGATTGTCATATTTTCCTATCCTGATTTCGTTCCATGACCTGCATGCGTTTCACAATGCGCAGTGCAGGTAAACATTGGCGATTCACAATCAAACCGTCAGCCCATCGTGGGCTGTTAGTCTGGTGAATATCGAAGTTAAGAGTTCGATTGCGAGGTGGGGCTGATGTAGGGGTTTTCCCATGCGTCACCGCATTGAAACTCCCATGATTACACAAGATGGGGTAAATGCAACATTTTGATAGAATGCGAGGGCCCATTTTTATCTACCTATGGGCCGTTTGTCTGCATCCCCCCCGAACCTCCAGAAGCAATCAATCAGGTAGGGCAATCTAAACCACCTAGTTTATGACAAGGCGGTATTTAAATTCTCTCTCAGAAAAGCGAGTTTCCGTCCTATAGTTTCGCTAGCAAATTACCCAATACCAAGAACTTTAAAGATTTTCTCGGAGTTCCACCGGCACATACTCGCGCCGAAGATGCCGCTCGATCCGGCTAATCGGGTTGTAACGGTCGTGATTCCAAACAACCCAATAACCCCGGTCCGCCGCATGGCCAAACAGCTCCGATTTCACCCGTCGGGACTGGGGTAAGTCGAGGTCATACGAGGTACACCACATCCGCCGAATATGGGCGACGGTCGGCGCGATATCCCCCAAGAACATCAGCCCTTCGCTACCTGAGGTCACTTCAACCGCCTGGTGGCCACGGGTATGTCCGCCGGTTTGAATGACTCGCAGTCCTGGGACAATTTCGTGCGAACCGTCGACCAACATAAGTCGACCTTCACTTGCGAGCGGGAGATAGTCGTCATCCTGATATCCCCCCGAAACCTCGAGTGAATTCGAAGTCGCGTCGGCCCATTCCTGTCGTTGAACGTAGTAGGTCGCGGAAGGAAACGTCGGCCGCACGTTGCCGTCAATCCGCGACGTCGCTCCCCCGGCATGATCCCAGTGCAAGTGACTCAGCAGGACGATGTCGATATCCTCCGGCGCCACTCCAAGTCGCGCCAGATCGGTCAGCATCGGCCAACCAGGTTCGAGACTGTGCGACTTGCGGTCGAGCGGCGAAAGCTTGTCGCCGTGCCCTGCGTCAATCAACACCGTATGCGTTTGATTGCGCGCTAAGACGCAGTTCATCGCCAACGGAACGCGGTTCTGTTCATCGGCCGGGGTGATCGTCTGCCAGATCGACTTGGGGACGACGCCGTACAGAATTCCCCCGTCGTGCAGAAACCTTCCGCCCGAGACCAGGTCCACTTGCCAATCGCCAATCCGCATGATTCATCGCCGCCGGTGGTGTGAGGGAAGTTCTTGATTACTATAGGTTTATCCTATTTGAAGCTCGGGCGATCTGTTATGCTCTTTCGACAAAATCGACGAGCAATCGTCCGTTTCTCCCTCACTTCGTCGCTGTAGTCCTATTTCGTAAATCGACATGTCGTCTCCTCCTCCACGCGCCTGGCAAGACCGGTTCGGCTGGCTGATCATCGCTCTCTTTCTCGCGGTGACGCCCGTTTTGACGTATGGCGCCAAAGGAGCGTGGGACAGCATCAAGAACCGGCTAGAGGACTGGCTTCCCGATTCGTTCGAAGAGACGCAGCGGCTTCGCTGGTTTTATAATCAGTTCGGTACCGACGAGCTGCTCATGATCAGCTGGGATGGTTGCACGCTCGACGATCCGCGTCTTGAACAATACAAAGCGGAACTCACCAAGCCGGACGAAAGCGGCGATGAGCCTGTCTCCTGGTTCGGCGACGTCGTCAGCGGCAAAGACGCCCTCGAATCGCTAACCGCAGATCCGCTGGAACTTTCGCACGACGAAGCGCTCGCGCGGATGGAAGGTTGGCTGATCGGCGGCGACCATTCGCAAACCTGTCTGGTTGCGATCGTCTCGAAGGCAGGCGAAGGAAATCGGGCCGCGGCGATTGATTACGCTTATCGCTGCGCCGATCAGGTCGAGGGGGTCTCCCGCGACGAAATGATCATTGCCGGTCCGACCAGCGACGGCGTCGCTGTCGACAACGCCAGCAAGAACTCGCTCGACTTGCTCAATGCAGGCTCCTTCTTCGTCTGCATCACGATCATGTATCTCGGTTTTCGCAGCATGCGGGCGACGATGATCGTCTTTCTGATCGCGATCTTCTGCGAACAGCTCAGCATGTCGATCATGTACTTCAGCGGTCAAGCGATCGACTCGGTGTTGACCTTGGTCGCCAACCTGACCTACGTCCTCAGCATTTCGTCCGGCGTTCACCTGGTCAATTACTATCGCGAATCGCTCGTCGATCGTTCGCCGAAAGAATCGGTTGGGTGGGCGCTCCGTGCGGCGCTCGTTCCTTGCTTGCTCTCCGCCGGAACGACGGCGGTCGGCATGCTCTCGCTGATGGTCAGCCAGATTCGCCCGGTCACCAACTTCGGCATGTACGCGGCGGCGTCCATCGGCGCCGGGGCGATCGTCCTGTTACTCCTCGCGCCGGCGGCGCTCTACAAGTTTCCGGTCGATCCAAAGGGTTGGCACGATCCGAATCATGGCCCTCGCTGGTTGCACGTCGTTTGGAACAAGCTGTCGATCGGCATCGACTCGGCGCGGTGGGGAATCTTCCTCGGTTCGCTGGCGGTGATCGGTCTGTGCCTGGTCGGCGTCTCGCGCATCAAGACCTCGGCCCAACTGCACGATCTGTTCTGGCCCGAAGCTCGCATCATCCGTGACTACAACTGGCTCGAAGACAAAGTCGGCCCCTTGGTGCCGATCGAAGTCGTATTGCGGATGCCGGCCAAGACCGATGAAGATTCGAAAGGTCTGAAGCTCGACGAAGAGTTTTTCATCCTCGACAAAGCGCAAAAGGCGATTGCCGACGTCGAAGGCATCGGCGCATCCATGTCGGCCGCCACTTTCGCGCCGGAGTTTCCCGATCCGAAGCAACGCGGGATCATCGCCATCTCCCGCCGCGCCTCGTTCCGCAAGATCCTCGAAAGCCGTCTCGATCAATATGTCGAGATGCACTATCTCAGCACCGAAGGGGACGATCATCTCTGGCGGATCAGCGCTCGCGTCTCGGCCGGCGATCGTCTTCACTACGGCGACTTGATGGAACGGGTCAAAAAGAACGTCAATGCGACGCTGGCCGAACATCCCGAAATCGAGCCGATCTACTCCGGTTCGGTGCCGCTGGTCTTCAAGGCGCAGACCGAGATGCTCAACGACTTGATCAAGAGCTTTGGCCTCGCCTTCGTCATGATCGCCGCCATCATGATCATCCTGCTGCGAAACCTCTTCACCGGCTTCTTCAGCATGGTCCCCAACATCCTGCCGACGCTGATCGCCTTCGGCACCATGGGTTGGCTCGGCGTGCCGGTCGAAGTCGGCTCGCTCTTGACCGCTAGCGCCGCGCTCGGCATCGCCGTCGACGACTCGCTCCACTTCATCAGCTGGTTCAACAAGGGACTCGCCGCCGGCGCCAGTCGCCGCGAAGCGACTCGCCTGGCGTACGAACATTGCGGCGCCGCGATGATCCAGACGTCGCTCATCTGCTCGTTCGGCTTGCTCGTCTTCGCGCTTAGTCCCTTTACGCCGATCTCACGCTTCGCGTGGATGATGTTCTCACTGCTGTTGATCGCGCTGCTGTGCGACCTGTTCATCCTGCCGGCGATTCTGCTCTGCTTTTCCAAGGACAAGCCGAAGGCGGAAGGGGAAACGATCATTGTGCCGGCTCACGAAGAGTCGCCGGCTCGGACCGAGTCGTAAGGCGGCGGATTTGTTACAACGGCGTTGCGATCAAGTGGGGAAAGCTGCAATCGGAAGTTTGCTGCAGATAGCGGATCGCCTGACGCATCGCTCCCGCAACGTCCCCGCGCAAATGGCTCGCCCAGGTCGGTCGACTTTCTCCCCGTGCCAGCGTATAGATCGCCAACGTATAGCCGTAGGCATTCAAGCTGAGGCTGGAGCCCCGACTCATGCTCCACCAATAGACATTGCCGACCCGACCTGTCGATTCCTTCACCGACTCGTTCGCCGTCAAGATTCCCAGGCCAAGAAAAACGGTCAGCATTTCCGCGAAGACCATCATCGCCCCTTGCTCTTGTTCCAACTGACAATCGTCTTTGAGCAATACGAACGCGATCTCGACGGCGAGGGACGCGACGAGCAGCAGCGGGTCTCTCGCAATCGATTCTTCCAGCCAGATTTCGATCCGGCCATCGGCCGGTCGATTCGCATCTAACGCGGTCTTACAATCGTCCACCGCATGGACCGGGTCGTTGTCGGAATAGAATTGAACGACGACGCGCCCTGGAACGACTCCCATGTAACTAGCGACGAGATTCTTCAGATTTTCCACTTCTTCCGGCGTCTCCTCATAGCTCGCCGGAAAGAATTCGGTCGTCGGTAGAATCGTTGTGGCCGTCCGTAAACGTTCGACGCCTTGAACGCTCGCCAGCCAGGAAAAGCCTTCTTCGATTCCCCGCTTCTCGTCATTCGTGACAGGACAACTCGCGGAGGAGAATAGCCAACCGAACATCGCGCAGCATCCTGCTCAACGGGGAAGGGGGCGGAGTAAAAAGTTCCTCAAGCATATCGCCCCCCGATTGCGTGTCAATTTCGACGACGAAATTGCCGGGACGCCGGCGCACATTGGGCGGCGTCCCCAATGAAAACCGCTTACGGCCGCTCGCCGGCGGCCAGTTTCGCGTTGATCTTCGTCAGCACGTCCGGCAACTCCGTGACGCTGCGAACAAAGAAGTGCGGCTTGACCGACTCGAAGCGAGCGACGATCGCCGTGCGGCGTTCTTCTTTCTCCGCCTCCGATAGGGCGTCGTATTCGGCAAGCGTCAGTCCCATTTCGTTGCCGGTATCAGTGACGGCGACGGTCCAAGTTCCCGCCGCGTGACCGGCCGCGATGCCGACCGGCGTGTCGTCGACTTTCACGACGCACGACATCGGATAGACGTTGGTCCGCTGGGCGATTTCAAAAATCATCCACGGGGCAGGGCGCCCTTCGCGAACTTCGTCGGAGCAGATCTCCGCATCCGGGGCGTAACCTTGCTCGGCCGCCGCCGGAGTGACGACGCTCATCAGCTCGCGGGTATAGCCGGTCGTTCCGCCGACGGCGATCTGTCGCGAGCGCAACTTCTCGACCAGTTCGGCGACGCCGGGGATCAAATCGCAATGATCCGACAGCACTTGCTTCTGCAGCGGCAAAAACTCGCGATAGAGAGCGTCGACCTCGGCGTCGGTCGGCACTTCGCCGAACTTGTCGGTCCACGCTTGATAGACTTCCGGCATCGCCAGCACGGCGGCGATGTGAGCTCGCTTCGCCAGGCCCATCGGCTCGCGGGCCTGACGCGCGGTGATTTCCAATCCCTTTTGTTCAAAGACGCGGCGAAAGACGCTGGCCGGGGCGCAACAACCGAAGTCGATCACCGTGCCTGCCCAATCGAATACGACCGCTTTGACTCTTAGTTCGTTACCCGACATGTACCGCCTCTCCTGCGTTGGCGCCAATTGCCTGCTCGCCAATCAATCGACTAATTACCTCTTCGCCGACTCCCATCGACAACGTCATGCCGGCTCCGCCGACGCCGTTGACGATCGTCACGCCGGGCTTCGGCTGTTCAAACACGATCGACTTTTTCGCACTCTTCGCATAGTACCCATGCCAACGTTGTTGCACGGTCCAGTCGGGGAGGCGAATGATCTTGTGCAATTCTCGCAGCATCAGCCCTTCGATCTCGGCCAGGTCGAACGGTTCGATCTCGTCCCCATACTGGTGCGAATCGCCCAGCACGACTTCCCCTTCGTCGGTCTGCGAAGCCATCACATGGATGCCGTACTGATCCAGTTCCGGCGTCTCCCGCGATACGCGCTCGTTCAACGCCGCCAGCGAATCGCAGCTGCGAAACGCTTCGTAGTGCCGCAAGGTAAGTCCGCCGGCCAGGTGCGGACCGATCTTGAAATCGCCCAACGGCGCCGTTCGCAACATTTGCAGCTTGCAGTTGTAGAGTCCCGCTTCTTCATGCGTTTGCGGAAACAAGTTGGCGAAGTCGGCGCCGCTGCAAATGATCGTATGATCGGCGAGCCAGCGTCGACCGTCGGCCGCCTCCACTTCGCCGTCGCCGACCCGAATCACCGTCGTCGAAAACTCAAACTTCACATCAAACTGATCGATCAAGAAGCTCGGGATCGCCGCGACCGCGACGCGCGGATTGACCCGCATCTCGGTGTTGCTCCAGAGAGCGCCGATCAGACCTTCCGGTTTCGCGGCCGGGGTCTTTTGATGGACATCGTCGGCGCTGATCAGTTCGGTTCCGTATTGGGCGCCTTGCTTGGCTTGAAACTCTTCCAGGACCGCCCATTCGTCATCGCGAAACGCCAAGTGCAGCGATCCGCACGTGTGAATCGGAATGCCCGCCTTTTGCGCCAACTCGAGCCACAGACCGCGGCTTTTCATCGCGGTCGACCACAGCCCCGCTTGCGTCTGACCAACCGGCCAGATCATGCCGAAGTTTCGAATCGACGCGCCGCTGCCATAAGGTCGCCGATCGAGCACCAATACGCGCAGTCCGCGCTGCGCCGCGCGCCATGCGTGCGCTAGTCCGACGATGCCGGCGCCGACGACCGCCATATCGTAACGCTCGCCACCTGAGTTCTTCATTGCCTGATCTGGTTTCACTAGCCTACTTTCGATCCAAGAGAATCTTTAGACGACTTCCGCCGCCGTGTTGTCGACAACCGACGCGTCAGCAGGCAGCGAGTTCGCCTCTTCGCTGTTGCCCGCCGCACTCGGCAGCCGCAAAAAGAAATAGCCGCTCGAAACGAGCGAAGCGACGCCGATCGTCGCCATGAGTAACGAGAACGTCGTAAAGAAGCCGACCCGCGTCGCATCGGCGGCGAAGCAGTCTTTGTAAAGCATCGCGCCAATCGAACTGATATAGCCGAACGAGTCGGCGATATAGATGCCGAAGACGGCGGTCCCAACCGATCGGGTCGAGGCCAACAATCGCTCGAACAAAACCGCGTTATACGGGACGTAGGCGAGATAGCCTCCCAGCCCGATCGCGATCATCCAGGTCAACCCTTCGATCCAACCGAGCATAAAGGCCGTCGTCGCAGCGCCGATCAAGACGGCGCCGCCGAGCATCGAGCCGAAGATCGCCCATAGGCTGACGCGATGGTTCTTGATCATGATCAGCGCCGCCAACATGCCGGTCACGATAAACGCAATCGGCGCTTCGACTGCCGTGAAAATCCCTTTGACCTCGCCGAAGCCGATTTCGTCCAGGATCTCTTTGCCGAAGCTATCGCGAAAATCACGAAACGCCGTCAGGACCGCGTAGAAAAAGAAGAGCGGAATCAGGCCGGGCCAATACTGCCGCAAGAACGACATCCGGTCCGCTTTGCCCATCGACTTCCGCTCGGTCCGTTCCTCCTGGTCGCCAACGCTCGGTTCCGGCAGACGTTCCAACAGCCAAACGGCGAGCAGAAACGGCGCGAAGAACGACAAGCCGGTCACGGCCGGCATCCAGAAGTCGCTCACTCCCATCCGAATCCACAGCAAGCCGGCGTCTTTCACCACGCCGCTGGAGATGATGAACGAGCAGCAAAGGGCGGCGAGCAAAAAGTCGGACGACTTTCGTCCTTCCAAGTACCGCACGACCAGGCCCCAGATCATCCCGAGCGGTAGCCCGTTCAAGAAGATCGCGGCCACTTTCCAGTCGCCCGGCACGATCGCGAAGAGGACGAGCGCCAGCTCGGCCCAGACGATCAAGCCAATCAGCCAGAAGGCGCGCCGCTCGCGGGCGACTTCCGAACAGAACCGAACGCCAATGAATTTGGAAAGAGCGTAACCAAGCACCTGGCTGATCACCAGCGCCGACTTCAGCGCGACTGCGCCGCCGAGAAAGAACTGCGCGTCGTATTCGATCGCCGTAAACGGTTTGCGAAACGCGTACATGCAAAAGTAGGCGGTGAACGCAATTGCGGCCGCCGCCAAACTTCCTCGCCAATGCAATGCGCTGGAATTGCCGCTGCTAGTGGATGAGCTCATAGCCGCAACTACTTTCGACCCCCAATACAATTCGCCAGTTTACGATTTACCGGAAGTAATATCGTACTGGAAATCGTCGATCGGAACGGTCGTTTTTACCGGGCTCTTTTTCGGATCGCGCAAAATGGCAGGCGCCAGGTCAATCGCGTCAATCTCCGATGATTTGACGTCTGTTGGCAGATCCTTGCCATTCTTTAGCGCGGGCTTTGAGAAGGTCACCACGCACTGCCGAACGTCGCCGAGCGCAATGTTCTGAACTTCAAAGGTTCCGTCGGCCGAAGTTGCAGTCGAGAAGAGAAACTGATCGGTCTGCCCCTCATTCCAAAAGGTGACCTCCACCCCTTCGCGCGGAGCGCCATTGAGCGACACCCGCCCCCGAATCCGGGCGGTTTCCACTTCCTGGCTGCATCCCGAGCAAAGCAAAGCCGCGACGCACAGGACGCCGCTGATCCATCCTCGGATCAGCGGCAATTCGTTCTTCGTCATCGTCAAATCTTCTCCAACTTCTATCCCTGTTAGTTCTCAGAAATGACTTCGCCGCCGGCGCGGGTTCCATACCCCTTACGCGTGTTCGCGTCGATCGTTTCGGCCAGAAAGCGGACCGAACCGTCGGTCAGGCAGAACATCGCGCCGCCGGGATGCAAGCTGCTATAGCCGAACTCGTAGGCGTCGAATCCGCTGGCGCCGCCGGCGACCTTCGGCGAGTTGATGGCGACTCCCAGCGTGCCGAGCATTTCCGACATGTCGCGGGTAACGTCGATATCGTCGCCGCCGATGTACCAGTGGTCCTTTTGGGCGCCGGAGCCGTTGTTGCGGTCTTCGGTGGCGCCGGTATCTTTCGGATCGGGAACCGCTTCGCCGAAGGCGACCGTATTCGAGGTGCCGTCGGTCACGTCCGAAAAGCCGAGCGTCTTGGAGTTCTTGAAGATGCCGTTCAGGTCGGTTCCGTTGGTCCAGTCGATGCCGGCCGAGCTGCTGTCGGTGGTCAGCGTGCCGGAGCAATTGCCCAGGTAGCTGCCGGGGACGCGCTTCAAGGCGAACCAGTTGTCGGTCGACTTGTCGCGGACGTTCTGCGGAATCGGCGCCGAAGGACAGCGAAACGCTTCAATGACCGTTTCCAAAGCGGCGACGTTTCGTTCGGTCGTGCTGCTCGAAGAGATCGACGCGTTGCTGATTCCGCTCCCCGATCCCCAGTTGGCGCCTTCGACGTCCAGGGTCAGCGCTTCGAAGATGTTGTTCTGTTCGATGAACGGCAGGAGGTAGGCGCTCCACATCGCGCCGTAGGCTGCGCCGTTCGGTGCGCCGGCGCCACGGGGGAATTCGCCGAAGGTGTCGTGATGGTTGTGGAGGGCCAAACCGAGCTGCTTTAGATTGTTGGTGCAACTCATGCGGCGAGCCGCTTCCCGCGCTTGTTGAACGGCCGGCAACAACAAAGCGATTAACACCCCGATGATGGCGATCACCACCAACAATTCGACCAGCGTGAACCCGCGCTTTTCACGTTTCATGTTCCGTCAGCTCCCAGTAGTTTCCGATTGGAAAAAGCGAATAGATGAATGACGCCGATCAGAGCGAGACGGCGTCAAAACGCGCCGCACCCCTCGACTTCTGGACAATCGTAGCTCTGAGGGGAAAACCGACCCATGACAATACGCGCATATCTATTGACAATATGCACGCACGGTTTACGCTCTCCTAACAGGCGTCGCGTAGATCCTTAACAGGCGAATTAAAACCGGCGATAGTCCCCCATTACCACTAGTTTGAACCGCATTTTCCGCCATTGAGCCGACTCGTTGGCGACAACCTTCTGGCTGAGCTTGTTATGTCGAATTCACTATTGGGCGTTCCCGCTCGTCGTTCCATCGCGTTGATCGTGCAAACCGCGACCGAATGGAGCCGAGACGTGCTGCAAGGCGTCGCCGACTATGCCCGCGAGCAAGGTGGCTGGGACTGCTTTATCGAGCCGCACGGCTTCTGGGACGAACTTCACCTTCCCACCGACTGGAAAGGGCACGGCGTCATCGGGCGTTTGACCCACCCGACCCTCGTTCGCTCGATCACGCGGCGAAAGATTCCCTGCGTGAACGTCTCCTGGTCGCGCGAGCATTCGGTTCGCTTTCCGAACGTCGTCTCGGATCAGCGGGCCTGCGGCGAAATGGCGGCGCGGCATTTTCTCGATCGCGGGTTCCGCAACATCGCCTATGTCGGCGCCGCGCCTCACATGGGATACAGCACGCTGATCGAAGATACGATTCGCGCCACGGTCTCGGAGGGAGGCTCCGAGCTCTACAGCTTTCAATACAGCCCGAAACAGACGATGATCCGCGAACATGGGATCCGCACTGATATCGCCGATCTGCAGCGGTGGCTGCTGGAACTTCCCAAGCCGGTCGGCGTGATCGTCTGGAGCGCCATGATCGGGCGATCGGTCATGACGATGTGCGCCAACGCGACAATCGACGTGCCGGACGATGTGGCGATTCTGTGCGTCGAGCATGACGATCTGATGTCGGCGCTGGCCCCGGTCGAACTCTCGAGTCTCGATCAGGCAGGCCGCACCGTCGGTTACAAAGCGGCGGAACTGCTCGACCAGATGATCCAAGGAGAACCGGCGCCGGATCAGCCGATCGAAGTTCCCCCGCGCGGCGTCGTCGCGCGGCGCTCCTCCGACGCGACCGGCTTTCAGGACGAAGTGGTCACCGAAGCGATCCGCTACATTCGCGATCACGCCGACGAGCCGATTCAGATCCACGACGTCGAGAAGGCGCTCAATGTCTCGCGCCGCGTGTTAGAAAACCGCTTTGAACGATTGGTCGGTCGCTCGCCGGCTGATGTGCTACGGCGCGTGCGCGTCGAACGCGCCGCCGTGCTGCTCCGCGATACCGAGTTGTCGATTCCCGAAATCGCGTTTCGCTGCGGGTTCAATCACCCCGAGTCCTTCATCCGCTGTTTCAAACGAATGATGGACGACGTCCCGAGTCACTACCGCCGCACCAATCGAGAAGGGGAACGCAACGGTTAACCGCTAACGCTCCCGTCTTTCACCCAAAACGTCCGCTCCGCCATCTGCTCGACCAGTTCCACCGAATGGCTGACCAGCACGATCGGCGTGGCGAACTCTTTGGCGACCCGTTTGACGTATTCGGCGATACGCTCTTGCAGGGAGGGCTCAACCGAAGTGAGCGGTTCGTCCAGCAGCAGTAGTTCCGGCGAACTGACGATCGCCCGGGCGAGCGCCACCCGTTGCTTTTGCCCGCCGCTCAGACTGCCGACAGGACGCTTCAAGAGATCGCCGATCTCCAGCGTTTCAACCGCTTTCGCCATCTGCGTCGCTTCGCCCCGGCGGCGTTGGAAACCGTAGTTTAAGTTTTCCTGCACGTTGAAATGCGGGAAGAGCCGCGGCTCTTGGAACATCACGCCGACGCGGCGCTGGTGGGGCGGCACAAACTTCTTTTCGGCGACGTCCACCCAGCTGGTCTCACCATAACGAATAACGCCCGACTGCGGCTGCAGCAAACCGGCGATCAGCATCAGGATCGTCGTCTTGCCGCTCCCCGACGCCCCGCAGAGCGCCGTCACGTGCGCATCGGAGGCGAGCTCGGCGTGCAGCGAGAATCCTTGCTCGTAGCGGAAGGTGCAATTCAACGACAGCGACATACGTTTCTCAATGCGCGGCAGGCTCGACGCGGCGTTCCAGGTACTCGCTGACGAATAATGCGGCAGCCGAAATCGCGATCGACGCCACGATCAGGGCGATAATGTTGCGCTCTCCGCCGGGGGTTTCCAGTTCGCTATAGATCATCAGCGGAATCGTTCGCGTTTCGCCGGCGATATTCCCGGCGATCATGATCGTCGCGCCGAACTCTCCCAGCGCTCGAGCGAACGCGAGCACCGCGCCGGCGATCACCCCGCGTCGCGCCAGCGGCAACGTCACGCTGAAAAACAGATCCCACGGCGCGGCGCCCAGCGTTCGCGCCGCATCTTCCAGCCGCACATCGACGCCGGCGATTGCGGAACGAATCGAGCGGACCAGTAGCGGAAACGACACGACCGCCGCCGCCAACGCGGCGCCTTTCCAGTCGAAGACCAACTGCACGCCGAACCACTCTTGCAGCCAACTGCCGATCACCCCTTCGCGTCCAAACGCGACCAGCAGCAAGTAACCGGTCACCACCGGCGGCATCACCAGCGGCAAGTTGACGCACGTTTCCAGCAGCAACTTCCCCGGAAACCGCTTCCGCGCCAGCAGCCACCCTGCCGCGATCCCCAGCGGCAAGCTGCAGATCACCGCGACCAGCGATACCTGCAAGCTGACGGCGATGGCGCTGATCTCAGCGGGGGTCACTGGACTCTCCGGACTCGGCGGGCAACACGACGAAATGATGACGCGCGAAGATCTCCTGCGCCGCCGGCGATTGCAGGAATGCGAAAAACTCCTTCGCCTCCGCAGGCTCCGCCCCTTTCAACAGGATCGCGGGGTAGCGAATTGGATCATAGCTGGCCGGGTCAAGTTCGCCTAACGTCGTCACGCGGTCGGTGATCGCCGCGTCGGTCGCATAGACGATCCCCGCGTCGACTTCTCCTTGCTCCACATAGGCGAGCGTCGTCCGCACATCGTTGCCGCGGACAATCCGCTTGGCGACCTCGTCATACAACCCGGACGCGTGCAGCGACTGATCGGCGTAGATCCCGGCCGGCACGTTTTCGCCGGCCAAGGCGATCCGCTTCGCTTTCGCAGCGATCTCACTCGGGTCGGCGATGCCGGCGCGGTTTTCTTTCGGAACGATCCAGACCAAGCGATTCGACAACAGCGCCACTCGCTTCTCGACCCGATCCTGCTCGGCCAACGCGTCGGCCCATTGCTCGTTCGCCGAGAGATAGATGTCGGCCGGTGCGCCTGCCAAAATCTGTTGCGCCAGCGCATTGGACGGGCCGAAGCTGATGCGGACCTTTTCCCCGGACTCTTCCTCCCAGGCGTCCGCCGCTTCCTCCACCGCATCGGTCAAACTGGCGGCGGCCAACACCAGGATCGTACGGCGAGAACGAGCCTGATCCACAACCGGGCCGCAAAATAGCGTGGAGAACAGCACCACGCAGACCGCAGCCCCAATCGCTAGCCAGATGTTCCGCGTCATAGGATAAACCTGCTCAGATCTTCATCTTGCGAGACCTTCGTCAGACGCTCCCGCACATAGTCGGCGTCTATCGTCACCTGTTTCTCTTTCCGATCAGGCGCCTCAAAGCTCAGCTCTTCCAGCAGCCGCTCCATGATCGTGTACAGCCGGCGAGCCCCGATGTTCTGCGTCGTTTGATTCACATGAAACGCAAACGCCGCCAACTCTTCGAGCGCGTCCTCGGTAAACGAGATCTTCAGCCCTTCCGTTTCGAGCAGCGACTGGTACTGCATCGTCAGCGACGCGTTCGGCTCGGTCAGGATGCGAACGAAGTCCTCCTTCGTCAGGTCGTTCAGTTCGACCCGAATCGGGAAGCGGCCTTGCAGTTCCGGCATCAGTTCGCTGGGAGAAGTCTTGTGGAACGCCCCCGCCGCGATGAACAGCACGTGGTCGGTCGAAACGTAACCATGCTTGGTCTGAACGTTCGTCCCTTCGACGATCGGCAGCAAGTCGCGCTGCACCCCTTGGCGAGAAACGTCGGCGCCTTTGCCGTCGGTCGCGATGATCTTGTCGATTTCGTCCAGGAAGATGATCCCCAGGTTCTCGGCCAGTTCGATCGCCGATTGGCTGATCGCTTCCTTATCGAGCAGGCTCTCGCTTTCCTGCTCCAGCAGCACGTTGCGAGCCTCGGCGATCGTCATTTCGCGGCGGGTCGAATTTTTAGGAAGGATCTTTTCGAACATTCCCTGCAGGTCGACGTCCATCTGTTCCAGTCCCATCCCGCCGATCATCATCGGGGTCGACTTTTGCTCGATCGTCAGTTCAACTTTGCGTTGCTCCAGTTCGCCGCCGCGGAGCATCCCGCGAAATCGCTCGCGGGTCCGCTCGTAGTGATCGGTCGCGTTTTCCTCTTCGCTCGCCATTTCGTACGAAACAGGGCGGGGGACCAGCAGATCGAGCAGCCGCTCTTCCACGCGAACCGCGGCGTCCTTTTCGACGTTCTTCCGTTCCCGCTCGCGGACCATCGCGATCGACGTTTCGACCAGTTCGCGAACCATGCTTTCGACGTCGCGGCCGTAGTAGCCAACTTCGGTGTACTTGGTCGCTTCCACTTTCAGAAACGGGGCGCCGGTCAGCTTCGCCAACCGCCGCGCGATTTCGGTTTTGCCGACGCCGGTCGGGCCCATCATCAAGATGTTCTTCGGCGCAATTTCGTTTTGCAGCTCTTCCGGCAGTTGCTTGCGGCGCCAGCGATTGCGGACGGCGACGGCGACGGCTCGTTTGGCGTCGGCCTGGCCGACGATGTTTTGATCGAGCGCCGCGACGATCTCGCGCGGCGTCAGCTCTTTCGGCGCGGAACTCACGATGGGCACTCCATGCTTTCGACCAGGATGTTGTCGTTCGTATATATGTCGATGCCGGCGGCGATCTCCAGCGACGACCGGACGATCTCGTCGGCCGTCAAAGTGCTATGCTTCACCAAGGCTCGCGCCGCGGCCACGGCGTAGTCGCCGCCTGATCCGATCCCCAGCACGCCGTCGGTCGGCGCGATGACGTCTCCGGTCCCGCTGATCAAAAAGGTATGCTCGCCGCTGATCACCGTCATCAGCGCTTCCAACCGCCGCATCGCCCGGTCGGTCCGCCATTCTTTCGCTAGCTCGGTCGCCGCCTTGGGGACGTTGTTGGGATAGTCCTTCAGTTTCCCTTCAAAACGTTCTAGCAGCGAAAACGCGTCGGCGGTCGAACCGGCGAAGCCGCAGATTACTTTGCCGCCTAACAAGGGGCGAATCTTGTGCGCATCCGATTTCATGACCGACGAATTCATGGTAACTTGACCGTCGCCGCCGATCGCGACGCGGCCGTTGTGCCGCACGGTCAAAATCGTGGTAGAACGTATTTTCATCGCAAAGAATTCCTGGGTTTCGATCCTTGCTATTGTGACGGATCAACCTTCTCGCGGCTAGGACCGCTCGCCCCGCTCATGAACGCCTCGTCCGACTCTTCCGGCTACTTCCGTAGCCCGCTGCTGATGTCCCGCACCGATACGGCGCTGCTGATGATCGATCTTCAGGAACGGCTGGTACCGGTGATCGACGACTCCGAATTGATTATCGAAAACGTCGAGCGTCTCTTCCTGACCGCTCAGATGTTCGATATGCCAATTCTCGGAACCGAACAATATCCGAAGGGACTCGGCTCAACGGTCGAGCCCCTCAAGTCGATGCTCCCGCCGCTCCCCGAGAAGCTCGCCTTCAGCGCCGGCGGCGTCGCAGGTCTACTCAAGGACCTGCCGAAGCGGGCCATCCACAAGCTGCTCCTCGTCGGCGTCGAAGCGCACGTCTGCGTGCAACAAACGGCGCTCGATCTGATCGCTGCCGGGTTTGACGTTTATATCGCCGTCGACGCCGTCGGCTCGCGATTTCCGCTCGAAAAAGAGATCGCCCTCCGCCGCATGGAAAACGCCGGCGCCGTCCTCACGACAACCGAAGCCGCAATGTTCGAATGGTGCGAAACCGCCGCCACGTCGCACTTCAAAGAACTAAGCCGCCTGGTCCGGAAAAAGCACGCCGAATAGCGATCTAACTAGCCCGCAGCGCAAGCAAGGGAATGCGTCCGAAGGAAGAATAGAACACGGAAGCCACGGACGAGTCACGGTAAGAACACGGCAAGAATAGTAGCCCGCAGCGCAAGCGAGGGAATGCGGCCGCAAGGGAATGACGAATGACGAAGCTCGAATGACGAACAACCAACGATTCGTCATTCTGGTTTCGATATTCGTCATTTAGAGGTAGCGTGCGTCGAGACGCACCACGGACCTGCCGCATCGCCGGTTTCGCACCTCGCGTGGCAACCCAACTCTGCGGCGCCTTTGCGTTACCACGCGATGACAAATCGACATCGTTCGGCGCCTCTTGGTGCGTCCAGACGCACCCTACCCGGAGCAACTTTCTCTATTGCAAAACCGGGCGACTTTTGGGACATTACACCCCTCAAGATGCGGGCGTCTGATCAACCGCTCGCACGTCCATTTTTCTACCCGCCTCAAACTCGGACTGAGGCGTTTCTCACAGCACGAAACCGCTACGACAGCAGCTCCGTGTGCGTCGCGACGAAAAAGGGGTCAGGTCTCTTTTTCGCGACAAGATTTTCTACACCACAAACTTCCAACCGCGAAAAAGAGACCTGACCCCTTTTTCGTTTTCGAAGAGGAACGCCAAATGCGAAAGGCCCGAATCCGGCGCCTCGGCGCCCTGCTGCGCGCGAAGCAAAAGAAGAACAAACAGGCGAATAGCACCGCGGTGCACGAAGAGCTGGTCGAAGCGCAGTGGCTGGCCTGCATGATGACGTATCCGGAGCGCTTGAGCGAAGACGCCCTCCCGCTCCAAATTTTTCAGGTGCAATATCATCGCGACATCTACTCGGCCCTCCTCACGCTCCACATCACCGGCGACACGGACAAAGACGCGCAGCAACTCCTCGCCGACCTGCTCACTTACGGCTACGACAAGCTGACCGCGCCGGCCCTGATTCAAGCCGTAATGCATTCCGGCGGCAACATCGACCACCTTGCCGACTACGCAGCGACCTTGCGCAAACGACTGACGCCCGAATCGGAGCCGGTCGAGTTGCCGCCCGATGGCGAAATCGTGCGCCTCGAACTGGGCGGCGGCAGTTCGTTTCGAACGCTCACGACGGAGGAACTCTTTGCCGAACAACAGCCGCGCGAGTGGCTGCTATCGAACTTCCTCACGCGCAACGAACCGGCGGTGCTCGTCGGCCCCAGCAAAACGCTGAAGAGCTCGCTCGCGGTCGATCTATGCGCGGCGCTCGCCAGCGGCGGAAAGTTTTTGAATCATTTCGCGGCCGAAAAACCGCTGCGCGTCGGCTTCGCGTGTAGCAGTAATCAACAGCAAACGCTGACCGATCTTGCGCAGCGGTGGGGCGAAGCTCGCAAGGAAACGCCAAGTCGCAACAATCTGATGTGGCTGCTCACCACCGACGATCCAGCCGATCCCGAGACCTTGGGAAAACTCCGCGATTGGATCACGAAGCACGAGTTAGAAGTGGTGGTGATCGACGCGATTCACTTAAGTTCGACCGGCAAACGCAAACAGGCCGAGGCGCTGCAGACGCTCGCACAGTGTTGCCTCGATTACGGCGCCACGCCGATTCTTTGCATCCAAACGCGGAAAGAAATGAAGCCTGGCAAGTTGGAAGCGTCCATCCTCGCCGGCAGTCTCGACTTCGCCCAGCAATGGCTGTTGGTGAATCGTCGCCAAAGTTATTCGCCAGGCAGTGGAGAACATCGCCTCTGGCTCACACTCGGCGGTTACGCCGGACAAGGTGGCGAGTGGGGCGTCGATGTCGAAGAAGGAAGATTGACCAGCGTAGGGCAGGCCGTGCCTGCCGAGATGTTGGCGCTCGCAAGCAGAGCGGCAGGCACGGCCTGCCCTACGACTACGACCGTGCGACGCTGGCAAACGATCGTGCATGAAGCGGAAGCGTTACAAGATGAAGCCGAACGCCTGAAAGACGCCGCGCTCGATCAGCGGATGCGATCCCGAATTCGCCTGGCGATCACCGACCTCGGCGAGGCGCATGCGACGAAGCTCCGCGTCCGCGAAAACTGCGGCATGAACGGCACGAAGTTCGCTCGCGGTTGGGATCGGATGGTGGCGGCGGGGGAGATTGAAAAGATCGTTGACGAGAAACGGTTTTACGATCCGAGGTATCGATTGATCATGCCGGCCCCAGAAAAAAATGACGCGGCCGAGTCCACTCCGTTCGTAGGGTCCGCTGTGCGGACCATGGGAAGCGATAGCAGATTGGCCACGTCGATTGACGCCTCTGCGGTCCGCACAGCGGACCCTGCCGTAGATGCGCTACGCGACGAAAAAAAATTGGGAGCTGCGGTCCAGTCGGTTGATTCTCGTTGCGCGTCCATCGCGAGTTGACGCGCGCGGGCGATCTTTGGCAATTCGATCTTGGCAATTCGATCTTGGCAATTCGATCTTGGCAGTTGGCTTGCGGCCGCATTCCCTTGCTTGCGCTGCGGGCTAGTGTTTTGCTTCTTGGCCGCTTTCGGCTCTCCGCTTTCCGCTTTTCTTCCCGACCGCATTCCCTCGGCTTGCGCCTCGGGTTAGTGTTGGGCTAGTGTCGGGCGTTGCCCGCCTTCGTCATTGGCGAATTCGCGCTTGATTCGTCATTCGAACTTCGACATTCGTCATTGACTTGCGACCGCTTTTCCCTCGCTTGCGCTGCGGGCTACGATGGGGCGAGCATGCTGCTCGGGGGCTTACTCTGACCGTGTTCTTACCGTGACTCGTCTGTGGCTTCCGTGTTCTATTCATCTTCCCGGCCGCATTCCCTCGGCTTGCGCCTCGGGCTGGTGTTGGGCGATTTACGCGGCGAGCTTTTCGAATTGGGCCAGGATCTCGCGATCGTCGTCCCACATTTGGCGGCAGCCGTCGGGTTGTTCGAGCCAGACCGAGCGGGCTGCGTCTCGGCCGACGACGCGCCACGTTTCGCCGCCGCGGTGGACGCGGATGATTTTGCCGGAAGCGTCGAGGATCGGCAGGGAGTTGCGGAGGCGAATGCGATCGCCTGGTTCCAGAGCCGGGCAATCGGAAATGAGACCGGCCGAGCGTGCGATCAGCGCGTGCAGGGTCTCGTGCTGCAAGGCGCATTGCCAAACGGCGCGGCGGACCGCCGGCGAAGTGAGGGGCCGGAGTCCTTTCGTGCGGCTGTCGAAGAGGGCCCGATTCAAGCCGTCGCGAGCCGGGGTTCCCCGCGTCTCAAACCACCACTGAATCAGGTTTCGCGAAGCGCAATCGGCGACATACGCCTGAAGCGTTTGTAGCTCCGAATTCAGCACAGGCGACCTTTCCCAAAGTCCAAAGCGGCACGTCACTCTCCCTTCATCGACCGAAAGGAGCATCGGACTGCAAGATCGACGGCGATAGCTGCCTGGAGAAGGAGTGGAACCTAGGAAGAGTTTGCCGGTAATTCCGCGTCCCGTGCGACAGGCGCACGAAAAAGGGCCGAATCGCTTCGGCCCCGATGGCGATCTGGGAGGATTTCAGAATCGCTATCGTGATTTTGGACGGTCGATCGGGGCGATCTCGGAATGGGAGCCGTCGGCGAGATTTATATCTGGGACAAGTACAACTCCAACACCGAATTGGGCGCCGGCGTCACTGCGTACGGGAAGAATCATTTCGACTTCGCTCTGCAGTCGAAGCAGGGGGGCTTTCCACCTCCCAATCGGTCGCGGGAAATAGCGGCCCCAACGCTAATTTGCGGCGATTTGATCTCAGGTGATATCTTTTTGGCCGATCCAATGCCCCTATTTTATAAAATCAGGTTGACGGCGACTATTCTCGTGGGGCAGACTAGGGGTTCCTACCTGGATGCCCCACCTAACTTCTCTGTTGAGAAAACTCATGAATCAAAAGACAAGTCGACGTCACTTTGTGAAACAGCTCGGCCTGGCCGGCGCCGCTCTCGCACTTCCTGCCGTCTCTTATTCGCGCGTGCTTGGCGCCAACTCGAAGTTGCGCGTCGCCAGCGTCGGTACCGGCGGTAAAGGTTGGAGCGACTTGCAAGGGGTCGCCGCCAGCCCGGCCGTCGAAGTGGTCGCGCTTTGCAATATCGATAGCTCGGCCCCGCATCTCGGTCGCGCCGCCGAAACCTATCCGTCGGCTCGCACCTATGCCGACTATCGCAAGATGCTGGACAAATCGGACGACATTGACGGCGTGATCGTCTCGACGCCTGACTTTATGCACGCCCCGGTTTCGCTCTCGGCGATGGCGCTCGGCAAACACATCTTCTGCCAGAAGCCGCTGACCCACACGGTCAAAGAAGCCCGCCAGATGAAGGAAGCGGCCGAAAAGAAAAACCTGGTGACCCAGATGGGGAACCAAATTCAATCGCATTCCGCCTATCGCACCGCGGTCGCGATTGTACATGCCGGACAGATCGGCAAAGTGCTGGAAGTTCACTCGTGGCAATCGGGTCAGCCGACCTGGCCGCGGAACATCGATCGCCCCGCTGGTTCCGATCCGGTGCCGACGACCGTCGCGTGGGATCTGTGGCAAGGGGTCGCGCCGCATCGTCCTTACAAAGAGGGAATGTACCATCCGTTCAACTGGCGCGGTTGGCAAGCTTACGGCACCGGTCAGCTGGGGGACTTCGGCTGCCATATCCTTGACCCGGTCTTCAAGGCGTTGGAACTGACCGCGCCGCTGGAACTGACGGCTGACGCTCCGCCGATCAAAGCCGAATCGTGGACCGATAAAGCGACGGTCAAATATCTGTTCCCCGGCACCAGCCGCACCGCCGGCGATACGATCAAGGTGACGTGGTACGACGCCGCCGGCATTCGTCCGCCGGCTGAGGCGCTGACCACGCTTCCGGCCTCGGCCGAGTTGCCGGGCGCCGGTTCGATCCTGATCGGCGAAAAGGGAACGCTGATCATTCCGCACGTCGCGATGCCGAAACTGTACCTCAAAGGGGAAACGGCCGAAGCGAAGTACGACGTCGTCGCAGGGGTCGATCACTACGTGCAGTGGGCCGACGCCTGCCGCGGCGAAGGAAAGACGACCTCGAACTTCGACTATTCGGGTCCGCTGACCGAAACGGTGCTGCTAGGCACTGTCGGGATTCGCTTCCCGGGCCAAACGCTGAAATGGGACGCCGCCAAGCTGACGCTCCCCGGCTTCAGCCAGGCCGAACCGTTCCTGACCAAGCAGTACGCCAAGGGCTGGATGTAAGCGCAGCTTCGCAACACGCGAAACAGGACATTCTTGCCAAGAAAGAGACCGCACGCTTGCACGTGCGGTCTCTTTTCGTCTCTTGGCGCGATGAGTACTAGCGACCGCCGCGGCCGCCGCCTCCTCCGCCAGGTCCCCCACCAAATCCACCGCCTCCGCGACCGCCGCGATCGCTACCGCCGCCGCCGCGTTGTTGTTCCATCGCTCCGCGAATGCGGTTGAACATTTCCATCCGCTGACGCATCGCGTCGGCGTCAGCCTGGCTCGGCTGTTGCGGTTGGCTGCTGCCGCTCGGCTGGCCGCTGCTGCCGCTCGTGGGTGTGGTCGACGTCGTATTCGAGGTGACGTTCGGGCCCAGGATTGACTTCAGGGCGTTTTGCACCGTGGTCGGGTTCGACTTGCGGATGTTAACCACCTGCATCGTTTCCTGCGAATCGGTGCCGGCTTGATCGAGCTGTTCCACCAACAGCTTTACTTCGTCGTAGAGCGGATCTGGCGCCGAAACGACCAGCGAGTTGCTGCGGGTATCGACGCCGATGGTCATCTTGGCCGGTTCGCTTTGCGCGCCCCCTTGGCCTCCTTGTCCGCCGCCGCGACCACCACGTCCGCCGCCCCCCAAAGCGCGGATGAAGTCTTCCGGGCTCGGCTGACGCTGTTGTCCGCCGCCGCTGGCCGATTCGGCGATGCGGTCGGCGTAAACCTGCTTCACGACGTTCAGCACGTCATTGGCCGGTTGATATAGCACCGGGATCATCCGCGGCTTCGCTTTCGTCTGGACGTCTTCGGGGCTGTGCGGTTGATCAATGATCTTGAGCAATTGCTCAATCACTTGGACGTCGGCCGGCGTTCCTTTGACGACCAGGGCGTTGAGTCGACCGTCAGCGACGACCGAGAAGCTGCCCGAAGCGGTATAGCTGCTGCCGCTGGAACCGCCGAGACCAAGCAGCGATCCCATCAGACCACCGCCGCCGCCGAGCATGCTCGACGCCATGTCTCCCAGCAGTCCGCCGCCACCGCCGCCGGCATCACCACCCGAAGCGGACTGGCCGGTCAGGATGCGGGACAGCAAGTCGGCCGCCACATCGGCCGGGGCATGCTTCAGATAGAAAACGGTGTAGTCGGCGCCGCTGTTGGAAATGCGGTCACCCAGCATTTGGATCAATTCTTCCAGCTGATCGAGCGCCTCGGTATCGTCCGAGGCGATCACAATGCCGCCGGGGCCGGGCATGATGATGATTTCGGCCGGCTTCTTCGGTGCGTCGGTCGTTTTCGTTTCGTCGGCGGCGGTCGGGGTCGCTTCGGTCGCTTCCGTTTCGGCGACGGTCGTCTCGCTCACGAAACGAAAAGGAGTGTTGTAGACGCGGGCCGATTCGTCTTCGCGCGGCGTCGTCTGCGGCTTGGTCGGCGGGAAGAGGAGACGAAGGTTCTCACGGAACTCGGCGTCCTCGGACGATTCCCCTTCCGGGGCGACGGCGCGGATCGGCGGAGCCGAAGGTCGCACGACCCGAATCCGCGCGGTGCTGACCGTCGGCCAGATCATTTCGAGTTCGTCCAGGATCTGCGTCGACGTGGCGCTCGGGAGCGACAACGTACGAACGCGACCGCGATCAAGCGAAGAGGCGAGCGCCGCTTCCGGGTCTTCACCCATCTGCTTCAGCAAATCGTTGATCTGCGAAATCTGATCCTGCGTGCCGCGAACCAACAGCATGCCGTTGATCGGATCGGCGTCGACGATCGGAGCGCTCGGGTTCGGCGTTTCGCCGCTGCTGCCGAACAGCTTGGCGATCGAAAGAACCGCTAGTTGCGGATCGACCGTCTGCAATTGAATGACCGCAATCTTCTTCGCATCGCGCTGCATCTGTTCGAGGGTCGCCCGAATCGTCGCATGTTGCGACGGCTTGGCGAGCGCCACCAGGTTGCCGGTGTTCTCGTCAATCGCCAGACGGACTTCCGGCAAACCGGCCAACAGCGTCTGCATGACTTGCAGCACCGTTTGCGGTTGCGAAGAGCCGACGGCGTAAACTTCCAGCTGCGGTTGTTCGCTGATTTCGGTCGAACCGCCCGGCTGGTCGACCATCTTCAGGATCTCTTGCACGCGCTCGGTCAGTTCCGGTTCGCCGCTAACGAACAACCGGCCCCCCAAGGCGTCGACCGCAATACGGAGCGTCCCGTCGTCGGTGCCATTGGCTTCCGGCGGCAGATCAAGCAACTGACGAACGACCGTCAACGCTTCTTCCGGCCCGACATGCGTCAGCGAGACGATATGCACTTGTTCGCTGAGCGGACGTTCGACGGCGTTGATGACGTTGCGAATCGTGCGCAAACGCCCAGCCGTTTCGGTCACATAGATCTGTTTCGACTTCGGCAGCACGACGACTTGGCCTTGCGGACCGATCAGCTTCGAGATCTCCGCTTCCGCTTCTTCGGCGGTCATGCGGGTCAGCGTGAAGAGGGTGCTGACCAGTTCGTACTCGCCCCGTTCGTCCAGCTTTTCGGCCGGGACGTTGGTGACCAGATTCGGCGGAATGCCATCTTCGAGGTTGACCACCAGCAACATCTTTTCGCGGCGAACCAGCGTGTAACCCTTGGTCAGCAAGACGCTGTTGAGCAGGTCGATCGCTTCGGCCGGAGTGTAAGCGCGGCCGTCGGTGTAGTTGAACGTGCCGGACGGGGGGGCGTCCATCACCATCGACAGGTCAGCTTGTTCAGCGAACCAATCAAGCACGTCGCGCCACGGAGCGTAACGGAAGCTGAACCGCAGCAGCGGTTCGCCGTTGGGGCCCAGTTCCTGTTTCGGTTTGTCGGCCGGCTTGTCGCTGGGAGAGGGCTGGGCGTCGGCCATTTTCGGCGGCATGGCGCCAGGCGCAGGAGCAGAGGCGACTTCGGTTTTGTCTTCCGCGCCCGGCGGCGTCACTTCCGGCAGCGGATCGCCAGGTGCGCCGACCAATCCGGCCAACTGATCCCAGCCAGCTTGCTGCGAAGGGCTCAGCACTTTGCGAGCGTCCCGTTCAAAGTCGCGACGAGCCGCTTCCACCGCCGGAGCGCCGGCCGCTTGGGCGGCATCGATCTTGCCGGCCAACTGGGCGATTTGCGTTTTTTGATCGGCGGTCAGCTTCAGCGCCTCGGCGATCTCCGAGGTCTGTAGCGATTTCAGGCCCGCCGCTTTGACGCTGAATTGCTTCAGGCCGGCTTGCTGCTCGGGGGTCAAAAGGGCGAAGCCGATCTTTTCGGACTCGGCGACGAACGGCGCAAGCTTGGCCGTCTGCTCCTCTTTCGGCAGATCGCGGATCGAGAGGGCCAATTCCAGGGCCTTGTCTTCGCGATCGGCGATCAGCTGCTTTAGCTTATCGTGGGTCTCGGCGTCAATTTTCAGCTTTTCCGCCGTGCTCGCGTCCAGCGCGTAGGCCAACACCCCGACAAAATCTGGGTCAGCCGCCGACAAAGACGTTAGAACGGTGGAAAAGCAGACGAGCGTCGCCAGCAGTAGCACGCCAAATCGATAAGGGGAGTTCGCGACCATCGTGGTTTGCATCGGACCCGAAAAGGTGGAAATTCGCCAAATAATGCCGTAAGCTCTTCCAAAACAATAGTTTAGAGATCCACGTTTGGCGAGATTCAGCAGTACAAGTTCTGCGGAACAAATAACTGTCCGGTTTGTTTAACCCGGAAAGGCCGCGTTTGTGTCCGCAATCTGGTCGTTTTTCTCAGAATTCCCCTGTGGGAAATTCCTTGCCAGAAAGGAGTTTCGCCGCAAAATGATATCAACCGCTCCAGGCCTCGTCTCAAACGCCCCCAATCGCAGCCCAAAGCTTGCCATGAGAAAACTAGCGATTTACGTCGCCGCTTGGACTCTCCCCCTCCTGCTAGGGGCAGCAAATCTGCAAGCTCAAGGGCTGAAAGTCCCCAATCCTCGCGCCTTTGGGCTCGATCTGCCGCCGGGGATCGTCTCGCATGATCTCGCCGGCAGCGTCGAAGTTCGCGACGAGGAGGGGAATCAAGTCGTCGGTCGAATCCACGTCGCGATCGGCAGCAACATGGTGATCGAGTTGCCGGATGGCACGCTGGTTACTCGCGGCGTCACCGAGGCTCGCCGGACCGACGCTCCGTTCAAAGCGATCGACAAAAAAGAGCTGGCCAAGCGGATGGAGAAGAAGTTCCCGGGGTTCCAAACGCGGACCAGTCGGCACTACGTCTTCGTCTACAACACGTCGGACGAATTCGCCGAGGTGACGATGCGGATCCTTGAGTCGATGATCCCCGGCATGCAGAAACATGCCAAAGCGCAGCGGATCGACGTCCACGAACCGGACGTTCCGCTGGTCGCGATCATGTTCGCGACCGAGGCCGAATACAAAGCGTTTAGCGAACTACCGGACGGGATCGTCGCCTTCTACGACACGCTGGCCAATCACGTGGTGATGTACGAACGGCCGACCGATCCGCCGCTGAAACAAGACCTCTACCTCAAGCAGGCGATTTCGACGATCGCGCACGAAGGGGCGCATCAGATTCTGCATAACATCGGCGTCCAACAGCGACTTTCTCGCTGGCCGATGTGGATTTCGGAAGGAATCGCCGAGTACTACGCTCCGACCGATTTCGGTACCCGGATGAAATGGAAAGGCGCCGGCGACATCAACGACATGCGGATGTTCGAGCTGGAGTCGTACATCAAAGGGAAAGACGCCGAACAAGCGGACGGCGTGATGGTCGAGCAAACGGTCAAAGCGGCCCGTCTGACGTCGACCGGTTACGCTTCGGCGTGGGGATTGACCCATTATCTCGCCTCGCAGCGGCGGTCCGACTTCAACCAGCTGATGCGCGAGCTAAGCGAGATCAAACCGATGGAAGGATCGGTCAACGTCACCACCGGCGGGATTATCCCCTCCAATCAGGAAGACTTCTCCAAGCATTTCGGGACGGATCTGAGCGAAATCGAAAAGGGGATGATCCAGCACCTCAAGTCGCAGCAATATAGCCACCCCTTCGCCGAGTTTGCCCACTTTGCCGCAACGGTCCGAATCGTCACGGGTGGCAAAGCATTTGGAACGGCAAATGTGTTCCATTCCCAAGAACTGGCCTCCCAGTGGCAAACGCAACAGGTGAAGAAGCTGCCGCCGGAACAGCAGGCCGGCGCCCAAAGGGAAATCCGCTTGTTCCCGAATCGGGGCGCGGCGGAACGATTCGCTTCGCAATGGCTGCGAACCGTCCAATAGCTCTCTCTTCCCCGATTTCCAATTCGCGGCCGATCTCCAATAATAGAGACTTGTTCAGGCGCGTCCGCGAGCGTCTACCCACCTACTTGCCGCCAGTAGCGGCCTCTCCTGGAAAGGATTACTTATGAAACGCGTCCTATGTTTGACGCTGGCGCTTCTCTCGTTTATTCCGGCCGTTCTGCGGGCTCAAGAGCCGGCCGCGCCGCAAGAAGGACTTAATACCGTGATGCAAAAAGCTTCCTACATCATTGGCCGTCAGTTCGGCGCCGATATCAAATCGAACCTGCCGAACGTCGACGTCAAAGCGTTGCTGGAAGGGATCAACGAAGCGATCGAAGGGAAGCCGTCGCAACTGACCGAAGAGCAGATCCAAGCGACCCGCGTCGAACTGCAAAAGGTCATGATCGCCGAACAGATGAAGATGGCGGAAGCCGACAAGAAGAAGGGTTTGGACTTTCTGGCTGAAAACGCCAAGAAGCCGAACGTGAAGACCACCAAGTCGGGTCTGCAGTACATCGTCGAAAAAGAAGGTACCGGCGCCATGCCGAAAGAAACCGACGACGTCGTTTGCCATTACAAGGGGGAACTGATCGACGGCACCGTCTTCGACAGCTCGTACGAACGTGGCGAACCGGCCCGCTTCCCGGTCAACGGCGTGATCCAAGGTTGGCAGGAAGCGCTGCAGCTGATGAAGCAAGGCGCCAAGTGGAAGCTGTTCATTCCGTCGGAACTCGCCTACGGCGAACGGGGCAACCCGGCCATCCCGCCGAACTCGGTGCTGGTGTTCGACATCGAACTGCTGGAAGTTCTGCCGCCGGCCGCCAACAAGTAAGCGGTTGAGCTGTAAGAATCGAACAAGAGCGGACGTCCAACCGGGCGTCCGTTTTTTTATGCGCGTTTGGCCCCGCGCCAGATCTTGGCGACTTGCCCCGTCCAAGCGCTGGTCCAGCGAATCAGACGATCGTGATCCAGGATCACCGCCGCGAAGAGCGCCCCAACCGCCCAGCCCCAGACGACGTCGCTGGGAAAGTGCGCCCCGACCAGCACACGCTGGCACCCCGCCAAGAACGCCAGAACGATGAACAACCACTTCCCGTGCGGATAGATCGTGGTAAGCGCCACCGCCAAAGCCGCCGCAGTCGCCGAATGGGCCGAAGGACAACCTTGGAAGTTGTGCTCGCCCAAATGGGACCACGCCGCCGAATTGAACAGCGGAAAGGGAGCGTAAAACGAATCCCAGACCGACTTCGTGAAATCGAACGCCTGGGGCCGAATCCGCGCCAGGAGCGAGACCTTCAAGATGTTCGCCATCATCCCGCCGCCAAGCGCCGTCAACAGCGGCACGTAAAACAGCTGGCGGTTCTGGCGATCGAGTACGGCCAGCGCGATCACAATCATCACCACGCCGGTTCCGTGAGCGAACGTTTCGCTCAGCAGCAACAGCGTCCGCAAGTCTCCCTTCACCTTCCAGGCGAACTCGCCAGGGGCGACGAAATTGGCGCCGACCGGATGGTCAATCGGCAACGCAAGAAACCCGAGGACAAACAGCGCTGCGGCCAGGTAAAAGACGCGCCGCAGCGAAGTCGGCGCGGTCTCCGGCTCTTCGTGATAGACCGCCAGTTGCGGCGAATCGGTCACCGACGCATGCGTTTGGGGTTCGCTGCCCATCAATTCTCGCGAAACCAAGTGGTAAGTGGTTACGTAGTTTTCAAGTCGAACAGTGTAGCGAGCGGCGGGCCGCGGCCGAACAGCAAATTCCAGCCTGGGAATTGACGTTGCTCTCCGCTGGCGCCTTCCGGTAAGCTTCGACAGCCTATTTTCACACGATAGCAAAGGATTGCTTATGAAGGGGGGACGATTTACCCCTTGGTTGTTGGCGAGCGTCGCGGCGATTTCGTTTTTTGCGAATCTCGGCGGCGCACGACTCTGGGATCGCGACGAACCGCGGAATGCGGGCTGCGCGGTCGAAATGCTCCAGGCGAATGACTGGATCACGCCACGTTTCAACGCCGAGGTTCGTTCCCACAAGCCGGTCCTGCTCTATTGGTTGATGATGACCAGCTACGCCGTGCTCGGCGTCAGCGAATTCTCCGCTCGCTTCTTCTCGGCGGCGCTCAGCGTCGTCGGCGTCTTGCTGACCTACGACATGGGGCGGCGTCTCTTGAATCGGGAAGCGGCCTTTTGGGGCGCTCTTGCGCTGGCGACTTCGCTGATGTTCGCGATGGCGGCGCGGATTGCGACGCCGGATGCGCTGTTGATCTTTACCGTGACCCTCGCGATGTGGACGTACGTCTGGGGCGTCGGCGATTGGTCCGATCCCGAAACGAAATACTATCCGCAGTCGTGGTGGAAGCTAACGCTCCTCTACGGCGCCATGGGTCTGGCGATGCTCGCCAAAGGTCCGATCGGCCTGGTCTTGCCGACGGCGATCATCGGCATGTTCCTGCTGATTCAGCGTTTGCCCGAAGAGACGGCGACCGGCTGGCGACGTTGGCTGACGCCGCTTCGTCCGTTCGCGCCGCTTCACTTCCTGAAGACGGTCTGGTTCATGCGTCCCCTCTTAGCGCTCGCCGCTGCGCTGGTCGTTGCGCTCCCGTGGTACTTGTGGGTGGCGGTGCGTGAATTCGCGTGGATTCGCGGATTTTTCTGGGAACATAACCTCGGCCGCGCAACGGCTGCGATGGAAGGGCACCAAGGCCCCTTCATTTTTTACATCGTCGCGATCTGCATCGGCTTCTTTCCGTGGTCGATCTTTTTCGTGCCGACGATTCTCGATCTGACCGCCCAGATTCGCCGCCGCGCGAAAGAAATGCCGGGGCTGATCTTTCTCGCTTGTTGGTGCTGCGTCTGGATCACGTTGTTTACGATCGCCAAGACGAAGCTGCCGAGCTATGTGACTCCGTGTTATCCGGCGCTGGCGCTGTTGGTCGGCGCGACCTTGGCCCGGTTCGTCTCGGGCGAAACGGAAGTGAGCCGCCGCTGGAACTTCGCCGGCTTTGCGATCTCGATCGTGGTCGGGCTGGGCTTTTTGATCGGGGCGCCGCTGGCGCTGGATCAGGTCATCCCCGGCGAAGCGATTCTGGCGATCGTCGGCATCGCGCCGCTGGTTGGCGGCATCGCTGCGATCTACTTCTCCAGTCGAAATCAGACCGGCGTTGGACTCGGCGTCTATGGCGGAGCGAGTCTCGCCTTCGTACTGCTGCTCTTCGCCTTTGCGGCGCAGCGGGTCGATCGCCATCAGTTGAATGAGTCGATCATTACCATCCTCCGGGACAGCAGCGACGAAGAGTTGTTCGCCTACAACGCGCTCGAACCGAGCTGGATCTTCTACAGCGGCCGTTCGATCCAAGAGATCCAAGGTGACGAACAACTACTTCAGCAAGAAATCGCTGCGAGTCCGGCGCCCCTGATCGTCACCACCCGCGGTCAGTACGAAATGTTGTCGGACCAAACTCGCAAACAGTTGCCGGTGGTGGAGTCGGTTCCTTACTTTCTGCGTAAGGAAGAACTGATCGTCATAGCGCCAAGCGATTCTCCGCTGGCAAAAATGGCGGCGCTGCGTAACTCGGACGCTCGCTAAAACCTGGCGCGATGTCTGGTGCCATGCTCTTGCGGCGTCTTCGCCGGATGAGCATGTCTTCGCACTGGAACGCTCACTCGGCTATCGCCTCAAGACCATGGCGCCAAAACCCCGTACCCTCACTAATGTTGCGTCGAGGTCGCAGCGGCTCTCGATTGTATAAAACAGCGACAAACTTCAGCGAAAAACTCTCAAAAAACATTGACGCCCCCGGTGTGGATCGATAGCCTGAAGGAACGTCCCCTCCTTTCTGTCGCATCCTTCCTACCCAGCGCGGCGATATGCTCCAACTAACCTCTCGCGCCAAAACTGTTACTTGCGACGGCATGGTCCGCCGCGACTTTTTGCAGGTCGGCGCCCTGGGTGCGCTTGGTTTGTCGCTCCCCCAGTTGATGGCCGCCAAAGCGCAAGGCGCCGTCGCCGACAATCATGACGAACGTAGCGTCATCATGATTTTCAATCTCGGCGCGCCGAGCCAAATGGATACCTTCGATCCGAAGCCTGACGCGGCGGTCGAAGTCCGGGGGCCGTTCAAGCCGATCCAGACGAAGAGCCCTGACATCCAGCTGACCGAGATCCTGCCGAAGCATGCCGAGCTGGCCGATCAGTTCTCGTTGGTTCGCAGCTGTTATCACACCGCGGCCGCCGTGCATGACACCGGTCACCAGATGCTGCAGACGGGTCGTCTGTTTACCGGCGGCGTCAACACGCCGCATGCCGGCTGCGTTCTCGAGTATCTCCGTGGTCGCAAGACCGACCTGCCGGCGCATGTGATTCTGCCGGAACCGATGGGAAATACCGGCGGCAATCTGCCGCATGGGCAAGATGCCGGCTTTCTGGGGAAAGCGTACGATCCGTTCGCCCTGATGGCCGATCCTTCGAAGCCGAACTTTCAGGTCCCGGACTTGCTGCCGCCGAAAGAAGTGGGCCAAGCGCGACTCGAGCGTCGCCGCCGGCTGCGTCAGGTGGTTGAAGGGACCATGCGCGACTTCGAGACGAGCGAATCGGCCAAGCTGATGGACGCCAACTTTGAGTCAGCCTATCGCATGATCACCAGCCCGGCCGCCCGGGACGCGTTTGACCTGACCAAAGAACCTCCGGCATTGCGCGAACGCTACGGCATGAATCGCTTTGGCCAAAGTTGTTTGCTCGCGCGACGTTTGATCGAGGCGGGGGTACGCTTCGTGACGGTCAACACCTTCCTGACGGTCTTCAACGAGATCACCTGGGACATCCATGGCTCGAAGCCGTTCACGTCGATCGAAGGGATGAAAGAGATCGTCGCGCCGATGTACGATCAGGCCTATTCGGCGCTGCTGACCGACTTGATCGATCGCGGCTTGCTCGAGAATACGCTGGTCTGCAATCTGGCGGAGTTCGGCCGAACGCCGCGGGTCAATCCGGCCGGCGGTCGCGATCACTGGCCGCAATGCTTTACCGTCTATTTCGCCGGGGGCGGAGTCCAGGGAGGTCGCGTCGTCGGACGTAGCGATCCCAACGGCGCCTATCCGGCCGAACGTCCCACGCCTCCGTCGGAAGTGGTTGCGACCATTTATCGCAGTCTGGGACTTGATCTGGAAACGGCGCTGCCTGGTCCTGCCGGTCGGCCGTTTCCGCTGGTTGATTTTGGAGCGCACGCGATCGATGAACTCTTCTAACGCGGCGCAAAACCCGACCTTTTTCCCCTTTCATGAGGATCCATGCGCGCCTATCGTGTTTTCCTGTTACTCGCTCTGGCCGCGGCTTATGCCGCCGTCGTCGGCGATTTGCACGCTAGTGAGCCTGCGCTCCGCGTGCTGCCCGGCGAGATCGTCCTCGATACCGTCAAATCGACGCAACGAGTCGTTGTGCAGCGATTTGATGGCGACCAGGCGTTGGCGGAAGCCCAGGGCGTGGTCTGGAAATCGTCGGACGCATCGATCGCCACGGTAGAAAACGGAACGGTCATTCCCCACGCTAACGGCACGGTCACCATCACCGCCGCCGCCGGCGAACAAACCGCGACCGCCCAAGTGAAGATCAGCGGCCAAGACCAGGAGTTCCACTGGAACTTCCGCAACCAGATTTTGTCGATCTTCTCGAAAGCGAACTGCAACGGGGGTGCGTGCCACGGTGCGCTCGCCGGCAAGAAAGGGTTCAAGCTTTCGCTCTTCGGCTATGATCCGCCGGCCGACTACGACGCGATTACGCGCCATGCCCGGGGTCGCCGCGTGAACTTCAGCGAACCTGCCCACAGCTTGCTGTTGCTCAAACCGATTGGCGCCCAGCCGCACAAAGGGGGCGTCCGGTTCGCCGCCGATTCGCCGGAGTTCATGGCGATCGCCGAGTGGATCGCCGACGGCGCTCCGCAACCGCAAGAGTCGGACGCACGGCTGGAGCGGCTCGAAATCTTGCCGGCCGGAAGTCGGCAGACGCCAGGCAATCAGCAGCAGTTGGTCGTCATCGCCCACTACAACGATGGCCGCCAAGAAGACGTCACCCGCTGGGCCAAGTTCGACTCGGTAAACACCTCGGTCGCCGAAGTCGACGCGAGCGGTCACGTCTCGATCGTCGGTCCCGGCGAAGGCGCCGTGAAGGCGTGGTTCCTCAACGAAAACGTCCTCGCCTTCGTCAGCGTTCCCTATCCGGGCGAATCGACCGCCGCAGCGATCGCCGCCGCGCCGAAGCGCAACTTCATCGACGAGATGATCCTGGCGAAGCTCGAAAGCTTGAACCTCCCGCCGTCCCCTCCGGTCGACGACGCGCAGTTCCTGCGGCGCGCTTATCTCGATGCGATCGGCGTTTTGCCGACGGTCGAAGAGACCCGCAAGTTTCTCGCCGACGAAGATCCGAACAGGCGCGACAAGCTGATTGACGCGCTGCTAGAACGGCCGGAGTTCGTCGACTACTGGGCCTACCAATGGTCGGACTTGCTGCTGGTCAGCGGCGATCGACTGCGTCCCGAAGCGGTGAAAAGCTATTACGGCTGGATCCGCGGGCAAGTCGAGAAGAATCGTCCGTGGGACGAGATGGTGCACGAACTGGTGACCGCCAGCGGAGGAACGTACGAACATGGCGCCGCCAACTTCTACGCGCTGCATCAAGATCCGACCGTCATGGCCGAAACGGTCGCCCAGGCGTTTCTCGGTCTCTCGATCAACTGCGCCAAGTGCCACAATCATCCGCTCGAGAAATGGACCAACGACCAATACTACGGCATGGCGAATCTCTTCTCGCGCGTCCGTGGCAAAGGTTGGGGGGGCGATTTCCGTAGCGGCGATGGGAAGCGGACCGTCTTTACCGACACCGCCGGCGAATTGGTGCAACCGCGAACCGGCAAGCCGCAACCGCCGCGTCCGCTCGATGGCGAAGCGGTGCCGTTTGACGCCACCGACGACCGCCGCGAACATCTGGCCGATTGGCTCACCTCGCCGGAGAATCCTTATTTCTCCCGCGCGATCGTCAATCGCGTCTGGGCGAATTTCTTCGGCGTCGGTTTGGTCGAAAAGGTGGACGACGTTCGTTTGACCAATCCGGCCAGCAACGAGGCTTTGCTCGCCGCGACGCAAGCCTACCTCGTCGAACATGACTTCCAGCTGAAAGACCTGATGCGAACGATCATGCAGTCGGCCGCCTATCAGCGAAGCAGCGAGTCGTTGCCGGCGAATTCGAACGACCAGCGATTCTATTCGCACTACTATCCCCGGCGACTTTCGGCCGAGGTGATCCTCGACGCTTACGCGGCGGTGACCAAGTCGCCGTCGAAGTTCGAAGGATACGACCCCGGCACCCGCGCGATGCAGCTTCCCGACGCCGCGATTCAGTCCGACTTTTTGGCGACCTTTGGTCGTCCCGAACGGCTGATCACCTGCGATTGCGAGCGGAGCGACGAACCGTCGATGACGCAGGCCCTCCACCTATACAACGGCGATACGCTGTTGAAGAAGTTGGGGTCCGAAGGGAGCGTCTCGCACGAACTCGCCAAGAGCGAACAATCGCCGCAACAAATCATTGAAGAGGCCTACCTGGCGACTCTTTGCCGCTTCCCGACCGCCGCCGAAACGGAAGCCCTTTCCGCGGAGTTTGAGCTGCTCAAAGGAGAAGACCGTCGCGAATTGGTCGACGATCTTTTCTGGAGCCTGCTCACCTCAAAAGAATTCCTCTTCAATCACTAAATTACCCCCCGGCGTGCGATGCGTACCTATTTGCTAACGACCCTGATGCTGATCGTCGCCGCGACGGCGACGGCCGCCGAGCCGAACGTCGACTACACGCGCGACGTTGCGCCGCTGTTGACCAAGTACTGTGCCGGCTGCCACAACCCGGATGACGCCAACGCTGAGCTAATCCTCAGCTCCTACGACGGGCTAAAAGCGGGAAGCGAAAGCGGCTCGATTCTTTCGGCGGACAAACCAGCCGACAGCCTCCTGTTGTCGGTGATGTCGCCAAACGGCAAGCCGAAGATGCCGCCCGCAGATGAACCGCAACCGACCGCAGAAGAGATCGCGCTGCTAACGCGGTGGGTTATGGAAGGCGCCAAAGGTCCGCAGCCCGGCGACGCTGCGCCGATGATGAACATCCCGAGCGTCGCGCCCCGTGCCGATCTACAGCCGGGTACCAGTTACATCGCACTTTCGCCGGACGGGAAGCAAATGGCGATCGCGCGCTACGGCAAGGTCGAGCTCGCTCCCTATCCCGCCGGCAAGACGACGCACTTCCTCGACTTTCCTGGCAAGGTCAACCAGATCGCCTTTTCGGCGGATGGTTCGCTCGTCGCCGGGGCAGGGGGGCAAGTTGGCGTTAGCGGCGAAGTCCGCATTTGGGAGGTCGCGACCGGCGAGCTGAAGCAAACGCTCCGCGGCCATCGTGACGCGATCTATTCGGTCGCCTTCTCCCCCAACAGCCAATGGCTCGCCACCGGCAGTTACGACAAAGATGCGATCCTCTGGGATCTGCAAGCGGGCTCGCCGCTGAAGACGCTCGCCGGGCACAACGACGCGATCTATGACCTGGCCTTCCGCAATGATTCGAAAGTGCTGGCGACTTGCAGCGCCGATCGAACCGTCAAGCTGTGGGACGTTGACTCAGGAAAGCGGCTCGAAACCTTCGGGGAAGGGACCGACGAAACGAACGCCGTCGTCTTCTCGCCGGAAGGTAAACGAGTCGCCGCGGCGGGCGTCGACAATCGTATTCGCGTCTGGCAAGTCAGTCCCTCCGCCGCGGAAGGAACCAATCGGCTCCTCTACGCGAAGTTCGCCCACGACGCGCCGATCCTTGACCTGGCTCTCTCGCCCGATGGCAAGCTCCTCGTTTCGTCGGCCGAAGATCACACGGTCCGCTTCTGGCGGTTCGCCGACATGCAGCTATTGGGAGAAACGCCCCGCCAGGCTGACTGGCCCGTTTCGCTGGCGGTAACGCAAGACGAGGCGCTCGTGGCGCTGGCTCGCGGCGATTGGCGCGTCGAACCTCTGGCGGCCATTCGCGCGAAGTTGAGCGACGCCACCGAGACGATCGGCCAGCCCTACCATTTCCCCGCCGCGACTCGAGCGGCGGAGAACGTAGCTTGGGACAAGTTGCCCACCGCGGATGAAGCGGAGCCAAACAACGCGCCCGATACCGCGGGAACGTTGGCCTGGCCGCAAGTGATCCGCGGCATCTTGCAGGACGACGCCCCTGGCGGCGACGTTGATCTTTATCGCTTCTCGGCAAAAGCCGGCGAGCAGATCCTCTTCGAAACGCGTGCGTCTCGCGACAGTAGTCCCGCCGATACTTGCCTGGAGATCTTGGACTCAAGCGGCGAGCTCGTTCCAAGCGTCCTGTTGCGCGGCGTGCGGGACGCGGAAGTGACTTTCCGCGGAATCAACTCGTCGACGATCGATTGCCGCACCACCAACTGGGAAGAGATGGAGCTGAACCAATACCTCTACATCCAGGGAGAAGTGGTTCGGCTTTACCGGATGCCGCAAGGTCCTGACTCCGGTTTCAATTTCTATCCAGGGCAGGGGACGCGGCATTCCTATTTCAATACGACCGCTCATTCCCACGCGCTGTTTGAACCATGCTACATCGTCGAGCCGTACGCCCCCGGCTCCGACTTGCCCGACAACGGCCTGCCGAACTTTACGCTCTATTACCAAAACGACGACGATAGCGAGCAACGAACCGGCGGAGACTCGAAGCTGACCTTCGTCGCGCCGCACGATGGCGACTACCTCGTTCGCGTTCGCGACGTCCGCGGCTTTGAAGGCGCCGATTCCAAGTACCAGCTAATCGCACGTCGCCCGTTCGCCGATTTCTCGGCCAACTTGCAAGGCGCCAATCCGACGATCAACGCCGGCAGCGGCAAAGCCTTCTCAGTCAAGATCGAGCGGTTCGACAACTTTGCAGGACCGGTCGAGCTGGAAGTGACCGGCTTGCCTCCCGGTTTTCAGGCGACGTCGCCGCTGGTGATCGAAGCGGGGCATATCGAAGCGACCGGCGTGATCTCCGCGCTTCCCTGGGCCCCGGCGCCGACTTCTGCGAATGAGTCGACTTCCAAGGTGATCGCCAAAGCGCTGATCGACGGCCAGGAAGTGAAGAAAGAAATCGGTTCGCTCGGCAAGATTCAATTGGCCGAGCGCCCCAAGCTGACCGCCTACCTCTCGCCGCAGCCGACGAACGGCAGCCCGTTCGGCAATCCGCCCCCTTCGCGAAGCTGGCGCACGCTTCGTCCAAGTCAGTTTGTAACGAGCGACGAGAAGTCGGAGCTCGCCATGCTCAACGATGGATCGCTGTTGGCGCTGGGAGCGAATCCGGAGCATGATCAGTATCGCGTCGAAATCCCGATCGCCGCCGGCGAAACGGTCAGCGCGATTCGACTCGACGTCCTCGGCCACGCTTCGCTCCCGAGCGGTTCGCCGGGACGGGGGGACGGCAATGGCAACTTCGTGTTGACCGGCTTGAAGCTGTCCTATAAGGCGCCCGGCGAGGATCCGCAGCCGCTTCCCTTCGCGTCGGTAAAGGCCGACTACGCTCAAGATGGACACCCGGCCGCCAACATCATCGACGACAACCCGAAAACCGGCTGGGCGATCGCCGAAGCGAAAGATGGCAAGTACCCGGTCAAACGGCAGGGAACCGATCCCTCTCACTTTGCCGAACTGGAGTTGGCCGCGCCGCTGACGACCACCGCAGCCGGTACGCTAATTTGCGAACTGGCCCATGAAGCGAACGCCGGTCATCAAGTCGGACGGTTCCGCTTGTCGGCTAGTTCGGAGACGCCGATCGCCATCGATTGGAAGTTCCCGATGGTCGAAGATACGACGATTACCGCTGGCGAGACGATCGAGTGCCAACTGCGGGTCGATCGCAATGGTTTCGAAGATCGCATTCAGTTCGACGTGACGAATCTGCCGCATGGGGTGATCGTCGACAACATTGGGCTGAGCGGGGTGACGATTCCGGCCGGGCAGTCGCAGCGGACGCTCTACTTGACGGCCGCAGCTTGGACGCCAGCTTCGGAGCGTACCTTCCAAGCGACTACCAAAGTGGAAGGGAATCAAACGTCGCTGCCGATGCGGCTGAGAGTCGTTCGACCAGAAGCGCCTTAAGAGATTCCGCCGCTTAGATCATGCAATCGGCGTATTCTTTTTCCGGAACGACGCCGCCGCTGCGCGAAATCCGTTCCATTTGCAGGATGCGGAGAATGCTTTGCAGCGTCAGCAGCAAGTCGGTCGTCGTGATGATGCCGACGACTCGATCTTCTTCCACCACCGGAAGGCAGGAGATGTTGTTTTCAATCATGTGCGACACAGTCGGCAGCAACATCGATTGCGGCGAAATCGCCATCACCGGGGCATGCATGATGTCGGCGGCGATCCCATCTTTGACCGCCAGCAAATCGCGGTCGCTGATTACGCCGACCGCTCGTTCGGTCTCGTCGACAACCACCAGGTGACGCAAGTGCTGGGTGGTCATCAAGCGGCGCATTTCGGCGACGTTCCGTCCCGGTTGCACGCGAACGACCTGCGTCGACATCAGATTGCGAACTTCGATCTGGTTTTCCAACAACATATCGAGGTCGTTTTGCAGACGGCGCAAAATGACTTGCCGCTTCTCGTACAGAGTCGAACGGCGGGCTTCGTGCGCGCTCGGCGCCGGGCGAACCACTTCCTTCGACTTGCTCCAGCGAACTGACAGCAGATAGCCGACCAACACGCCGATGGCGAGCGACATCACAGCAACCGAGATCGTCGGCGAAACCGCCTGATCAAACGCCGCCATCGATCCGAACCACATTTGGACGCCGCTACCCATGGATCTGCCCTCGCCTCTGAAACAGCATACTCTGTTCGAAGAGTAGGGCGAATTCGGACCAGCGGCGGAAAACGGCGATTAAATCACGCCGTCTCCGCGGGGGGCCGCAGGGTCAAACTCGTCGAAATCGGCGCAATCGTTACTCCTCATCCCAGGGGCTTTGCGGAATTAACTGCGCCTCAGGCTCAAGCAGTCGATCCTCTTCCGCAACCCGATTGGGCGCCGCTTGGGCGGTCGGAACGATGTCGGGCGCCGAGAGGATGATCTGCAGGCCGAGCATGGTGACGGCGCCGCCAAAGAGGAGCACAATCGCGATTCCCAGTTCCGAAATCCAGATCACCTGCGGTTCGTCCAGGATCATCGTAAGGGTCCAGAACGGATTACTGATCTGCACCAGACTATATTCGTCGTTCGGCAGCCAATAACTCGACAGCTGAATGATGATCGGGATGAAGACGCCGAAGAGCAACAGCAGCAAGTGAATGATCGCCGATAGAAAGATGTCGCCTGATCCGAGCCGCCGAATCCCCATCATCAGCAATCGTCCCACGCCTAGGTAGATCGCCACGTAGCTGGTCGCAGCGACGGCGTAGGCGGCGACCATTCGAACGTCGTAAGAGCCTCCCGACCCAAAGTAAGGCCAAAGCAGACTGAGCGCGAAGGCCGAGACGGCGCCGCTGATCATGCCGCTGACGGCGAACAAATAACCACGCGCCGGTCCTGGCAAAAACCAATTGGAACAAAGCCGCGCCAGAATGGTCTTGGGAATCGAGCGACGGACCCGCGGCGATAGGACTGGGCTTTCTCCCACCATGAGCGCGCCATGGATTCCCCAGTGAATCGCCAGAAACGTGATCATCGCGCTCAAGACGACGTTCTCGTACCCCGACTCGATGTATCCCCAGCAAAACCAGACGATAAACAGAAAGTGCTGCACCAGCATCACCATTCGCATTTTCGTCGAACGGTTTTCGCTGGCGAACGAAATCGCCGCCGCGGCGGCGTAGTAGAGCAGCGCCAAGTAGCTGAAATAGAACGTCAAGGCGCAAACGGTCAACACCCAAAAATTGGCTTCGTCATACTGTCTCCACGACGTTTCTTCGACAATCGCTCCGACCGACAGTCCAATCGCCCCAAAAAAGGCGATCAGAAACAGCACGATTACGGCGACCGAGAGGACCGATTGCCACGACTTGGAGTTGGTCACCGTCGCCAACAACAGTCCCGCCATCGACAACATCACCGAAGCGAACGTCGCCGCGATCATCACAATGCAGATGGTGATGATGTCGATCCCCCGCAGCAGATAGGTAAACGCCACGCAGGGGGCCAGCGCCGACAGATAGACGATCATCTGCAGGATGGCGCTTCCCAGCTTGCCGCTGATGATCTGGGTTGGAGGTAACGTCGAAATTGAAAGTAACTCGTAGGTCCCGTCTTCCCGCTCTCCCGCCAAAGAGCGAAACGCGGTGAAGGGAATAATCACGATCAGCGGAAAGAGGAGAATGTCGACGTAACCGACCAGCATCATCGGCCCGTTGGCCGAATAGAAAATCGCCGGCGAGTTAAGCGCGACGCCCAGCAGCGACCAGGCCCAACCGCAAGCCAACACCAACGTGAAGGTGACGGCGAATTGACGACTCTTGAGCGCCTGACGCGTCTCTTTCACCAGAATCGGGTTGAGAAACTCGCTGCAGTATTCGACCCACTCGTCAAAGCGGCGCCAACGACTCGCAGGCGTCCCCTCCATTCGGTCTTTGAAACTTGCGGCCGATTCTACGGTCGTCATTGCACTCTTCCTTGGGTCACCGTCAAGAAGACGTCTTCCAGCGACGTATGCTTGGCGCCAAATTCCGCGATCAGGAAATTCGCTTCAATCATCTGTTTCAAGAGCGCCGCTTCCGAAGTGCGATCGCCGGTATGCGAAAACATCAACAGCTCGCCGTCGACGATGACGTTGGAGATGTCTTCGCGCTCGGTCAGCCAATTGGCCAGTCCGATTGAGTTCTCCAGGCAGCGAACGCGGACGGTCGAATGTTCGACGCGTCCCCGCTGAATGTCGGCGACGCTGCCGGTTGCGAGCAATTGCCCTTGCTCGATGATGCCGACGATATCGCACATCTCGGCCAGCTCAGTCAAAATGTGCGAACTGACCAGGATCGATTTGCCGTCGCTCGCCAGGCGAGTAATCATCTCGCGCAGTTCAATGCGAGCTCGCGGATCAAGCCCCGCGGCCGGTTCGTCCAGGATCAAGACGGCCGGATCGTGGATCATCGACCTCCCCAGACAAAGCCGCTGCTTCATCCCTTTCGAGAGCCCGTTGATCGGCTTCTTGGCCAGGACGTCGAGCCCGGTGAAGTCCATCGTGTAATTCAGCGCTTTTCGTCGCTCGTTGCCGCGGAGGCCGTAAGCGCGAGCGAAGAAGTCGAGGTACTCCCAACAGTTGACGTTCGAGTAAGTGCCGAAATAATCCGGCATAAACCCAAGCCGGCGGCGGACCCGATCGGGATCGTTGATTACCGAAAACCCGTCAATCAGCGCATCGCCGGCGGTCGGCAGATCGAGGGTCGCTAAGATTCGCATGCTGGTCGTCTTGCCGGCGCCGTTCGGGCCGATATAGCCGAAGACTTGTCCGGCGGCGACTTCAAACGAAATGTCGTTTACCGCCTTCGTCGAACCGAAAAAGCGATGCAAACGCCGTAGCTCGATCATCGGGTGCGAGGTCGCGATCATCGGTTCACCAACTTCCTCGAACGAGTTCGACGCTCTGTTCCGAACGAAACTTCGTAACGCCGACCGGCGTCAGCGAAGTCCGTTCAACCAGCGCTTCGTAAGTGTGCGGGGCGCCAGGAAACGTCGAACGAATCGACTCGTTCAGCTCGCGTTCCAGCCGACTTGTCCCTTGCGAGACTCCCATCGATTCTTCCGGCAGTTGCTGAAAGTAATAGCGATTGCGGTTTCGATTACTTGCGTTGTAGGCGTACTGATTAAATCCAATCGGCAATTCCAGATCGTATTCTGCTAACAGTTCGCGAATCTTCCCCGCCTCGGCCGGAGTGCTGATCGCCAGCGTGCGCTTCTCGCCAGCCTTCAGATCGCTCGTGACGAAGAGATGCTTGGGGTCCTTGCCGTTGATGACGACCTGCTTGATATCGGTCCCCAGCAGGTTTTCGACTTCCAACGAATCCCCTTTCTCGGTGATCGCCAGTTTCAAATCGGTCTCGGTCGGGCGAACGACCAACATTTGATGCGTGACGCGCGAACGGAAATAGCCTCGTTTGAAATGCTGCGAATCTTCGCTGAGCACCATTAGTTGATCTTGGCCTCGATCGGTGGGGGTCTGATTGATCGCAAACACCGCCGCATCGCGGGGAAACTTGAAACCGGACGATGGGGCGAGCCCGGCGTAATAGGCTTGTCGCGACCAGACGACCGCTTCGCCGGTTCGTTGATCGAGGAGCGTTACGCCGCGCGTACGCAACTTGATGCCAAATCCGTCAGAGAATAGCGCGAAGCCGATCAAGGTGAGCGTCACGATCGCCGCGCCGGCCGGTACGGTCACGATGATCCAATTGAGTCGTCCGGCGCTACGGAGCAGAAAATAGTTGACCGGGCCGATTACGATCACGAAGAGTGAGATCAAGAGCTGGAAAGAGCGGACCGGCGCCTGGCCGACGCCAGGAATCATAAAGTGCCAGTAATGTTCGTTATCGCGAAGTTGCGACAGCCCAAACCGCTGAAACCACATCCAGCGATCGCTCCCCATCCGGTCGAGCAACTCGCGCCACTGCCGGACGTCGCCGGGAAAGGGATCCCCTTCCATCGCCACGACCAGGCCAAACTGCCAGGGACGCATTTGGAAATTGGGAAGCGGCAGATTTCCGCGGGGATCGGTTCCAGCTCGAAACGAACCATCTTCCGCGACATACGACGCGAGATAGCTGTTGCCGTAAAAGCCGCGCGTTCGCAATTGCTCGAGACCTGTTCGACGTGCGTAGGGACTGCGGTCGGTCCAGGCCTTCTGATCGTCCGGCGATGGCATACCGAGCAGCTTCGCCAATTCGACGCTATCTTCGTCGAACGAACTGCCGTCGGTTCCAAGTTCGGTCACCAACAGATTGCCGCCGCTGCGAACCCACTCGGTCAGCGCCGCAAACTGCGGCGGCTGATTCTTTTTCATTCCCTGCAAGTCGGCCAGCGAGATGAAGATTATGTCGACCGAAGTCAGGCTCAGCCATTGCTGCGGCATTTCGCCAGGGTTCAAGATGTCGACGCGTCCCAACGACCAGAGCGAGTTGAGCACCACCAGTCCCGATTGCCCACCGCCGACTAAGTTGTTGATGGAGCCACGTGCGGAGACGCCGGTCTCGTTCAGGAAGACGCGCAAGTCAGGGATCGGCGACGTTCCATCTTTATCGAGGATCACCTTGATCTGTTCGTTGTACCAGGGGAGACGTTGATTTCGATTCGGCGCATCGGAGTCGATCAGGATGACCGCAGGAAACGCTTCGCTGACGTCATTCACCCCGTCGGAAATGGACACGCTGCCGTCATTGCCGGTCGACAGATCCTTTAGTTCGACCCCATCTTCGTAAGTGGTGACCTGCATCTGGTACCACAGCGCCGTCCCGGGCGCGGGAATCTCGGTCGTCGCCGTCGTCGCTCCTTGCGGCAGTTCGACCACAGCGCTGATCACCTGACGATTCCGCCAATACCATTGATCCCAACCGCTCAGTTCGACGGTCAAAACGCGGTCCGCTTTGGTCGGCAGGCCATTCGACGTGTTCACCGTCACCCGAATCGGACGATAGCCGCTGTTCTGAACCCAGTCGGTGTTAATGGTCATCGTCAGACCATGCTTGATCGCTTTGCCGGCGGCGGGAAAGGAGGCGACGCCCCGATTTTGTCCCCAGACGGTCGACGCAGAGGCCAGAACCATGGCGACAATCCCCAGCGCACGCCATGTCGGCTTGGACCCTTGCATCGGACGATATTTCCTGAGGAGAGCGAAAAGCGGAGGAGCGTCAGTCGGCGACATGATGGTCGGTCGGCAAAATCTGCGGAGCTGGGGTCTCATTAGCGAAGGGAGAGGTCAGCGTCTTGCGCTGCGTCACGCTGAAAATCGTCGAGGCGAGCGCTGCAACCGCAAACAACATGACCTGTCCCAGAGCCCAAACCACCAGCGCGAGAACCGTCAGCAGCAAGGCGATCGCCCAGGTTTGCCCCATCACTGCGCAGGCCGCGACCCAGCAGAGGGTCGCCACCACCGCCGTACCGATCAACATGACTCGAATCGAGAATTGCAGTCCTAACATGCCGCTTATTGTCTTCGACTCTGCGAGCTTTTCAAGAATAATGTCGATAAGGCCGCCAATCCCTTGTTCGCTCGAGCGGACGTAATCTTGGCTTGGGGGCGTTTTTTCCCTATGGTTGTCGTTAGATCGCTGCGTTGGCCTCGAGAATCTCCGCTGATGAAACCGAAATTACGCCAGCTGTTCGATACGGAATTAGAAGCCGTATTAGCCCAACTTCCCGCAGCGATCCACGAGATCCTGGAAGAAGTCCCTCTCTACGTCGAAGACTTTCCGTCCCTCGGCTTGATGAAGCAGCTGCACATCGAGCGCCGCGACGAACTATGCGGGCTTTATACCGGCGTCGCTCTCACGGAGCGAACCAGCGAGGATAGCGGCATGCTTTCGGACGCCGTCCAGATCTTCCGCGAGGGGATCATCGCCAAGACGATCGACGTCGCCGGCGAGATGAACCTGGAAGAGCTCCGTAACCAGATTCGGATCACGATCCTGCATGAGCTGGGTCATCATCACGGCCTGGATGAAGATGACCTGCACGAACTCGGTTACGGCTAGCAGCTGCGCGATTTCGGCAGCATAACCGCTACTTTCGGAAAACTGGCCAAGTCGCCGCCCCCGGGGGCCGACACAGAAAGTGGATCGGTCCATTTTCTCTGGCGCTATTTCGGCCATGCACGTTCAACCGCTGCTCCTGACCTCGGTCAACCTGGTTGGTTCGACGCTGCGCAGCAGTCGATCTTCGTACTCCAGCTGTTCGTCCTGCGATGAGGCGCAGAAGTCGTCGCAACCGGAAGATGAGCTCTCCCTATCTCCCGAAGCCCAGGCCGCTGCAGCGGCCGAAGATCCGACTGCGAGCACCAGCCCAACCGAGCTGACGCCGGAAGAGGCCGAGCAGGTCGACAAGCTGAAGTCGCGCGATCAGGAAGTCCGCCAGCACGAGCAGGCACATCTGGCCGCAGCCGGCGGTTTCGCCCTGGGCGGCCCGACTTTCACCTACCAGAAAGGCCCAGACGGCCAGCAATATGCGATTGGGGGCGAAGTCCAGATCGACACCTCGCCGATTGAGGGCGATCCTGAGGCGACGATCCAGAAGGCCCGCGTCATTCAAGCGGCCGCCCAAGCTCCCGCTGAGCCCTCGTCGCAAGACAAAGCGGTCGCCGCCGCAGCCGCTCAACTGCTGCAGTCGGCCCAGCAAGAGCTGCGCGAGCAACAAGCCAATCCAGAGGACGAACTCGACGGCGAGCAGCTGCTCTCCGCAGTCGACGTGAATGCGTCGGCCAAGCCCGGCGAAACCGACGCGAATTTCACCCCCAGACAAGCCGACGCCGCGGCGAAATCGGCGGTGATCAGCTATTTTCTGGAAGAGGCTCAGCAGGCCTATTCGCAAAGCTCCCCCCAGGCATCCGGCAATCTCTTTCTGCTAGCGTAGAATAGAGAACCCGCGGCGAACCTCTTTTCTCCGAGCGGCATCTAGATATAGTATAGATAGTGTTATTTTGACACATTAAAGGATTCGTCAGGTGAAACTGGTCAAGGTCGCCGCCGCCGTCGTCAACCAAACGCCGCTCGATTGGCAAGGAAATCGAGACCGGATACTGGGAGCGATCGAAGAGGCGAATCTCAATGAAGCGTCGATCCTCTGCTTGCCGGAGCTCTGCATCACCGGCTACGGCTGCGAAGACGCGTTCCTGTCGGCCGACGTTCAGCGCACCGCCTTGGCGGTGCTGAAAGAGATCGCTCCCCAGACGCGCGACATGTTCGTCACGCTTGGTCTGCCGATGACCTATCGGGGCGTCCTCTACAACGTGGTGGCGATTCTGGCCGACGGCGAAATCGTCGGCTTCGTTCCCAAACAAAATCTGGCCGGCGACGGCATCCACTACGAACCGCGATGGTTCAAGCCCTGGCCGGTCGGTCTGCGAGCTGAAGTCGAGATCGACGGCCGCGAGTATCCGTTCGGCGACTTGGTCTTCCGCATCGACGACGCGTTGATCGGTCTAGAGATTTGCGAAGACGCATGGGTCGCCGATCGCCCCGGCAGTCGCCAGGCCCGGATCGGCGTCGACATCATTTTGAACCCCAGCGCCAGCCACTTTGCCTTCGGCAAACATGAAATCCGCCAGCGGTTTGTGCTGGAGGGTTCGCGAGCGTTCCATGCCAGTTACGTTTACGCCAATTTGCTGGGGAACGAAGCGGGCCGCGCCATCTATGACGGTGATGCGATGATCGCCACCGGCGGACGAATGCTGGCCGTCGGACCGCGACTCTCGTTTCATTCGTTCCTCGTCACGACGGCGGTGATCGACCTCGACCTGACGCGGATGTATCGAGCCCGCAGCGAAGCGTTTCGCCCTGACTATCAAGGCTCGCAGCAGCCGGTCGTGCATGTTCCGTTCGTCTTGCCCGAGATCGAACCGGCGCCGGCTCGATTTGATCGCGCCGAGTGGGAAATGAGTCCGGATCTGAAGCAGGAAGAATTCACGCGAGCCGTCGCGCTCGGTCTCTACGACTACTTGCTGAAAAGCCGTTCGGGCGGGTTCGTGGTTTCGATGAGCGGCGGCGCCGACTCGGCGGCGACGGCGCTGCTTTGCAGCTTATCGCTGCGAATGGCGGCGGAGGAACTTGGCTTTGGCGCCTTGAAGGAATCGCTCGACTTTATCAAGGCGGCCAAGAATGCCGATTCGGTCGAAGCGCTGATCGGCGCGATCCTCGATTGCGTCTACCAGGCGACGCGCAACAGCGGCCAGACGACGCTCGCTGCGGCACGCCAGGTTTCCGACGCGATCCACGCCAAGTTCCACCATTTCCACGTCGACAAGATCGTCGAGCTCTATACCGAGCTTGGCGCCCAGGCGATCGGCCGTCCGCTGAACTGGGCGACCGACGACATCGCGCTACAAAATATTCAGGCTCGCACACGAGCACCCAGCGTCTGGCTGCTGGCGAACCTCCGCGGCTCGCTGTTGCTATCGACCAGCAATCGGTCGGAAGCGGCGGTCGGTTACGCCACGATGGACGGCGATACCAGCGGCGGCCTTTGCCCCATCGCCGGCATCGATAAAGCGTTCCTGCGAAAGTGGCTCGCTTGGATGGAGACGACCGGTCCGAATGGATTTGGGCCGACGCCCGCGTTGAACGCGATCAACGTGCAAGCGCCGACGGCCGAACTCCGACCGCAAGAGTCGGGACAAACCGACGAAGCCGACCTGATGCCGTACGATTTGCTCGATGCGATTGAACGGGCTGCGATCCGCGACAAACAATCGCCGCTCGAATCGTATCGCCAAATGCTGGCTCTCTTCCCACAATACGACGAAGAGCAACTAGCGCACTGGATCGAGCGGTTCTTCAAGCTCTGGTCGCGCAACCAGTGGAAACGGGAACGATACGCTCCGAGCTTCCATCTGGACGACGAAAACCTCGACCCCAAAACCTGGTGCCGCTTCCCGATTCTCTCGGGCGGTTTTGAACGAGAACTAGCCGAGATGTGGCGTGCCGTTCGGCATGAAGGGGAAGAGGAGAATTAGGCAAGGCGTTTGAGGCTCCGTCGCCGTATCTCATTCGCCAACTCGGCTCCGTAGTGGAGTTCGATAAACTTAAGGCCTACTTGGACTTCGCTGAAGTGCGGAAATCGTCGTCGAATCGCAGCTTTGGAGAGCTCCCGAACCTCGACGCTTAACTTCAACGCCAACGCACATCTTTCCGTTGGCGTCATCTGCGCCATCAACGATCGCTGAACTTCCTCCGCGTCGACCGTCGTATCTTTCGCGTATCGTTCGACAATCGGATCGGATATCGACAACTTCGTTCCAATTTCCTCGATCATACGGCCTGCCTTAGAACTCCTGCCCTTGCGTTTTCGGCGGGGGAATCTCCTCCCCCTTTTTCTCGGGCTTCTTTTCGGTCTTCGGTTTCGCCGGAGTGCCGCTGCCGAAGAAGTTGAAGGTCGGCAGTTTCAACGTCGGCTCGGCCTTTTCGCGCCACATGTCGATTTCGGCGTTCAGGACCACCTGGCCGTCTCCCATGCTGACGCGCGCGTTCAAGCCGCGGAACCACTTCATGAAGTTGGCTTCAAATTCCAGCTTTTCGTCCCCCCACGCGGTCGACTGCCAACGCTCGGCGTCCCCTTTGCCGACCGTTTCGTACTTGCCGTTGAGCGGACACACGAACTCCAGCGCCAGCAGGTCTTCGGCAAAGTCCTTCGCCTTACCGATCGGCACGCCAAGTTGGTTGGAGACTTGCTGGAAGTAGCGGACGTTGCTGAGCGACCCCTTCTTCGCCCATGACTGCGCCATCGCATTGGCGAGCGGCGTGACGTTGGCGTCCGAAATGTCGCCGATATGAATGCGGGCCTGGGCCGGATAGTCGTCTTCGGCCAGCGACAACTGAGGAGTCACGTATTGCAGGATCTCGCGATGGAACGAGAGGGTCGAAAACCCGTTGTACTCGCGCCGCCACAGCCCCAGCGGAAACTGCGAATATCCGTACTGGTCAGGCGCCGCCATTTGGCCGATCACCGGGATACGGTCAATCAAACCAGGTTTCGGCCACGCGGTCAGATAACCCGGTGTCGATTGCATCATCCGGAGCGTGTTCAACAATCCGCCGTTGGCGTAGCTGTCGATCGGAAATGGCACGTCCTGCAGACCGACGCCGTAGTGATACAGCTGATTGTCGAAGTCTCCCTTGAGGACGAACTGAATCATCGCCACGTCGCCGGGGGCGGGAGCGATCTGACGCTTGATTGGCGGTCCCAACCGTTCGGTCAGCATCCCATATTTCTCCTGCACGAACGGCGTCATTCGCGCGTCGATCGTCAGACGTTCCGTACCCTTGTCGTCCAGCTTGAAGCGATAGATCCCGGCCATTAGCGGATCCATTTGGCTCCAGTGCGAAACGTGGAACTCACGAACCCGTTCAAAATCGCGGGCTTCTTCCAAATTGACGCTCGTCACCGGCACGTCGGCGATCGGCAGGAAATTGCCAGGAGCGCCGCGGAGCGAATCGCGCAATTGGCCGTCAAATTCCACGACGTGACTTCCATCCGGACGGCGACCGAACGAGGTCGGCAGATATCCGTTGGCGATCAACTCTTCGTCGGTAAAGTTGACGAGCCCTTCATTCATCGCCGCAGCGCGGGCCAACTTTAACAGTTCAATCTCGGTCGTCGCTCGCAATCGTCGACGCAGTTCGACGCGATATTGCGGGCTGTACAATCCCTGAAAGAATTGCGACGACATGTAGCAGAAGATCGTATCTTCCCGCTTCAGCGGCAACAGCATGCGAGCCTGAAGAAACTCGGCCGTCGCGCCCAGGCTTTCGGTCTCGGCGTTCAGCGTGATAAATTGCTCGGCGATCGTGCGCGAACTGGTCACCAGGTGAAAGTCGCCGCGTTGCGCGTAAAACGAGCGAATCGTATTGTCCGGCGTGGTCAGGGCCGAAATTTCTTGGCCGGCGACCTTGATCGTTTCCAGCTTCGCCCCCAACTTTTTGTTCAGCCGAAGCGCCTCTTTGCGGTTGGTATTAATGTCGTTGGCGAGCAAATCGTTCGCTTTCGCCTGGAAGAGCATCCCGATGGCGGCGCCTTCGCGGGTGTAGGCGTCGCGGCCGATCAGCGCCACGTCGGCGACGACCGTATCGCCGAAGAGTTCGGAGAGTTCCGATTGCTTCAGCGCCAGTTGCTTCTGAACCACTTCGTTCAGACCGATCTTCACTCCGCGGCTCGCGATCATCATCCCCAGATCGCCGCCGTTTTCGTCAATCAGCTTGTTGAGCCAGAGATAGTTGCTGAGCTTGCCGAAGCGGACGTAAAAGCAATCGGGCGGAACCGCTTTCGCGAGCGGTTCAATCGGCACTGCATTCACCGGACGAGGTGCAATGATGTCGGTCCAATTGATCGGGCGCGGCGTCGGCAGATCAGCCGGCGCTGTGATCGACTCGTCCATCATCACCGAACGCATCTCCGCGGCGCGGACCTTGTCGGAGTTCATCAACACGAAAACCGATTGATCCGGGCTGAACGCGTCTTGGTTTTCCATGTCGCTCTTCGAGAGCGGCGGCATCGGCAGTCCTAACCGCCGCGACAACATCGCGGTCAGATAGGTCTCCATCACCATCGGATAATTCGCCGACTCCTTTTGATCGCGAACCGCCTCGTGGTACTTGCGCCACCAAAGCAACTCCATCGCGGTCAGCATCGACTCGTGCGGCGGAGGGGTTGGCGTCACGCGAAACGTTTGCGGCGTCGGCGTCGAAACCGTGATGTTGAGAGGCTCGTTCCCCGTGAACAAAAAGTAAACGGTCAGTCGCTGCGGCGGAGTCACCGCGTCGATGCCGGCTAGCGCTTGCAAGAAGCCGAGAACGCGTTGCTTTTCAAATGCGGGGTAGAAGATGCGATTATCGGCCTCATGGATCGAGAAGCCGCTGCTGTCGACCGGATCGCCGAAGTCCGCTTTTTGAAACGAGACCGTGATCTGGCCGACGCCGAACGGCTGTCCCGAAATTGCGACCGCTTCGGCGGCCTGGACCGATGCGCTCACGAGCGTCATCGCCATGATTCCGAACAAAGCTATCCAAATTCGCATCACGCTTTCCTTGTTGATAAAACGTTCCGCCAGTCGCGGCTGGCTCGCTTCAGGTTAAGGGACGGAGTCCCCGCTCCTTCCGCTGCTCGTTGAGACGTTGAAACGCGGCTGGTTCATCCTTGAGAAACCGGACCAATTGCGTCGTACTGCAGGATAACGATTGGGCCGCTAATTTGGCATCCCAATCGGCCGCCGCCAGGTAGTCGAGCCCCTCCGCCAACATCGACGGAAAGTCGTCGTGCGACGGATTTACGGCAATTTTTCCGCCGCGAACCCGCGATTTCCAGAGCGAGCTGGGGGGATCTTCGAGCGAAACCGGCGAACGCAACTGGTCCGCCAGGCGTAATCTTAGTCGAAACAGGGCAATTTGGCGATTTTCGGCCTGGCTGCGCCGCTCGTTCGCTTCGGCGCTGATCCCACTCGGCCGATGGGTTAATACGACCGCCGTTTCCACTTTGTTCCGGTGCTGCCCCCCCGGGCCACTCCGCCGCTCGCGGCGCATATCGCACTCGGCCAGCAATCGCTCTTCGGTCCAATCGGCGGGATGATCGCGCATTCCACTGGTCACTTAGACGGAACAGGTCAGCGACTTGCCGTTATCGGCCGGTCCCAGGTTGAGCAGAAACGGCGCTCCAGCCTCCGCCCATTTGTCGGCCGTGGAAAACCCTCCGGCGCTTTCCCCGATGCAAGCCTGCAGCATGTCGGTGTTGACCGCGCCGGGGCTAAACGGAACGGCCGCCATGCCGCGCGGCAATTCTTTCGCGAGGGACAGCGTCATTCCTTCGACCCCATACTTCGTGCAGCAGTAGGGGGCAACCTTGGGCGAGACCGATCGTCCCCAGCCGGAACTGAAGTTGACGATGACTCCCTGCTCGCGCTCGACCATCGCCGGCACGAACGAGCGGATGACGTAGAACATTCCTTTCAGGTTCACGTCCATCAAGTCGTCGAATTGATTTGGCTCGATTTCCCACAGCACTTTGGAATCGTTGATCAGCGCCGCATTGTTGACCAGCAGGTCCGGCGGTCCATATTGGCCGAGCACTTCGCCGGCCCAAGCGGCGACCGCTTCGTAGTTGGTCACGTCGAGCACATCAAAGCGATGCGGACCGCCAAACGTCTCGGTCAGCTGAGCGACAAGGTCCGCATTGCGCCCGCAGCCGATCACCGTATGTCCCGCTGCAATAAACTTGGCGACCATCGCCCGGCCTAGCCCGCGCGTCGCTCCTGTGACCACAATAACCTTCGCTTCGCTCACCTCTAGTTCCTTATTCGCCAGCGGCATGGGTATCCAGTTAAGCATACGGCCGCACGCTGGCGACGAAAACCAGAGCCGCCGATGAAACGTTACCTCCCTGATTTGCCGTTTCCCGCTTACTCCTATGTGCCAGGGATGCACGTCCATCCCATTTCCCATCCGGATGGGCACAGCTACCAAGCCGAGACGGCGGCAATCGAAACGCCAGCCGATCTGCGCAGCTGCCAACAATTCTTGCGGGGAATCGATCTGTTCAACGGCGGCTTTTACTGGGAAGCGCACGAGGCCTGGGAGCCGATCTGGCACGCCCAAAAGAGAGCAGGGGCGCCGGCCGATCCGATCCAAGGATTGATCAAACTGGCCGCAGCCGGCGTGAAAGCTCGCGAAGGTTCGGCGACCGGCGTCTCGCGACATGCAGCCCGGGCGCTACAACTTTTGAGCAGCGCAGATGCGTCCGACCTGCCGATCAATCTCGATGAAGTGCGAGCGCTCGTGCAACAAGTCGCGACGCGCCCCGAGAGGTTTTTGAATACGGAAGCGGCGCCGGCACGAATCCTCTTCACAACGGCGATTCAGCTTTCCGATTGACTTGTTGACCGCGCAAAAAAAGAGGCTCGCAGATTCGCGAGCCTCGATTGGTCAATTCTGGCGGCAGACTATTCGCCTGGCTTTATCATACGAATCGCCGGAACGCCGGCCGGCTGGCCTTGCTCCTTGAAGCGGGTCATTTGCTTTTTGACCGCCTCGGTCATCATTTTCTCCCGCTCTCCGGCAGCTTCGGAAGCGAGGATCTCATTGGCGATGGCGATCCCTTCGTCGTACTTCTTCACTTCCGAGAGATAACGCATCTTCAGAAACTTGACGGTCAATACGCGGCTCGGATAATCGGCCGCGTCGGTCGCCGCTTCGTCAAAGTAGGCGAGCACATCCTCCGGCGAAGCCCCTTCTCGTTTGAGCTTCATGAACCCAGCGGCCAGGTCAGAGTTAAACTGTTGCTCAGCGATTTCGCGCTCAAACTGTTCCAGTTTTTCCGACCACTTCTGGGCGATCGCGTCATCGACCCCGCGGCTGGCGTCGATCGTCTTTCGCATCGTCTCCATCCAACCGCTCTTCAGCACCTCTTCCGGAACGGCTTCCAAGATCGCGTTCAGCTGCTTGTAGTCGGTAATCTCGGCGACTTTCGCCCCCGCCTTGGCGGCCGAAACCTTTTCGCCGACGGCGACGATTTCGTCAAACGAATTCCAGAAGTCTTCCGGCGCCTTGTAACCGACCATCTGCCCCTGCGGCATCAGATCAGCGTCGACGAAGTAGAGGGTCGGGAAGCCGCGGACCGCCAACTTTTTCTTAAGCTCATCGTTCTGCTTTTTCAGCTCTTCCGACTGCGGCTTGCCATGCGGAAAGTCCAGCACGACCGGCACGTAGCGTTCTTCCAAACGCTTGGCGGTTCCCGGTTGCAGCAAAACCGCTTTCTCCAGTTTCACGCAGAATCCGCACCAGTCCGATCCGGTAAAGAAGAGGATCAAATCTTTGTTCTGGCTCTTGGCCAACGCCTGCGCGGCGGCGACGTCGGTCATCCACTCAACATGGCTCGGTAGCGGCGCCGCTTCTTCAGCTTCCGTTTCCGCGACCGCCGGCTCTTCGGCGACGACAACCGGGGCCAGAGTCATCACGAGCGGTAGCGCCAGCGCGTAAACGCGCGCATGCAGCCGCAAATGGGAAACTACCGAATTGGCGATTCCGCTCGGGACCGCCCACTTTTCTTTCTTCATACCGAAAACTTTCGCCTTAGAAATTGGATTGTGTACTTGGCCGTGACCCACCGATCACGCGCCTGCTATTTCTTTAACGCGAAATCCGCGGCCTATTTGGGCATTACCAGAGAGGCCGGTTTCGCATTTGATTGTTTTAGTTCGATGTTCGTCAGTTCGACCGGGGAGATTTCGTTGCGTCCGCTCTTGATCGTCACCGTCATATGGGGGCTCTCCGGATTCCAGAACTGCTCCCCCAGCTGATCGGTGGTGAACGCCGTCAAATGGACGGGCCACCGAATGATCCAGGCGTATTCGCCGGCCGGAGCGCCATCCCCCGGCTCGTAGGTAGTCAACACGTACGTGCCGTCTTCCTGAACGATCCCCCAACAGTCCGACTGCCGCGTATCGATCGGCTCTCCCAACTTGATCAGTTTAACAACCGCATCTTTGGGAGGGGCGCCATTGATCGTGACGCTTCCCGATGTTGGGTAGGTCCGCGATTTCCAGTCGCTCCGACCGCAGCCGATTGCCGACAGCAAAACCAGCCCGATGGCCGCAGCCCCAGTTGATAAATGGATATTGCGGTCCATTCGCATTAGTATTCTCCGACGATGTCGCCATTGTTGCAGGAAACGATGCTCGCAACGGTCGTCGGATCAGTACCGTCGCTCAAGAAGCGAACCGAGCCGTCGACCAGGGCGAACTGAATACCGCCGGGATGGAACGAAAAGGGCGCCCCGTTCCAGTTGCTGACGTTCATCATGCCGCCGGTAAACGGAATCGGCGTCGGCGATACGCCGGTCGGGTTCGACGCATTCAATACGAGCGAGCAGCGGAGAAACGAGCCGAACGTCGGCGTCGACGACTCGGGGTTGGTCCACGATTCTCCTTTCGATCCCCACTCGAAGATATTGAGAACTTTGACGGTCGAAGCCATCTTCGTTTTGCCGACCCACCAGCCCGACCGCCCCGCCGATTCGTACGTCAGCATCGTGTTCGAGAGCCCATCCGTGATTTTGGCGAACCGCATCCATTCGTTATTGCTGAAGGCCGCCTTGTAGATCGACATCGCCGGCGGCGCCGTGCTGGTGACCGCCGCCATCTGCACCGGAAACGCATAGTCCGGCGTCATAAAACCATTGTAGGTCGCATTGGTGCTGGTGATCGGCGTTCCCGCCTCCGGCGCTGAGGGACACATGTAGACCGTCGGCATCTTGTCCTTCATCACCTGGTTGTTTGCATGACTCCAGTTGACCGAGTGATCGTAGAGATCGGCCACGTTGCCCGCTTCGAGAAACGGCAGCAAGGCGACGCTCGGACCAGCATTCTTGTAGGTGAGCGACGTTGACGCCGCGATGTTGCCGGCCCGCGGCATCGACTGAAAGGTGTCGTGATAGTTGTGTACCGCCAATCCGGCCTGTTTCAGGTTGTTCTTGCAACTCGAGCGGCGAGCCGCTTCACGGGCTTGCTGGACTGCCGGGAGCAACAGGGCGATCAGAACGCCGATGATGGCGATCACCACCAGCAATTCCACCAGCGTAAACGCGTGACGTTTCATGGGATCTCCGATCGATAAACGTGACCAGTCAGTCGAATTTGCGAGCCGACAAGTCGGATGAATGAGGACGCGAGACACTCACGCAGCGCGACCATGTAACCATGGCGCCCTCCTGGTTTCGGTTTGCGTCGCGCCACGAGTAGGACTCCGCCGCGTCCGCAAATTCGCCAACCAGGATTGGGGGCGATCGAAAAGCAAAACCAATGCCGAAACGAGCCGTGCCAGAGGCTGCGGTTGTCCGAATTGCCGCCAAATGAATATCCGCAACTCTTTTGTGAAATTAGACTTACAACATCACCCACCAATCGAATACCCATTCCAAACCAAGCATGCGTCAGAGCGCTCGAAAAACGGATGAGAATAATCGGCGCATGAGCGACCGCTGCCGCAGCCAGGAATGAGTAAAAGTGATGCAACCGGGCCGCGTCTGCCCAAAATCAGGTCACAAGAAACGCCCCACGACGCCCCTTAGCCAAGCAGGCTTTGGCGAAACGCTCCCGGCGTCACGCCGAACGCCTGGCGGAACTCGCGCGAGAGATGGGACTGATCGCAGTAGCCGCAGCTTTGCGCGATCTGCAGAACCGATAACTCCATCTGCGTCGGGGAAGCGAGGAGCGTCTTCGCTCGCTCCAGCCGCAGCTTCATCAGGTATTGCTTCGGCGACTCGCCGAGCGTCTGGCGGAAGAGCCGCACGAAGTGGCCGCGACTGACCCCCGCTTGCTGAGCGAGTTGATCCAGGCTCAGATCCTGCGCGTAATTTGCGTGCATGTAGTCGACTACGTTCTTCAGACCGCCGGGCTGTAGCAGCGCGGCGTCCGACGGCGCTCGATCTACGTTTCCGGCCAGTTCCAACAGCCGCTGCAAGATGCTGGTCTGCAAGTGCTGCTGCACCATTCTGCGGCCGGTCTCGGGCGCCGTACGTGCGTGGATGATCAGCTGCTTCATCAAGACTCGCAGCACCTCGTCACGGAACGACTTGCTGAGCAGCCGCTCGGGCGAGACCTCTCGCCCCTGGGTCGCCGTGCGGAAGTATTCGTGGACGACCTCCTTTTTGATGTAGATCATGCAGGAGTGATATGGACCGATTCCCTGCATGCGGACGACCGTTTCGTCATCCCCAAAGACCAGATTTCCCGGTTGCCCCTGGCGAATGAAGCGGCCGGCGCCAAAGTCGGCCTCCAGCGGAACGCGCGAATCGCAATCTTCCAGCAGCGACAAAAAGAAGTAGTCGCGATGCGTCCCGTCGTGGAACGCTTCCGAAAGAAGCATCTCGGAGAATTCCCACGAGTCTTCCAGGTCGACGCGATAGTCGATCGCCAGCACGCGATCTTTAAACCATCCCGGCGATTGGCGGAACATCTTGCACGAGTCGACGTCCGACTTCAGCGACTGCCGCAACCGCAGGAATTTGGCCAAATCATCCATTCACGAGTCCCCACGCGCAGTTGTTTGGAAACAACGGGCTGATCGTTTTCTGGTTTGCGTTGCGGTCCTGATCGGGAGACGTGGGGCTGGGCGCCGCAACACTTTTCGATGATAGACCATTCCACGAAATCTAGAAGAGAAGAAACTCCAACGAGCGCCAGAACCCTCCTTTTGCGCCAACGCTCTCCCGTCCGTAGAGCAAAAACGTCTGCGCATCTCGCAACGCTAAACGCCGTACGCTTAGAAACTTTCGTCGCCGTCGCTTGTCAAAATATGCAAGCAGTTCGCGAGGCCTCTTCCGCTATTGGTAAGAGATTTTCATTTAGCCTGATGATATGGCGGGACTTTAAGACATTCACACTGGCGTTTGTCGTTATTGCATGAATTGCAATGCGACGTTTCAAATTATTGTATCAAATGAATTGTCGATTTTACGTGAAATCACGATACACTCGGTTCTGTAGTCAAGGCGGATGATTGCATCGCACGCGGTAATTTCCCAGTACTTTAGGTGGAGATTTCCTCTTATGACTCTCTCTCCTCATTCATCTTTTCGTTTTTTCTCTCGCAACTCGCGTCGTCACGGCGCATCCAAAGTCGTCCAAAAATCGACCGGGTTCACCCTGGTTGAGTTGCTGGTGGTGATCGCCATCATCGGCGTGTTAATCGCGTTGTTGCTTCCCGCGGTACAGCAAGCCCGCGAAGCGGCCCGTCGCATGCACTGCAGCAACAACATGAAGCAGTTGGGGCTGGCCCTGCACAACTACGTCGATACGCATAAAGTGCTGCCGGCATCGAGCCGCGGTTATGGCGGCTGCGTCGGCACCGCCGTCAACAGCGAAATCAAGAACGCCAACGGCATCGTGGCGATTCTCCCGTTCCTCGAGCAGAACGCCGTCTACGACCTCTTCAATCACAAGGAAGCCTATTCCGTAAATCCCGGCAGCTACCAACGAGCGACCGGTACGGTGGTTGGCGATCCCGCGACCAATGGAAACGCCGCGGCGGCTCAGACCGAACTGCAAGCCCTCCTTTGCCCGTCCGACAACAACGAAGTTAAGGGACGCTGCTCCGGCGGCGCGTATGGTCCGGCCTCCGGTTTCTCGGGTGCGGCCACCAACTACGACTTCATCGTCAACTGCGGTCTCGAATTCGGTACGTGCAACGGCTACGCGACCAGCGCTTCCAACACCAAGCGGATGTTCGGCGCCGACGTCAATACGAAGTTCGGCGATGTCACCGACGGGCTTTCCAACACCTTCATGATGGGGGAAACGACCAAGTACCACGTCAACGGCGGCGCCTTTGCGTGGGCCTATCGCGCCTGGGTGATGACCGGCATCGACCCGCACTACTCGGCCACCAACGGCGGCATCAACGTCTGGCACCAACCTTGGGTCCACAGCACTTGGCAAAGTCCTCCCTTCGTGCCGATTCGTGGACGCGCCCGCAGCTGGTGGGTCGCCGCGGCCAGTCTGCATCCAGGCGGATGCAACTTCCTGATGGGAGACGGTTCGGTTCACTTCATTCCTGAATCGATCGACAAGCCGACGCTGCTGAACTTGACCTGCATGTCGGACGGCGAGGTGGTCAAGCTCCCCTAAAACTCGCTCCTACCCCCGGAACAGAACTCACGACGCTTCGTTACCAACTTTATTCATATTCTTTGGTAGGTGAGATCCATGTTTCAGTTATGGAAGATCGGCGCATCCCTCGCCGTTATCGCCATGGCCGGTTGCAGCGATTCCGGTCCACTCCGCTTTCCCGTCGAAGGAACGCTGATGCTGGACGGACAGCCGGTTCCGTTTAAGAGCCTGACCCTGGTTCCGACCGATGGAACCATGGGACACGGCGCCTCCGGCTTTTCGGACGCCGAAGGGAAATTCAATCTGCAGGCGATCGTCCCGGGCGCCGTCCGCGACTATCGCGGATGTCCCCCAGGCAAATACCAGGTCGTGATCAGCGAGCCCCTTATTCCCGTCTCCGAATCCATTTCGCAAGAAGCGATCCAGGGAGAGGCGATCGGAGAAGAAGGTCCTGCCGCGGCGATGGCGATGGTCATGCCGACGCGCCGGCGGGCGAAAAGAGATGGCGACATCCCGCTCCATTACACGTCCGAACGAACCTCTCCGCTGGTTGTCGAAGTAGCCGAGGGAATCGAATCATATGAGTTGGTGATGCTGTCAAAGCGGTAATCAGCCGCTTCCGCAATGTCTTCGCTGCGACGCGACTAGTCCACTCTTCTTTTCTACCGAAGTCATGGCGCGACCCAGTCGGCGAACCTTTCCCCGACTGGGCCGCGCTTGACCCTTTCGCCGCTTTCGCTATCCTACGTTCCTTCAACGTGGAACGTACGTCTCGATACCAATTGGATTAGCTGCGGCACATGGATGCGAATACTTCGCCGGAATCGGTAGTTCTTCAATACGTCGACGCCTTCAATCGGGGCGATCTCGACGCGCTCGCCGGACTGCTGGCGGATGACGCGGAGATTCAAGGAGTCCTCGGACGCGGTAAAATCGACGTCGTGCTGCCGATCTGGAAGCAGCTGATCGAAGGCTACGGCATGCAGCTGACGATCGAAGAAATGATCTCTTCTGACGACGTCGTCGCCGTTCGTTACACCGAACGAGGAACGTTCAAAGCGCCCGCCTTCGGCCAGCAGCCGACCGGCAAATCGTACGAGCTGCCGGCGATGGAATGGTTCACCATTCAAAACGGCAAGATCGTTCGCCGCTGGGGCGCACGCGACGGCGCGTCGCAGGCGCGGCAGTTGGGGCTAGCGTAGTTCGCGTTGATGATTCTGGCCTACTTTTCTCTCGCCGCATTTCCGGGGATCGCATGTTCCGTCAGCTGCAAAGAAAACGGCTCCTCTCCGTTGCTTTTGTCTCGTTCTTGGCCGGTTGCAGCCAACCGCCGCAGCCTACCAATTCGTCCGGTCCGAACGTCGCCGCCGCGTCGGCTACGCCGCAGCTGACGGCTTTTGGCGCATTCGCGACCGAAGCCCCGCAAGATTGGCTCATCGCCCGCACCAACACGCCGCAGACGATGGCGTTCTTCGTTCAGCTGGGCTCCGACGGAAAAACGCCCAACGCGATGATCAAGGTCGACGTCGGCAAACCGGTCCTCCCGACCTTGCAAGCGACTGCCGAAGCCTTCGCCGGCGAAGATGGAACGATCATCCCCGGCGCTAAAGTTGGCGACGAAGAGGCGATCCTGGTCGAAACGCCAAGCGCCACCAATGCTCGTCCCTGCGTCATCGTCGCTTGCGTGCACAACGACAAGCTCTACCTGATCATGGGGTCGAAAGAAGGGGACGTCGACGTCAAGCTTGCCGTCGAACATCTCGTGAAGACCTGGCAGTGGACGGACTAATGGCCGCGTCCCCGGGCCTGAGCCATTCGACATTGCGCACTTCGCGCAATTGCGCCCCTTAACAATTCACCGAAGGGTCCCCGGAACGGGGAGAATTTCTGTCCACTTATCCGCATCGATTCCGCACTCTTTTCGTAGGCGAAGCTGGTCCCCCTCCAATTGGTATGGGTACAATCAGTTTCGCCTGCCAAAACGGGGCAATTCGCAGCTATTAGGACTCGTTGCGAAGTCAGCTCATCGTTCCTGGCCCCTGATCACACTGATGCGAGACGTTGGATAATGCTCGACGACCGGCTGTTGGATCTGCTGGAGCGATGGGAAGAGTCCGCCAGCCGGGGCCAAATCATAGACGTCGCAGAACTGGCTGCCGGTGACGACGACTTGGCGTCTCGATTGCGTCAACATCTTAGCGCTCTCCATCGGATGGTCTGGCTCCAGCAGGAAGTTGCGGCAGGAGAAGAGCTGCCCATTCCTTCTTCCGACGAATTGAAAAACGCGCTGCTGCTGCCCGACGAACTCGATCTGGCGACCTTCCAAGCGAATCTGACCAAGGTCGACCTCCCCGATCCAGCGGCTCTTGCCGCACTGCTGAAAAAGCATCGGGTGAAAAACGCCTATCAGCTCGCCAACTTGCTTTTGGAATCGGAACTGCTGACACGTTTTCAACTCCGCGCGATTTCGCGCGGTCGCACCCGCGGTTTGCGATTGGGTCGTTACGTCATCCTCGACAAGATCGGGGAAGGGGGGATGGGCCAGGTTTACAAGGCCCGTCATAGCCGGATGGATCGCGACGTCGCGATCAAAGTCCTCCCGCGCGAAGCGATGAACAAAGCGAACGGAGTCGAGCGCTTTTATCAAGAGGTCCAAGTCGCCGCCCGCCTTAGACATCCCAACATTGTCACCGCCTATGACGCCGACGAAGGGGAAGGGCTTCATTTCCTGGTCATGGAGTACGTCGACGGTCGCGACCTCAGTTCGATCGTTCATCGCGAAGGCCCGTTGTCGCCGGCCAAAGCGGTCGACTGCGTGCTGCAAGCGGCGCAAGGTCTGCAGTACGCACACGGAGTTGGTCTGGTCCACCGCGACATCAAGCCGGCGAACTTGTTGCTGAACCAGGCCGGCGTGGTGAAGATTCTCGACATGGGGATCGCCCGGATGCAGAACGACGCCAACTCGGCTGGGCTCACCCAAAACGGGACGATCATGGGAACGGTCGACTACATGTCGCCGGAACAAGCGATCGACGCCAAGACTGTAACGCCGCAAGCCGACCTCTATAGCCTTGGCTGCACGCTCTACTATCTCCTGACCGGACGTCCTCCGTTCGGCGGCGATTCGATCATGGCGAAGTTGCTCTGCCACCGCGAACAATCGCCTCCCAGTTTGATGGCGATTCGCAGCGACGTCTCGCCCGCGCTCGAAGCGATCTATCAAAAGTGCGTCGCCAAATCGCCCGCCGACCGCTACGCTAGCGCCGAAGAACTGATCGCCGATCTGGAGCAGATCCGACCGCAACTTTCCGACGCTGCGGCGCCGCTTGCCTACAAACCAGTCGAGTCAAACGTCGACACTTCCTCGACCGGCATCTTTGCGACGATGATCCACGCGACCAGCGCCGCAATTCCCGGTTTGACGATTGATCCAGGTCAAAAGTCGCAACCGGCGCCTCGGCGGCGAGGGGCCGCGTTCTACGGCGGCGCGCTGGTGATCGGACTTTTACTCGGCAGCGTCGTCTTCTTCGGCGCCGGCGCCCTCTTCAAATTGGGCACGCCGAACGGAACTCTCGTCGTGGAGGTGGATGGAGAGGACTACGTCGCTCATCTGCGTGGTCACGAGCTGAAGCTAATCAACGAGAAGACGCAAGACTCTCTAAAGATCACGTTACTCAGTACTGAGGAAACGCAATCGCTTCCCCCAGGCGACTACAAGTTTGCTGTGGAGACGAGCAGCGGCCTGAAAACCAACGTCAGCGCGTTGACCGTCACCAGCGGAGCCGAATCGAAAGTCCAAGTCTACTGGGAAGACGCCGCTGCCGTCGCCAACATACCGGCGGAACCTGCGCCGCCGGTTAGCCAAACGCCAACTGCCATGGCGACCAATCCAGCGCCATTCAATTCGCCATCTTCCGCTCCGTCGACTCCCGCCGTATCGACGGCAACGCTTTCTCGCGACAATGACGACTATGCACAAGGGGAGTGGGTCTCGCTGCTCACTTCGCAAGCGGAGGTGGATCGTCTCATCGCCGCCCAAGAAAATCCTCCGGCCGACTACGAGCAAGCGACGTTCAGCGACGGGATTCTGACGACGAAAGAAACCAACGTTATATTCACGCCGTTTACTGCGAAGAACCTGATCTTCCGAGCTCGCGTCAAACGCCACGGCGGCAGCAATGGAATCCTTCGCATTAAACAAGGGATTGAGTACGGCGCTTTCTGGACTTACCCAGTTACGAACTTCTTCATCGGCAAGAATCTTCCCGGCGGAGGATTTCAAACGCTGAAGCGAACGCAAACTCCGGCGGCGCCTCCCGAGTTCTTCGAGATGGCGTTTGTCGCCATCGGACGAACGCTGATCCTCTACATCGACGGCAAAGAGCTGTTCCGTTTGGATCGAGATGAGGAGCCGACCGACCAGGTGCGACTAAGCATTGGGACCCATCGTGGCCATGAGATGCAGTTCAAGGAGATCCAAGTGATGGTGCTGGACGATGACGTTAAGGCGCCGGAGACGAAAGCTGCCCAGGATCCTGACTACATCGCCGCCAAGCGGATCCTTTCCGCAGGTGGAAGAGTGACCGTCAATCGGCAGGAAATCACCTCCGAGTCGCAACTTCCCGCGCCGCCGTTCGAGATCAAGAGCGTTCATTTCGTCCACAGCAAAACCGCGACCGATGCAGACCTGGCGCCGCTGGCCAACTGCCGTAGCGTCGAAGATCTGTCGCTATTCGGCTGCTCCAACTTTACCGCGAACAGTTTGAGCGCGCTGCGCAATTGCCGGAACCTGCGGAACGCAAATCTCAATATGACCTCCAAGGTCGGTCCTGGTTTGGTTCATCTTGCCGATTGTCAGCAGTTGGAAGAACTTCAACTCTGGATGGTCAAGGTGACGTTGGCCGACGTACTTCCGGTGGCCGATCGAAAGTACAAACGTCTCAATCTGGGAACGACCGCCGTCACGGACGATTGGCTCCCTTATTTCAAGCAAGTCGCCGACCTGGAATTCCTCAATTTGCGATTCACGCGCGTCACCGACAAAGGTCTGGCTCAATACCAGACCTGCGAAAAGATCAACAGCTTGTCGCTCGGCAGAACCGGCGTCACCGACCTGGGATTCTCCTATTTCAAAAACTGCCGCGACATGGAGCTGCTGATCATCGCAGAGTCGGCGATTTCGGACGCCAGCGTCGACCAGATCTGCAGTTACAAGAAACTGACCGGCCTCGAAATCGAAAAGACGAAGATCACCGCCGCCGGCGTCGAGAAAATTCGCCAAGCGTTACCGAGATGCAAAATCAGTTGGGACGGGGGAACGATCCAGCCGGCGCAGCGGTGACCCCGCCGCGTCTAATCTTCCTCCTGATCCGCAATCCAATCGCGAAACTGCTCGTCCAGCACCGGCTTCAGCAGGTCGAAGTTTTCCCACGTGTCGGCGACTTGGTAGATGTCGTCCAGATCTTCGGCGAGCGTCTCTTCGTAGTCGGTCAGGTATTCGCCGGTCGAGAAGTCGAAATAGTCCTGGGCGAAGCGGTTGCCAATCGGGTTCAAATCGGTGTCGCTGAACTTGCCGTCGCAAACCTTCAGAAAATAGGCGCCAGGGGTGATCTCGCGCCGCCGGAGCGTCTGCAGATCGCCTTCCAACTCCTCGGTATGGAGCGGGCTCCCCAGTCCGCGAAGTAGCGCCCACGCGAGGAACATCCCGGTATGCGTGGCGCTCGCTTCAAATGGGAGCCCCTGGGGAAAATCTCCCTCGTAATGCCACGAAGCGTCGTCGTACTTCATCGGGCGCCTCCTTGTCAGCCAGAGGATAGAGCGTCGCCGGAGCTTGTCGCATCAAGCGGCAAAAGGCTGCCTTGAATGTCCCACGCTACTCCTCCGCGTGCAAGTCGCTTTCGTCATACCACGGGTCCATTTCGTAAAGATCCATATCGCCCATATAGAAATCGAAATCGTCTTCCTCATGCACCTCGATCTTCTCTAGCAGCAGCTCAAAGCGTGGGGAAGGGGCGGAGAGAACCCAATCGGTCCCGCCGTAATGTAACCGCTCATGGCGGAACGCCGTCTGACCTCGGTAATATTCGGATCGCCAATCGGTACCTAGATCATCACGTTCATTCCATCCGAGAAGGTACAGCAGGTACCCCTCGTCGGTTCGTCGATAGCGACAGTCGGACAGCGCAAACCGATCTTTCGTCAGCATGGGAGGGAGCTCGTCCGGCAATTCGGCCCACGTCGCCGGATATCGTCCGTTCCTCAAATAATAGCGCTGCAGCGCGATCGATCCCTGGAGCAACTGCAACCGACCTTCCGCCTCGTCACAGTAGAAATCCGCATCGCCGCCGAACGTGTATTCCAGCGTATAGTTGTCAGCCGGCACGCGAGTTCGAAGAACGGGACTCAAATAGAGACGCCATTCTGAGTCCGAGTCATGATAGTTGGCCATCGCATTGTCCAATTCATTGCGAAACTGGATGATTGCCGCTCTACGTTGGGTGACGTCACTTATCGAAGCCGCTGCGGCGACCTGGTCAAACCAGTAATTGATCCGCCGCAGCAATTGGTTGCCATTGATTGGCAGCCGACTGATCGAATACGCCTTCCGATAATAGAATTCTTGCTCTCCCTCGGAGTCAATGAATCCTTGATAATCGTGACCGACCCCCTGCAACAGTTTTAGCCGCTGAAACAAGACGGTCCCGGGCTCGTAGTAAGGGGGACGGACGCCGCGAATCGTCGACTCGATCTCCTGAAGAAGCGCCTCATCGCAACGGGGATGAATTACCAATTGATGCAGCGCAAGCGAACTCTCGCTCAATCCGATACGGCGATAGAACTCTTCCGAATCCGACGATAGGGGATTGGCGAGCAAGCAAAACTGAAACTCAGCCCGCAAGTCGCGCCACGCCGAATTGAGGTCTCCGTTTCCTAGATGGAACATCGCTCGCATTCGGAGCAGATTGCGGGCCTCGCAGATGAGGTCTCCGCTACATATTTCGGCATAGAGGAACCGGTCTGAGTTCGCCTGGCTCGCATGCTGCGGCAAATACCAATAGGTTCTTCCTTCCACCTCGCGCAACCGGTCGATGGCCGGCCCATGGCGCGTCAGCCAAGCGGCCAGCGGCGGAAAATCGCCAGCTGTCCAAGGTGAGCGTGAAACGGCGCGCAGTGCATTTTGCGTGCACCATTCGTTATGTACGACGTCGCCGAACTGAACTAACGCCTCTTCTGCAAACCATCGCTCCGCTTCCGCTTTCAACTGCTCATCCCGCAGGGGCAACGACACCGTCGCTGGAAGGTCGCTCAATCCCAACTGTTCCATGGCGAAGCTTCGTTGCTCGGCGTTGACCCAGGGCTCGAGATCCATCGCCATCAAGACTGGAATCGCGCCGTTATTCTCCGGCGTCGCCCCTTTCGCTCGCTCAGTCTGGACATACTCCCAGTAGTCGACATTCCCGTCTGGTCCGATCGGCCCCGTCAGATAGGTCGTCTTCTTCGAGATCACGATCGGCCGACTTGGCCCGAACAAGGCCCAGAGCGAACCGCCCACCAGCGTGCAAACCAGCAAGGCGCAGATCAGATACCACGTCTTCCGCTTTTTCAGCATGCTGAGATCTCGCCGTTACGTCAGAAAACGGTCCATTGGCCGCATTCTAGCAACAGCGCGCGATATCGCCCCGGAATTTGCACGCTCGACTCTTACCGTGCTCGTCCGAGACTCCCACCGTGGCCTCCGTGTTCCATTCTTCCGCAAGAAACAAAAACAGCCGCAGGAATCGCTTCCTGCGGCTGTTGAATCTTCACGCGAACCGAGAGCCAATTAGCCCTTCAGCAGCTTTCGCAGCACGGTCTGCAGGATACCGCCGTTGCGGTAGTATTCCATTTCGACCGGGGTGTCGATGCGGCACTTGGCCGTGAACTCCAGGACGCTGCCGTCGGGGCGAGTCGCTTTGACCGGGACTTGGCCGCCGGGGAGCAGATCGTCGGCGACGACGATGTCGAACGACTCTTCGCCGGTCAGGCCCAAGGTTTCCCACGACTTGCCGGCGGGGAACTCAAGCGGCAGGATCCCCATGCCGACCAGGTTGCTGCGGTGGATCCGTTCAAAGCTCGACGTGATCACCGACTTGACGCCCAACAGGAAGGTTCCCTTGGCGGCCCAGTCGCGGCTGCTGCCGGTACCGTATTCTTTGCCGGCCAACACAACCAGCGGCGTGCCGTCCGCTTTGTACTTCTCGGCGGCGTCGTAGATCGCCATCACTTCGCCGGTCGGCAGGTAACGAGTCCAACCACCTTCGGTGCCGGGGGCCAGACGATTGCGGATGCGAATGTTGGCGAAGGTGCCGCGATGCATCACACGGTCGTTACCGCGACGCGAACCGTAGCTGTTGAAGTCGATCGGCTGCACCCCTTTTTCGATCAGGTAACGGCCAGCCGGGCTGTCTTTGGCGATGGCGCCAGCCGGCGAGATGTGGTCGGTCGTGACGGAGTCGCCCAAAAGGGCCAACACGCGAGCGCCGGCGATCGGCTGCAGCGCGTCCGGCTCGACGCCCATGTCGACCATGAACGGCGGCTCTTGGATGTAGGTGCTGTCGTCGTTCCAGTCGTACAGCTCTCCTTCGACGACCGCGATCTTGTTCCAAGTCGGGTTCGATTCGAAGGCGGAGTTGTACTGCGTCTGGAACATGTCGGGCGTGACGGCCGAATCGATCGTCGCCAACACTTCTTCGCTCGTCGGCCAGATGTCTTTCAGATAGACGTCGGCGCCGTCGCTTCCCTTGCCGATCGGCTCGGTCACCAGGTCGATGTCGGTGCTACCGGCGATCGCGTAGGCGACGACCAGCGGCGGGCTGGCCAGATAGTTCGCCTTCACCAGCGGATTGACGCGACCTTCAAAGTTACGGTTGCCGCTGAGGACCGCCGAAGCGACCAGGTTGCCGCTGGTAACCGCCGCCGCGACCGGATCCGGCAGCGGACCGCTGTTGCCGATGCAGGTCGTGCAGCCGTAACCGACCAGGCTGAAGCCGAGGGCTTCGAGGTCGTCCATCAGACCGGCCTTGTTCAGGTAATCGGTCACCACGCGCGAACCAGGCGCCAGGCTCGTTTTGACGTACGACGGAACGCGCAGTCCCTTGGCGACGGCGTTGCGAGCCAACAAACCGGCGGCGAGCATCACCGACGGGTTGCTGGTGTTGGTGCAGCTGGTGATCGCGGCGATCACGACGGCGCCGTGGCCGATCGTTTCGGACGAGCCGTTTTCTTGGACCGTGCCGGTCTTCGCCAGCTCTTCGTCGGCCAGGGCGAAACCGCGCTGATCGATCGGCGCCTTCAGCGAGCGTTGGAATTCCGACTTCATGTTGGCGAGCGCGACGCGGTCTTGCGGACGCTTCGGACCGGCCATCGACGGTTCGACCGTGCTGACGTCGAGCTTGAGCAGCGTGGTGAACTTCGGCGTCGGCGCGTCGTCGCTGCGGAAGATGCCGAGCTCTTTCGTGTAGGTTTCGACCAGCGCGACCTCTTCTTCGGTGCGGCCCGTACGACGCAGGTAGTTGAGGGTCTCGGCGTCGACCGGGAAGAAGCCCATCGTGGCGCCATATTCGGGCGCCATGTTGGCGATCGTGGCGCGATCGGCCAGGCTCATCTTGCTGACCCCTTCGCCGAAGAACTCGACGAACTTGCCGACCACCCCTTCCTTACGCAGGATCTGGGTGACGGTCAGCACCAGGTCGGTCGCGGTGACGCCCGGCGCCAGTTGACCGGTGATTTCAAAACCGACCACTTCCGGGGTGAGCATGTAGATCGGCTGGCCGAGCATGACCGCTTCGGCTTCGATACCGCCGACGCCCCAACCGACGACGCCGAGGCCGTTGATCATGGTCGTGTGGCTGTCGGTGCCGACCAGCGAGTCGGGAATCGCGACCGGGCCCTTGGCGTCGTCACGAACGAAGACCCCCTTAGCCAGGAATTCGAGGTTCACCTGGTGGACGATCCCGACGTTCGGCGGAACGGCGCGGAAGTTGTCGAGCGCCTTTTGGCCCCAGCGGAGGAACTCGTAACGTTCGCCGTTACGCTGGAATTCGAGCTCGACGTTCTTCTCGAGCGAGTCGGCGTGGCCGAAGGCGTCGACCTGCACCGAGTGGTCGATCACGAGGTCGACCGGAATGAGCGGGTTAATTTTGTTGGGATCGCCGCCGAGACGCTTCATCGCGCTCCGCATCGCGGCCAGGTCGACCACGGCCGGCACGCCGGTGAAGTCTTGCAGAACGACGCGAGCCGGCATGAAGGGGACTTCGCTCGGATCGGGGTTCTGCGGATTCCAGGCCGCCAGACGGCGAACGTCATCTTCCGAAACCACAAATCCGTCGCACGATCGCAGCACCGCTTCCAGCAGGATACGGATCGAATAAGGAAGCGAATCAATGTCGCAAAGTCCCTGATCCTGGAGGCGGCGAATCCGGTAAATTCCCAATTCCCCCTGAGGAGCCGAAAACGTATCGCGAGCGCCAAACGGATCGAAAACCGTACCCATGCGTCAATCTCTTTCCACAAAGTTGCACAAAATGAAAACGAACGGGCCGCCTTCACCCAGGGGTCGAGTTTACCGCAATTTTTGTTCGCTGTCTGCTAGGAATAAGGGGTCGCGGAGGTTGTAAATTCGGTCCCCAGCCGGGCATAATCGGTCGCAGTTTGTTCACCCAATGAGCGGCCCAAGGGCGAAAGCGCGGAATAATCGATGAATTCGGAACCAGCGACCCTCCCCAAGCTGAATGAAGAGCGCTCGAACCTCCAGACCGGCGCCCTTTTGATCCTCGCGGCGGTCGCCGTCTCGTTCGCCGTCGCCTATGCCCGCAGCATTTTGATTCCCTTTACGCTGGCCGTTTTCTTGAACTACCTGGTCGCGCCGATCGTCGATTTCTCGATGGTTCGGCTTCGATTTTCCAAGTTCGCCGCGGTCACCGTGGCGCTCTTGGTGGTGGGGCTGGCGCTTGTCGTCATGAGTTTCTTGGTGATGCTGGTGATCCAGAGCATTTCCGATCCACAGATGCTCCGGCAGCTCGAATTTGACCTGACGCGGAAGCTCGATGCGATCGTCGTCCAGGGGTATGCGATCGCCGACAGCTGGTTTGGGGTCGAATTTGACCGCCCTGACTCCGAATTGATCATCGCCGCGATCAAAACGAACCTGATTTCGCAGATGCCGTCATACGCCCAGCAATTGGGGGCGCTGTTGATGAGCCTGGTCTCGAGCACGGTCCTGACGACGATTTTCGTCGGGTTCATGCTGGCCGGTCGCGATCCCTACAAGGTCTCGAAAGGGATGTACGCCGAGATCGACTTGAAAATCCGCCGCTATATCGCCACCAAGTTTATGATCTCGGCCGTAACCGGCATCCTGGTCTGGATCACGCTGGCGATGATGGGGATGCGGCTCGCTTCGCTCTTCGGCCTGATGGCCTTCATGCTCAACTTCATCCCCTCGGTCGGCTCAATCATCGCGACGCTCCTGCCGATCCCGCTGGCGATCGTCGACTTCGAAAGCGTCTGGATGATCATCCTGGTGATCGCCATCCCGGGGGCGATTCAAATGACCCTCGGCAACGTGATCGAACCGATGATCATGGGAGAAGGGCTGCAGCTCCACCCAGTCATGATTCTATTAAGTCTGACTTTCTGGGGGATGCTCTGGGGACCGATCGGAATGGTGCTGGCCGTGCCGATCACCGCCACGATGAGAATCGTGATGCTCCGCTTCGAAACAACCCGCGTCATCGGCGACCTGATGGCGGGGATCTTCCCCGAGCATCTGTAAAGGCCTCGTTGGTTAGCCCAGATAGCTCCGCTATCTGGGCCGATAACGTCGGCCGGAAACATCAATCCGCGGCCGAATAGAAAACCGGCGATCGCCACACTCGTTCGAAATAGAAAAGGTCCCAGCGCCACGCGCTGGGACCTGATGCTTCTGGCGGCTACGCCGCCCAGATAGCGGAGCTATCTGGGCTAACCATGCGCCGCACTATTTCCTAGTTGCCGTAGACGCCGACCCAATAGGTCGAACCATCGCGAGCGACCGCGTAGCCGTAACCGACTTCACGAGCGCCGCCGAGCAGAATGGCGCGATGGCCGGGGCTGTTGAGCCAACCTTGGAAGCACGAGTCGATCGACTTCGCATTCCAGAGGATGATCTCGCCAGAGGGGCTACCTTTGTAGTGGTGGCGACGAGCGCGAGCGACGAATCCGCCGTTCACCGAGTGGCTGAACTGACCTGTCTTCGCCATGTACCAGGCATGATCCTGAGCGGCTTTGGTCAGTTCCGGGTTCAGTTTTTGCGACGCCAGGCCATACTGGCCGCGAACGACGTTCGAGTGATTCCACATCTTCACCAGAGTCGGGTGATTGTGGAGGAACTCGTCCTTCACCTCGGCGTCGGCCTTTTCTTCTTTGGCTTCCGGTTTGACGCTAGCGTCATCGGCAACCAGGGTCGCAGCGAGGGTCAAGAGCAGGGTCAGGGAGAGAGCTTTCTTCAGTTCCGTCATTTTCTTTCGGGGGGAATGGGTGGTAGGACTCCGTTCGAAGAACGAGCATTTTTGCGGCCTGGGTAAGATGGTTCAACTCTCCCAATGGGCCGTGGGCAGGAAAAATCGATGTTGCAGCGGCCGTGGATCGGTTGCTATAACCCGCGGCGAATTAAGCACTTGAGCCCGCAAGCCTTTGCCGTGACGCCGATTTACCGCGGAAGTCCGCTCTCTATTTTTTCATCCAAAATGCTCTGCATTTTGGTGGTGGGAGCCGTTGCGCTCCTCTTTTCGGGCTGCGCTTCGCTCACTCCCAACAACGGTCGCAACTGGGCGCCGGATCAGACGCGGTTGCCGACGTACGACAACGTGGCCGGCCAAATCACCATCCACAACGTGCGAAATTGTCGTTACACGTCGTCCGACAACTACGTCGTTCAGTATTACGACAAGCAATTCAATCTGAGCGACATCCAGACGGTCGACTTTCTCGTAGCGCCGTTCAACGACACGCCGTCAGTCGCACACACGATGCTCAGCTTTGGCTTGGCCGACGGCGACCAAATTGTCTCGTCCGTCGAGATTCGAAAAGAAGCGGATGAAGAATACTCGGCCTGGAAAGGATTCTTCAACCAGTACGAGCTGATGTACGTCATCGGCGACGAACGCGATATCATTAATCTCAGTTCCAACCAATACAAAAGCGACGTCTATCTCTATCGGACGATGGCGACGCCTCAGCAGTCGCAAGAGTTGTTGCTCGACGTATTGGAACGAGCCAACAAATTGGCGGTGAAACCCGAGTTTTACAACACGGTCACCAACAACTGCACCACCAATATCGTGCGGCACGTCAACGACCTGGCGCCCGACAAAGTTCGCTACAACTACAAGGTCCTCTTCACCGGCTATAGCGATGAGTACGCCTACGAACTAGGCTTGCTAGATCAGAGCGTGCCATTTGAAGAGCTGAAGAAGCGCTCGCTCATCAACGAGCTGGCGGCCAAATACGAGTACGATCCTGACTTCTCCGCCAAGATCCGAAGGCGATAATACCATTACTATGACGCCAGCTGATATCCAAGCCGACCGACCTAATCACACTTTGAAGATCAAGTGGTCGGACGGTATGGATAGCTCGGTCGACTTCTGGTCGCTGCGATGCAGCTGCCGCTGCGCTCGCTGCATCAGCGAGCATACCGGCGAGCGTCTCTTGAACCCCGACGACGTCCCCCGCGACGTCAGCATCGAGTCGATGGAACTGGTCGGCGGTTACGCCCTGCGAATCCGCTGGACCGACGGCCACGACACCGGTCTCTTCACCTGGGAACATCTCCGCGAAGCGACGCTCGCCAGCTAGCACTGCCGTCGTTTTACGCCGAATTCGTGCGGAATTACGCCAAACTTCATAATTCTTGATAGTTCGGCGTTGCTGCATGACGAAATTCGGATTAGATACGCCCTACTGTGATTTTGCTGCCAGTTCAAGTGCTTCCGGCAAGGAGGTCGGCGATGAATGGCGTTGCATTCGCGTTCGCGGCCATGATGGCCGCCGTATCGGCACAGCCGAGAGATCCTGCGGTGACTGATCGAGTCGACCTGGTCGAGATCAATCACTATTACGACGTGCAGGGAAGGCTCGTGTTCGATCAGGTGATTTTCTACGAATGGTCGTCGAAGAACGCTCGCTTCGACGTCGTCGCCTGGCGTCTTCTCAAAACGCCTGCCCAAGTTCCGACACGCGATTGGAAACGGGGCGGATACGTCACAAGTTGGCGCGATGGCGACGTGCTCCGCGAGGTCCGCTCTACCCAGCGTCGCGAGACCTGGACGCAGCATGACCCCGAACTGGTCGAGCGCGATTACTTACCGCGCGAGTTAAGGCGCGGGCTCAGCAGACAACTAGTCGAACGTTGATTGACCGGCGCCATGCTCTTCTCGCGTCTTCGCGAGAAGAGCATGGCGCCAACATGATTGGCGTTACTTGGCGACCAGGACCCCTGCGTCATCCCCGATGACGAAGACCTGAATCAAGAGCAGCGCCATCGACTGACCGTTCAACAGAAAGTGAACGACAACGCACGGAGTGAGCCTCCGCGTCCGTTGATAGAGATACCCTAGACCGAGCGCGAGAAAGAAGAGGGGAATCGGCGCGAGCCCTTGTCCCAGGTGCATCAGCGCAAACAGGGATGCGCTCATCAGGATCGGCCCGAACATCTGCAGCATGGTTCGCTCGATGTTCTCTTCCGTCGTTGCGACTTCGCTCGTCATCTCAAACGACGGCGGCGACGAGTAGGGATTCCCCATCGACGAAACGGGCACGGCTGCGACGATCGCTTCGTCCGTCTCCTGCAGCGGCGCAGCGAATTCTTCCGCCGAATCGGTCGCAGCGTTCAAAAAGCGAAAACGTCCCAGGAAGACGTTGGCGATCTTCAAACGCCCGTCGACCACATCTTGCAGCCAACCCTGGAAGAGCCCGCGAAACGCAAACTCTTCAAACAGCGGCGCGGCGATCACCGCGGCGGTCACCGACGCGAAGGCCATCGGGACGCTCTTATCTTTAATCAGCATGTCGATGAGCGGATGTTCGTAAGGTCGCAAATAGGCGAGTATCGCCTGCAGGATCAACGTCGGCACGACCAGCATCCCAAACGCGCCGAAGCCGAGCGCCAAGTCGCCGATAAAGCGTTCGCCCCGTTCGCCAAAGAACTGCAGCCCATAGCCGCGCAAGAAGATCAGTCCCGAGACCGCCAACACGGTCAATAGCTCAGCGCCGGCGAACGCCATGATCATCGCCGCTTGTTGGTTGGCCGTCAGCAGATCGGTATCGATCGGAAACTTGGCGCCGGTCGCGGCCAAGGCGAATCCCTGAAACGTCATCAGCAGAATGCCGACGATCACCACCGTCGCAAACAGATCGACCAAGCCCCAGCTGATCGTCTCTCCCGACTCTTGCTTCAGGATCGGCTGACCGCTCGACAGACGAAAGAACGCCCAGGTCCAGCCGGTGACGCAGACCGTCAGGAGCACTAGCATCAGGGCGAGCGCCCCCAACCCGAAAATTATCTGTCCCATGCGAGACTCACGTGCTAATCGCCTGATCGCGAATCATCCGCGCTGCAGCGAAGATGTAAATAACCCCAGAATGGACCGTCGACGCGACCGCCGCCCAAGCGGAAATAATCGTCGTCCATTGCAGCGCGGCGGCGTAAGGCCCATCCGCCGCAACTTGAAGATACGCCAAAAGGGTCATCGATGCGACCGCGGCGACGCATTGCAGCACCATCTTGATCTTGCCGGGCATGTTGGCCGAGAAATCGCCCCCATGTCCTTCGATAAAGCTGCGGAGGACGGTGACCAGCATCTCGCGTCCGACCACCACGACAGCCATCCAAGCGGCGATCTCTGATCCAGACAAAGTGGCCAGGTAGATGAACGTGCCGCAGATGATGATCTTGTCGACGAACGGATCAAAGACGCGGCCGACCTGGGTCACCTCGTTGTATTTGCGAGCCCAGTAGCCGTCCATCCAGTCGGTCGATGCGGCCAGAATAAAGACGACGTTCGCCGCGATGAACTGCTCTAGCGACAACAACACGAAAACGGCGATCGACAAAACGAACCGGATCATGGTGATCACGTTCGGCACGTTGACGATTTTCGTCGAGGCCGTCGGTTTGGCGTCTGCAGTAGTCATGTCGCTTTCGTCAGGATGGAGAGTTCGGCCGCGAGAAGCGTAACTATCGTCGCTCAATTAGCGAGGCGTATCAACCGCCGCGCCAATCAAGTCGTATTCGTGCGTCGCGACGATTTCGGTCGTCACGATCTGACCGGCCGCCAGTCCTTCGCCCGAGACGAAGACGACGCAGTCGACGTCCGGCGCGTCATGCTTGGTTCGCCCAATCCACGCGGTCGCTTGTCCCGGAACCTGCTGATCGATGATCACATCCATCTTGGTTCCGACCAGCGAATCGTTCCGGTCGAAGACCACGTCCTGCTGCACTTCCATCAAGCGGTCGCGACGCTCGGCGGCGACTTCTTCCGGAATCGCGTCAGGCAGCTTGACCGCCGGGGTGTCTTCTTCCCGCGAATAGGTGAAGACGCCGACCCGTTCAAACTTCTGCTCGGCGACGAACTCGGCCAGTTCATCAAATTGTTCGTCCGTTTCGCCGGGGAATCCAGTGATGAAGGTGGTCCGAATCGCCAGATCCGGCACCAGATCGCGCATCATCCCGATCGACTCTTCGGTCGAACTGCGGGTCACGCGGCGGGCCATCCGGCGGAGCATGTTGTCATTAATATGCTGCAGCGGCATGTCGACGTACGGGACAATTTTGTCGGCGTCGGCGATCGTCTTCATCAGGTACTCGTCGATGTACATCGGATAGAAGTACATCAAGCGGATCCAATCGAACCCCTTCACGTCGTTCAGTTGCTTCAGCAACTGCGCCAGACGGGGTTCGCCATACAGGTCCATACCGTAGTAGGTGGTGTCCTGGGCGACGACGATCAGCTCACGAACGCCGTCGGCCGCCAGCTCTTCCGCTTCGCGGATCACTTCTTCCATCGGCTTGGTCGCATGCTTGCCGCGCATCTTCGGAATTGCGCAGAACGTGCAAAGTCGATCGCAACCTTCCGAAATCTTCAGATAGGCGAAGTGCTTCGGCGTGATGCGGAGACGGTGACGATCTTCCAGCGCGCGAACCGGGGCAGGGCGGAAGATTTCGCGCTGCTCGTCCAGGTTCCCGACCAACCGATCGGCCACCTTGGTGATTTCGTCCCGCCCAAAGACGCCGACCACCTGGTCGATTTCGGGGCAGTCGATCAGCAGTTGTTCTTTTTGACGCTCAGCAAGACAGCCCGAGACGATCACGCCGCGGATCTTCCCCTGACGCTTTAGCTCCAGCATTTCATGAATCGCCGCGAACGATTCATTGCGGGCCGCTTCGATGAACCCGCACGTGTTGACCACCACAAAGTCGGCGCCGACCGGTTCCGGCACCAGCGAGTAGCCGTCAATCTGCAACAGTCCCAGCATCCGCTCGCTGTCGACCGTGTTCTTCGGACAGCCGAGGCTGATGAACGAGTAGGAGCCTTTCGCCTCGCCGGACGATTTGCACGAGGTAGCAGGCGAAGCGGATTGATTGAGGATCGGTAGTTGCGTCATCGGTAACTTTTGGTTGGCTTATTGATTCGGCGCCATCAACGGGTGCCACTGCTGGCTTGTCCAGCAGTGTGAACCTTGTACCCGCTCTCCACTGCTGGACAAGCCAGCAGTGCCACCCACGCTTTGCCCGTAATTTTCTGCACTCCCTCTAGCGAAGAGGAAGGGGCGCGCGGAAAACCTTTATCGTACTCTTCCCGGGGGAAAACGGCGAGAGGCGAAACCCGCTAAGATGCGGTATTCCCCGTCTCGGCGGCCGCCGAAATCGCCAGCTGAAGGTCGCGCAAACGGAACGGGCGCCCCAGAATCGCCGTAAAACCGACTTGGTCGGCCAATTGCTGGTCCTCCCAGCGGGGAAGTCCGATTCCCAGGATCCGGCTCTCGGCCGGATGATCGGCCAGAAACCGGGACGCATCGGCCGTCGCTGGCGATCCCCAATCGGTCGGCAAATAGATGACGGCCGCGATCTCCGCCGCCCGGATGTGCTCGCCTGGCGCCCGCCAAACGGCCGACATCCCGAGGCTTCGCACCGCATCGGCCCAATACTGAAAGTCGCTCTGGCGATTCGTCGCGATCACGACCAGTCCCGACAGGCTCTCCAGCTTCTCCAAATCCCGCACAATCGCCTCTTCCGGTGAAGCGGTCAGGGGAGGAAGTTCACCCGGCGAAGAGAGGAGGGCCCGCAAACGTCGGCTGGCCACGTTCCAGGGAATGGTCATCACGCCGGAGAGGGGCTGACCGGTTCGCAGCTCGCCGGCGGTCCAGAATCCGCTGATCGCCACGACCGTGGCTAGCGGGTAGCGACGTCGAACCGCCGCGACCTGCTTGGCGGTGAACTCCCCGATCCGGCTTTGCAGCAGCACGATCCACACAGGCGGCTCGCCAGGGATCGCCCCCGCCAGTTGGTCTGCCGAGGCAAAGGTGCACTCCCCCAGTTCGCGCAAGGTGGTCACGGCATCGGCAAATTCTTTCGCTTCCGCGTCACCGACGACCAACACCGACCGCTGCATGAGGTTCGCCCTTACAGATCTTCTTCGAACTCGGCGATCATCTCGATCGTCGCGATCGGATCGGCCGCGTCGCGCAGCTTCGTGTAGAAGGCGGAATCGCTGATGATGCGGCTCAAGCGAGCGAGCGTCCGCAAATGGCTCCGATCATCCACCGACGCGATCAAAAAGAAGACGTCAGTCAAAATGCCGCGGCTTCCACCAAACGGAACGCCTTGATAGGTCCGTCCCAAGCAAAGGAAACCTTCGCTGATAATGTCCGGCAAGGGACGTCGCGGGTGAAGCAGCGCGACGCCGTTATCGAGCGCCGTCGTATGCATATTTTCGCGAGCGAGAACCGCGTCGGCCATTTTCGCCGGATCCCACAACAGGCCTGCTTCCGCCGCCAGGTCGCAAAGTTCGACAATAATTTTTCGCGGCGACTTCCCCAAGAGCGGCGTTTTGATCGTTTCGGGACGCAACATTCCGGCGATCGAGACCGCTTCGTCGTTATCCGGGCCGCTCCGATCGAGGACGTTTTCGACCTGCAGCAGCTCCGCTTCGTCCGAGAGCCCAATCCGGTCTTCCAGCCAGTGGTGGATGTCCCCTTTGCTAAAACGCCACAAACCGCCAACCTTCCGGCCGGGAACGGTCCCGCGGTTGGCGAGTTTTTCCACTTGCTGCGGCGTCAGGTGAAGGTACGCGGCAAGTTGATCGATGTCGAAATCCTGATTGGCCATCTAACGGAACCCAGAACGTAGTTTGGGGGCGTCCCTCCAATCTATGCGACAACCCCCGTTCCTCCAAGGCGAGTCCGCTAGCAAAATGTTTGCCGGCAAAGCCGGGTTGACTCTTTAGCCGTTTTGGGAAACATTCTTGGGAAATCGAAACGGCCGCAAACTGATTTGCGAAATGATTCGCTTCTCAGAACATCTCGGCCGCGGCGACGTAGTTTCTGTTGGAACGGATTCCGATAGCACGTCCCATTCGATCAAAGTCGCAGAAGGCAAGGAGGCCGAGAATGACTTTGTCCACGCAGCCTACGTCCGCGGTATCGCTTCGCCGGTTGTTGCCTGACGCCAAAATTCTTGGCGCCGAGGACATCGTCGTCCGCTCTTGTGCGGCGAATTCCAAGCTTTGCCTCCCCGACGAACTCTTCGTCGCGATGGTCGGCGCCCACGAGGATGGGCACGATTACGTCGAAGAGGCGATCGCCAATGGAGCCTCAGCAATTCTCTCGGAACGAGCCTTGCCGACCAACGTCCCGGTCTGCATCGTCGAAAACAGCCACTCCGCCTACGCCAAAATCTGCCAGGCCTTGGCTGGCGACCCGTCGAAACGGATGCGGGTCATCGGCGTCACCGGCACCAACGGCAAAACGACCGTCTGCCGACTCATTCAATCGATCATGGAAACGGCCGGCGCCACCGTCGGCATGTCGTCGTCGCTCGGTTACGACAACGGCTACGATCGCCAACCGTGGGACTGCGACACTCCGAGCGCCGCCATTCTGGCCGACCTCCTTTCCCGCATGGAATACAACGGCTGCACCCACGCCGTGATCGAAGCTTCCAGCGAAGCGTTGTCGCGCGATCGTCTCGACGGGATCGAACTCGACGCCGTTGCGATTACCAACTTGCGCAACGATCATCTCGACGTCCACGGTTCTGTCGCCAACTATCACCGCGCCAAGAAAAAGATTCTCGGCCGTCTGCGTGAGACCGGTTTCGCCGTGGTCAATGCGGACGACGCAGCTTGCTCGAAACTGCTTTCGCAAATCGATACGCCGGCTCTGTCGGTCGCGCTGCATGGCGCCGCCGAAATCACCGCCAGCGTCGTCGAACGTCATAAGAGCGAACAAACCTTCCTGCTGTCGGCCGGCGACGAAACCGTTCCGGTCTGCACCCGGATGATCGGCGATCATCACGTCTACAACTGTCTGGTCGCTGCGGCGGTCGGGCTGGTCTATGGCGTCGACCTGAAGACGGTCGTTCGCGGCCTGGAACGAGTCGAATCGATCCCAGGCCGGATGCAGCGAATCGAATGTGGTCAGCCGTTCGGCGTCTTCGTCGATCAGGCCGACACACCGGACGCGCTGGCGATGGCGCTGAAGTCGCTCCGCCGCGTAACGCACGGCCGCGTGATCTGCGTTTTCGGCAGCGATGGTCATGACGATATGAGCAAACGCCCGCTGCTGGGACGCGTCGCTGAGCGAGGCGCCGATCTCTCGCTGATCACTAGCTCGGCGATTAGCGGTCGCGGTTCGCTCGAAGTGATTCACGACGTCCTCGACGGTTACGAACGTCCGGCCAAGGCCCACGTCATGCCCGATCGCACTGCCGCCATCGAATGGGCGCTCAGCGAAGCCCAAACCGGAGACACCGTCCTGATCGCCGGCCGCGGAGCTCCGAACCTGCAATCGCTCCGCGAAGAAGAGCTGCCGCTCGACGACGTCGCGATCGCACAAACCTGGCTCTACCGCGAACAACCAGAAGCCGAAGTGGAAGACGACGGCCCGGTGCTGCTGAAGTTCCCCCGCGGCTAAAGTTCATTAGTAGCCCGAAGCGCAAGCGAGGGAAATACGGCCGCAATCGTTGAGTTGGCTAACGCTTCCAAAAGAACAACACGGCGGAGGTCAGAAAAATCACCCACTCCGCCGCGGCGACGTTATAAGTCGTCGACGACATACCACTGAACGAAAAAAACCCAATCGTCCGAAACAGGACCAGACACGCGTGCACCATCAAGCACGCCGCCAGCGGGAATTCAAAGTCCCCGCTCCGATAAAGGGGCCACAGGAACAACAGGCCCAGCCCCACCTCTAGCCCACCGTAGACCGTCAAGAATTCCGACTGTCCAGAGCCCGGCTGCAGCGTGAAGCCGACGACCGCGGACGTCTTCTGCGGCGCAACAGCGCACCAGATTCCCAGTCCCACGTAGAGGCAGCCCACGAGCGCCAAAAACACGCGCGCGATTATCGTCACCATCGCTTTTCGTCCTCCACGAACTTTTCCATCCGTCGATTCTCGACGTCATCGCGGATTGTAGACGGCTCCTAGAAAATGACGACTTCGCTGCTCTTGCGCGAATCCGCGGGGCGGCGGACCCGCCGTTGATTTTCCGCCGATTACGGGCGTTTTCGCCCCTCGCGGCGAACCACCGTTGCCCGGTCTGCGCATTTGTTCGCGCGATACAAATTCGCATTTTGCAGGCATTAAGCTTACAACTTCCCACTACAGCTCCTCGCAAATAGGCTGGGGCTTCCAACTCCGGCAGCTTTCGAAAGCGTAAAACCGCCTGCCTGGCGCCTGCGTTCCATCCCGCCTGAATTTCCGAAGACATCGCTATGCGCTCGCTTCCCTCTTTCGTTCTCTCCCTGTTCCTGCTGTCGATCGCTTCTACGCAATGCCTCGCTGCAGAGCTGTTCGTCAGCCCAAGCGGCGACGATGCGCAGCCCGGCACGAAAGAGAAACCGCTGCGAACGCTCGCGGCCGCGCAAACTGCCGTTCGCAAATTAAAAACCGATCAGGCAGTGACGGTCACCATTCGCGGCGGCCGCTATGAACTGGCCAAGCCGCTGATCTTTACGCCGGAGGACAACGGTACGAAGAATCATCCGATCCTCTGGCAAGCGGCAGCCGGAGAAGAGGTCGTCCTTAGCGGCGGGCAAACGCTGCAGCTCACTTGGCAGGCATATCGCAACGGCATTTTCTCCGCGGCGCTACCGGAAGGCGTCACGGTTGATCAGCTCTTCCTCAACGGCGAGCGGCTTACGCTGGCCCGTTATCCCAATTTTGATCCCCACGTTTCGATCTTCAACGGCTACGCCGCCGACGCGATCGATCCGCAGCGGATCGCTCACTGGTCCGATCCGACGACCGGGATCTTTCACGCGATGCACCCCGGCAAATGGGGCGGCTTCAGCTATTGGATCAAAGGAAAGAAGGGAGACGGCACGCTTGAGCTTGAGGGAGGCTGGCAAGGCAACCGCCCCGGCGATCCGCACAAGCAGTTTCGCTTTATCGAGAACATCTTCGAAGAACTCGACGCCCCCGGCGAATGGTTCGCCGATAAGAAAACGCGTACGCTTTACGTCTATCCGCCTCAAGGCGTCGATCTCTCCACAGCCGTCGTGCAAGCCGTTTCGCTCCGCAGTTTGATCGAACTTCGCGGCAGCCTCGCTACGCCGGTCGAGTGGATCACGTTCCGCGGACTAACTTTCACGCAGACGGCTCGCACCTTCATGGAGACCCGCGAGCCGCTGCTCCGTACCGACTGGACCATCTATCGCGGCGGCGCCCTGTTGCTCGACGGAACCGAAGACTGCCAGGTCGACGATTGCGACTTCGACCAGGTCGGCGGCAACGCCATCTTCGTCAACAACTACAACCGCCGCGTAACCGTCCAGAACTGTCGGATCGAACGTTCCGGCGCCGGCGGCGTCACCTTCGTCGGCGATCCCGCGGCGGTCCGCAGCCCGCTCTTCCGCTACGAAGAACGCCAGCCGCTCGCCGAAATCGATCTGACGCCCGGCCCCAAAACCGAAAACTATCCGGCCGATTGCCTGGTCGAAGATTGTCTCATTACGCAAGTCGGACGATTTGAAAAACAATCGACCGGCGTCGGCATCGATATGGCCGCGCGGATCACCGTTCGCCACTGCAGCATCTACGACGTTCCCCGCGCCGGAATTAACATCGGCGACGGCTGTTGGGGCGGGCACCTGGTCGAATTCTGCGATGTGTTCGACACGGTGCTCGAAACCGGCGACCATGGCGCGTTCAACTCGTGGGGACGCGATCGTTTTTGGCTTTCCAATGCCAAAGAAGTGAACGCCCGCGTCGCCGCCCATCCCGAACTTCCGCTCTTGGATGTCGTCGAGCCGATCGTCCTCCGCAACAATCGCTGGCGGTGCGACCATGGCTGGGACATCGACCTGGACGACGGTTCGAGCAATTACCACATCTACAACAACCTTTGCCTCAGCGGCGGCATCAAGAATCGCGAAGGGTATCGCCGGACCGTTGAAAACAACATCGCCGTAGGCAATGGCTTTCACCCGCACGTCTGGTACGCCAACAGCCACGATCGTTTCGAGCGGAACATCGTCTTCCGAAAACATGCGCCGATCGGCATGCCGGCCGCTTGGGGCGATTCGATCGATCGCAATCTGCTTCACAGCGAAGCGGCGAAATCTCCGGAACCCGCCAAAGTGCTGCAGGCCTCCTCGAAACAAGACGCCGACTCCATTTCGGCCAACGCCCTGTTCGTCGATCCGGCCCACGGCGACTTCACGGTCCAGTCCGACTCGCCGGCCCTGAAGCTCGGCTTCCAGAACTTCCCGATGAACCAGTTCGGCGTTCGCACCGCTAAGTTGAAGGCCCTCGCCCGAACCCCTTCGTTTTCCAGCGGCAAAGAGGAAAAGTCGAAACGGGATCAACGACGCAGCAAGTGGCAAGACCTGACCGTTCGAAACGTCATCGGACTCGGCGATCAATCGGCGTTCGGCCTCCCCAGCGAAGCCGGCATGATCGTCGTCGCCGCGCCGGCCAACAGCGCCCTCGCCAAAGCCGGCGTTCAAGTTGGGGACGTCATCATTGAGTGCGACGGCAAGGAGATCGCGGAGATCGCCAAGCTGCCGAAATCGATCACCAGCATGAAGACCATCACAATCTGGCGCAATCAACAGGCAGTCGTTTTGCAGCTCGCAGGCGCATAGCGCGTCCCGGGAAAACTTCCTCATTCAGGCAATCGTTGGAGCTTCCCTAATAACTCGTCAAACGAATCGGTCGCCAGGTAACAATTTTCGTAACCCCACGGACGTTCCGGCAGTTCGTCTTCGTCGCGGAGGCGAAAGAACTCGATGATCGAAGGATCAAGGTGCGGAAGCGCTTTAATGTCCCTCTCGCTCCAATAAAACCGCATATTGCAATCAAAAGCGTAGCACTTGCCATGATCAAGGCCGGCGATCGAGATGCAGGTCGACTGCCCCAGATGCCCTTCGCCGATGCAGAGTAGATTCCAGGGAATCGTCTCCGAATAGATCGTCGTCTCCATATCCCGAGTGCCGGCGATTTGTACGATGTTCCCATGTCCAAACGGCGTCGGCATCTGGCACTCATAGATGCAGTCGTCCAGATAGCCGCCCCCATGCAGCAGCAAGTGACGGCGGAACTGACTCGGCAGCGGCACTCCCAAGAGCGACTCCAGGTGCGAAATCGACTCCTCGGTTTCGATGCCCGTTGATTTGAATCCAAGCTCGGCCAGATCTCGCATTCGCTGCTCGCTTCACGTTCTCGCTGTTTATCCAACGTCGATGCTCCGGCCATCAGAACGGACGGCGCTAACCCCCGTCAAGACGCGCGGAGAAGTCTTCGACGATTGGAAGAAATCGCCGATTTCTCCCTCGCAGTCCGTACGATCGACGGCGACGTTTCGCGCCGCCTTTGTCTCTTGACAAAGCGCACGGATTCGTGGTCGAGTGCGCGATGGCGAAGATCTCGGCGACGGCAAGCGCCGGCGCCTCCTCCGTCATCGCCTAGGATTTAGGACCCGGGGTCCCATTTTGCGGACCTCGCCAAGCAGTCCGGTCCCAAAAAGAGGTCCCAATTCGCTAAATCGCGTGACCGGTTCAGCGAGATGACTTGAATGACTTCGCTTGGAAGCGCAATTGTCCCAAGTAGTTGCGTCAACAGCCTGCTGGATCGTCCCGACAATCGAACAACGCCAGCTTCCCAATGTTGGTCCGAATAAAAAAACGAAGAGGGTCCGGTCCTATTTTTAGAGCGGACCATTCGCCGGCAGGACCAGAGATCCGAATTAGACATTCGTCATTTTGACCCGCGGCCGCATTCCCTTGCTTGCGCTGCGGGCTAGTAAAGAGAGAGATGACGACCGGCGGGTGCAAGCCGTCCTAGTGCTTCGTCCCGCACATGTTCAGGCCGACGACGCCGAAGATGATCATCAGGATGCTGGCCAGTTTGATCGGCGAGAAGGTCTCGCGGAAGAAGCACATGCCGATCACCGCGATCAGGGCGGTGCCGACGCCCGACCAGACGGCGTACGCGTGGCTGACGTCGATCTTGTTCAGTGCGAAGGTGAGCGACGTGAACGACCCGGCGTAAAAGAAGAATAGCAGCAGCGACGGCAGCGGCCGGGTGAACCCTTCCGACAACTTCATCGACGTGGTGCCGGCGACTTCCAACAGGATGGCGCCGGCCAGAAAGACCCAAGGTTGCATCATTTCATGTCCCTCGGGTCACCCATACTAGCGAACGCGATAGTTGGCCACCGCGATGTCGCCGTAGAAGGTTTCGTTGTCGCGAAGAATGTAGAACTTGATCGGTCGCTTCTGAGCGATGACGTCGCTCTTCAGGATGTACTCCAGGTTGTCGACCGAGATCGTTTCCCATTCGTGCATGCCGACCAGCACGTCGCCGACGCGAATCTGCTGGCGAGCGGCCGGGCTGTAAGCCTTGACCGCGGTGATGCGAAGGCCGCCGCGATAACGCGAGTTGTTGGCTCGGAATTCGTTCGACGGAACGGACTGCACGCGGATGCCGAGCAGTTCCCAGGCGGCGTCGACATAGTTGCCGCCGGCGCCTTGGCCTTGCAGCACCAGCGACATCGACTTTTCGTCTCCTTCGCCTCGCGACACCTTGAACGAGACCTCTTCGCCCGTTTCGCGATCGAGCAGGGCCCGTTCGACGTCGAGCATGCGGCAGACTTCCAGGTCGTCGATCGCGGTGATGACGTCGCCGGTCTGAATGCCGCAGAGCGAAGCGGGGCTGTTCGGCTCAACCGACTTCACATGGAAGCTGGCGACGCCGTTGACGAATTTGGTTTCGCCGACGATGCCGTGCCAGTGAGCGTCGAGACGCTGAATCGACATCAGCTGCGACGCGACTTCCATCACGGTGTCGGCCGGAATCGCAAAGCCGATCCCCTGGGCACCGACGCGAACGGCGACGTTGATGCCGATCATTTCGCCGTCGATGTTCAGCAGCGGGCCGCCGCTGTTGCCCGGGTTGATGCTGGCGTCAGTCTGGATCAGGTCGTAGTACTTCTGCGTATCGCTAACCTGGACGGTGCGGTGCAGGGCGCTGATGATGCCGCGGGTAACCGAGTTTTCGTAACCGTAGGCGTTGCCGACGGCGATGACGGTTTCGCCCGGCATCAGGTCGGACGAGGTGCCGGTGGTGACGACCGGCAGGGCCTTTTCGGCGTCGATCTTGATCAGCGCCAGGTCGGTCTTTTCGTCGAAGGCGATCAGCTGGGCGACGTAGGTGGTTCCGTCATTCAGCGTGACCTGAATGCGGCGAACTCCTTCAACCACGTGCTGGTTGGTGATGATGTAGCCACGTTCATCGACGATTACGCCGGTGCCCATGCCGTTCACTTGCCGGGGAGCGTCGCCAATCGCGCTGGCGGTAGAGATCGTTTTATGACCGTGAATGTTCACGATCGACTCTTTCACCCCTTGAACCGCTTTGACGATCGGCGTCATGCGGAGTTCCGTCCCGACCGCATTGCGAACGGTCATGCCGGACGCGACGCAAACGAGAACGAACAAGGTCAAGAGATGACGCGAGGCAGGGTGACGCATAGGGGTCTCGTCGTTCCGTGAGTCGAGTCGAGGTCGGCTTTCCATCGCCCTGCCGGCGCAAAGGTGCAGGCAATTAGGCGTGAAACTTTCATCGGAACAGGGGGACTGCACGCTTGATCGATCGACCTTCAGCCCGCAGACTCAACCCAACTTGACAACGCAATCGCTAGCATCGCGCGCAGGAAGTGCGCAGCAGCGCAAAACTTGAGGATTAGCTGGAGCTTACGTCGACGGCTTCGTACGCCAGGTTCCCTGGATCGTACGGAATTCTTCCGGCTGATCGAGTTCGACGTCAAGCAGCAACGGCTGCGGTAGAGGAGCGATTATCGGCTTCGCCGGAATGGTCGGCCGCGGTAACGGCAGCGGCGCCGTTTGTTCGATCGGCTCGGTATGCGGCAGCGTCTCGGCAGGAACCGATTCGACAGGAATCGGTTTCAGCGGCGGGGTCGGCTGCAGCAAGATGGGGCCCGGAGGGACTTCCGCCAAGACCGGTACGCGGATCAACTGCGGCGGCGAGTACTCAACCCGCGGCGCGAAGGCGGGGCGAGTTGGCACTGGATGGAATTTCGGTCGCGGCGGAATCATCGGCTGATCGTAAGCGATCAACTGATTCTCTTCGCCATGTGCTTCAGCGTCATGGTGGTGACCATGAGCAGCGGTCTGGCAAGTCGTGTCGCAAGTCGGCAGCGCCATCGAGTCGTGATATCGCACGCCGAAGCAGCCAACGGCTTGCGTTGCAACGAATACGATTCCGAGATGGCGCCAGCTTGCCTTCATTGTTCCCATCCACAAGGCGCAATGTTACCTGGCGTTATTCATCGTCGCGGCGATAGCGTTAACTTCGCCGAAATCGGCAAAGTCGGCCTATTTTTCCAGCAACTTGTTCAGGGCGACGCCCCTTCCCGAGGCAGAAGCCAGCACGGCTAGCGGTCCGCAGCTTTCAGAACCCAGTCAAATCCGCCGCCGACGTTGGTCGGCTCGAACCGTTAAAAACGATCGCCAGCCAACGCCAAAAGCAGGCTTTTCGACGCTATTCCCCTCCCAAAAGGCGGGAATTCACGGCGATTCGCCCCGGTTTTCCCGCCCGGCCTATCGTCTCGCAGGAAATGGGATAGGGCGGCAACTACAATGGAGCGGAGCATTTTCCTGAGTCTTCACCCCTGATCTAGCTATGCTTCGTTCCGCTTTGTTGGCCGTCTTGATCGTCGGCCTTGGGCTGTGCGGCTATTTGACGTACGCCAGCCTGACCGCTTCGCCTGTCGCTGGTTGCGGCTTCAACTCTTCGTGCCATGACGTGCTCAATAGCGAATGGTCGAAATGGTTCACGCTGCCGGTCAGCGTCGTCGGCTTTGCGGTCTACGCGTCAGCGCTCGGCATCCTGGCGTTCACGTTCTTTTCGATTCCGGACGAGAGCAAACGTCAGGGTGAGCAGTTCGTCGTTGTACTGATGACGCTCGCGGCGGTCTCGGCCGTTTGGTTTATTGGCATTCAAGCTGGCGTGTTGGGGAAGTACTGCCCGTTTTGCATGGGTGCCCACGCTTGCTCGCTCATTGGGGCGGGACTGGCCTGGGCCGCATTTCCGCCGGGAGTTCGCCAGGCGACGTCGGCCGGCGTCGTCAGCTTCCTCGGTCTGGTGATGCTGATCTTTGGTCAGGTCGCGATGCCGGAACCAGATGGTCCTCGCAATGCGACCGTCCAGCAGAAGCAAGTCGCCGAGGTGGAACTTCGTTTGAAGTCCCCCGATGAAGATCGGATCGAAAAGTCGCGTAAGGTGTTGTTCGCCGGCGGCGCCGTCGAAGTCGACACGTACGCCTGGCCGATCATCGGCGATCCAGAGGCGGAGTTCGTCGTGATCGACGTGATGGACTACACCTGCGAGTATTGCCGCGACGCGAGTCATTTTCTCGATCAGGCCCGCCAACAATACGACGGCAAGCTCGCCGTGATCGTGATGCCGCTTCCCCTTTCGGATAACTGCAACGCCTACGTCCCGGAAACGTTGCCGGAACATGAAAGCGCCTGCCAACTCGCCTACCTGGCGATCAATCTCTGGCGAATGAAGCCGGAAGAATACGAAGCGTTCCATCACTGGCTCTTCGAAGGAGAAGACTTTAAGAACCAAGAGGAGGCGCTCGCTTACCTGGACGAGAGGTTTGGCAAAGAGTTCGTCGACGAGTTGATCAACGACAATGCGCCGGCCGGCTACATCAACGAGGCGCTCCGCCTGGCCGATCCCGAGCGTGAGAATCAACTCTTCGGCCTGATGCCGGCGATCGTCGGCAAGACGCAGATTTCGGAAGGGGCTTTCTCGAAGCTGGACGAAATCATGCAGCCGTTTGAGTTCGACTTTGGGCCGCCGGCGAAGAAATAAGGCCCGCGTCTGGCCGCCAAATTGCGTTACAATGCCGGGGCAAGACTCGATTAGGGAATCTGGCGCCGGGAACGCAACATGGCCAAACGCATCCTCTCGATCATCGGACTGATCTTCGGAACGATCGGCGTGATCGCCTGCACGGTGGTGATCTTTTACATCTGGAGCGTTAGCTTCCGTCTGGCCGACGCGACCGTCACGCTGTTCGACGTTGGCGACAAGATGCTGCACGGAGCAGGGGAGCGCGTCGAGCAAATTGACAGTCGCGTCCAATCGCTGAAGATCACGACCAACGAGATCGAACAAACCGCCAAGAATTGGGTGAAGAAGGAAGCTGCCGAAGCAGTGGGGTCGAAGCTTCACGTCCAGGAGAAAGCGGAAGCGCTACTTGTCGAACTGGATAAGGCGGAAAAATGGCTCGAGATCACCGAACAGTCGGCGCTCGTCATGCAACACGGGATCGACGTTACCCAATCGTTGGGACTGAACGTCGACGTCGAGCCTGCCCAAAAGTTGATGACCGAAATCGACGGAATCCAAACGCAACTCGACGAAGGGCTTGAGATCGCGAGAAACATCAGCCAGCGAGTTGCGGAGCTTGGGGATGAGAAACTGGAAACGAACGCAACGGAGCAAATCGCCAAACTTGCCCTGCGAGTCACGGCAACCTTGGGCCTGATCGACGGCCGCATCGAACAAATCAAAGGAGCGCTTCAGAAACTCGAAGTGGCCCTTTATCACTACGAAAAAGAAGTGCTGATGTGGGTAAACCTAACGGCATGGGGCCTGACCTTTCTCTTCGTCTGGCTCGGCGCGGGACAAGGCGCATTGTGCTACCTCGGCTGGCGCGGCTTTCATTCTCACAAGCCAACTGCCGACGACAGTCAAGCCGCTAGCACTCCCTGATTCTTCACGATGCGACTAGTATTAAGGTCTTTGACAAGCGCCGCATAAGGACTTCCTTTCGCTAGCGTCTGCGTCCGCCAAAAAGCCTCATGATTTCCAACGGCTCACCCGATAGTTGACGCTGGGACCGCCCGCTGGCAGGGATAAGGCCCTGCGCCGGCGACATTGAATTCGTACTAAGATCTACCTTGCTTGTCTTCGCCCGTTGAATACGAATTCCATCCCGTGGAACGCGGGCGTTAGTTGGCGCTCGCGTTCCAGCGAACTTGTAGTCCACGGGAATCATTTTTATGCTTACGCGCGTCTGGATCGCCGCTCTCTTGCTCCATTGCGGATGCGGCGTCGCATTTGGCGTCGAAGCGTTCTACAAAACGCTCACTGTCGACGAAGCCTTCGTCGACCGCGGCGCCACGTACAACTCGGCAAGTGATGGCTGCGATTGCGGCTGCGATTGCAGCGAATGTGGATGCGGTTGCGCCGGCGGCGACGGGGACGAAGAAGACAATTACTGCGTGCCGTGGGATTATTGCGACAGTTGCAACCAGCGGATCGAGTACTGGGCGCTTCATCCTCAGTACCGCCGCCATACGCTGCTGGGGCTCTTCGGCCAGACGCAGAAAGTGGTCGGCGGCTTCGTCGACTATGTCATTCCTGAAGCGCCGCTGCCGTTTCCGCTTCTCTCAGGACTTGCGGAAGGGAGCGGAATGACGTTGCCGCCGGAATTGGGCACCGGCGTCGTCTTTACCGAGATGAATCGAACCGTCGCCGTTTCGGACGTGCGACTCGCCTTCGGCAACAACACGCCGCAGTCGGTCAATCGCGTCGACGTTCCCAACTCGAAGTTCCACGCGTCGAGCCAGATCGCGCGACTCGACCTCTGGATCGTGCCCTTCTTCAATTTGTACGGCATTGTGGGCCATACCCGCTCGACCGGCACCGCCCAAGTGATCGTCCGCGATTTCCCCATTATGATGTCGCCCGATCGAATGATCACTCTGGATGTCGACATCGAAGGAACGACCGCCGGAGCCGGCGGTACGTTTGGCATTGGGGGTAAGCGGTGGTTTGCGACGCTTGACTACAATAAGACCTGGACGACGTTCGACAAGGTTGACAACACGCTGACCGCCGAAGTCTGGTCGCCGCGTGTCGGCGTTCCAGTCGACCTGCCGTTCTTCAAGGGCGCCTTCTATGTTGGCGCCATGTACCAAGACACCGCTCAGACAGTCGACCTGACGCTCGATGTCCCGCTGATTGGCAACGACTTGCATGTCCAGGTCGATCAATACGAGCCCGAGCCGTGGAACTTCCTCACCGGCTTCTATTGGGGAATCAGCGAGCGGTTGCAAGTGATGGTCGAAGGGGGATCTGGCGGACGCAACTATATCATTACCGGAATCACGCTGCGGCACTAAACGCCAGACTTTTTGCTGCACGGCGAATCGAGTTCAAAGTAGGCGCGGCGCCCTAAGGCTGCTTGTGGTGATGCGCATGCCCTGGCTTCGCGACCGCGCCAACATGTTTCGACGCAACCGGATCTCCCTCGACAATTGCGGGCGGTTTGCAGCGAGCCAGAAATCCACCGGCGATGAATACCACTCCTTCGTCGACGACCAGATTGAAGACCGGCTCGATTCGGTCGGTCGGCTTCACTTCGCGAACGACGCTTTCGCTTTTCTTTTCATCCCGCCATAACCAGATGCGATCTCCGGCTTGCAATTCGCCCGCCGCGCGGAACCCTTGCGTAACGTGACAAAGAGGCTGCGTCTCGGTCGTCGTCAGCTTCCCAGCGTCGGCGATCACCTCAACCAGTCGGTTGCGGGTAACGAAGACGTCGGCCACTTTCTGCGGCGTTACATTTCCGTCAGCGCCTACCGTCATGACGGGATCACCGACTTGAATCGCGTCGACCCGCTTTTCGCCTCCCGGAACAACGACCATTGTGCCGGCCGGAAAACAGCCAGGGTGGCATGGCAGCGGCAACGGCGGCTCGCGCAGCCAAACGACCGCCAGCGGCGCCGGCTTGTCGCTCCAGATCACAAGTCGGCAGCTGCGCAGACTGCCGTCAGGCGCCGAGATATAGAGCGGGTTGCTGATCTTCGGACCGGTCAACCGATAAAGCATCCACTCTTGAGTCTCCGGAGGAGGTCCGCCCGGATTCATGGTGAAGCTCTGCTTTTTGACGAAGCCCATCGTGCAATCGAGCTTCAGCGGCGGCGCTGCGTTTCCCATGTTGACGTTGCCGAAATCGTCGATGGCGGGAGCGGCCTGAGTCAGCGTCAGCGTGCCGGAGTAGCGGTCGTCGCCAACTTTGCGAACCGCCAATTGAAACTTGCAGATCGGCTGCGGCGCACTGCTGATGCGTATGCCCGGAGTAAAAACGTCGGACGCTAATTCATACGTTTCGGCGGCAAGCGAGTCAGCCGCCGTCAAACCAAAGAGCCCAAGAAGTGCGAGCACCGCGACGACGACATATTTGCGACTAGACATCGCTGATTCTCCCGAGTCGGGAAACGTCCAAAGAGATATTCGAAAACGTAAGCGTCGCGTCAGGGCTCGTCAAACCTTTTCCGGCGGAGATGAAAAGGAAGCAAGAAACGAAAAAGGGCGAGAACCAAACGATTCTCGCCCTTTCGATATATCCAGCCCCTGGAGCTTGTGGGAAGCAAGTTCCAGGGGCCTAAAAAAAGGCTCGCCGTGAAGCCAATGTCGGCGCGGTCGACCCAGTTAACCGCGTGCTCCGACATCAAAGCAGCTTCGACCCAGGAGGGGGGCTCTCGCTCGTTCCCGCAAACTTGCGAGCAACGACGAGCCTTTCCAAAGTTCAAGCTTTTTTCGCTCGCCGCATCCTTGTCAGCGATCGAGCGGGGCAATAAATAGCTAATCGCCAAACGCGTGTCTGCGCCAATTTTTTTAAGTTCTGAGCCGGGCTTCGCCGGGTACTCCAAGGCGGGGAAGCGTCTATAATGAGCGACTTTCCTCGCGTAAAGACTCTCATCCTGCCTAAGAAAGGACGACAAGATGTCGCTCGGCTTTGCCATCGTCGGTTGTGGAATGATCGCCGATTTCCACGCTCGCGCTATCGCGGACCTACGCGGCGCCAAACTGGTCGCCTGCTACTCGCGTAACGGCGAGCGTGCCGCTGAATTCGCTTCCAAACATGGCTGCGCCGCCTACTCCGACCTCGACCAGATGCTGGCCGATCCGGCGGTCGACATCGTCTCGATCTGCACCCCGAGCGGCGCTCATATGGAGCCCGGCGTTGCGGCGGCTCGCGCCGGCAAGCACGTGATCATCGAGAAGCCGCTCGAAATCACCCTGAAGCGCTGCGACAAGCTGATCAGCGAATGTGAAAAGGCAGGGGTCAAACTCTCGACGATCTTCCCCTCGCGGTTCCATGGCCCGTCGGTCGAGCTGAAAAAAGCGATCGAAGCGGGGCGTTTCGGGACGCTGACGATGGGGGACGCCTACGTCAAATGGTTCCGCACCCAAGCCTATTACGACAGCGGCGCGTGGCGCGGCACGTGGGCGTTGGACGGCGGCGGCGCCTTGATGAATCAAGCGATTCACAGCGTCGACCTCCTCTGTTGGTTGATGGGGGATGTCGAGGAGATCTCGGCCTACACGTCGTTGCTCGCCCACGAGCGGATTGAAGTCGAAGACGTCGCGGTCGCTTCGCTGAAGTTCAAGAGTGGGGCGCTCGGCGTGATCCAAGCGTCGACGGCGTCGTATCCTGGCTTCCTGAAGCGGATCGAAATCAGCGGCTCGCAAGGCTCGGCCATCATGGAAGAGGAAGACCTGAAAAAGTGGGAATTCGCCAAGATGACCAAGAAGGATCAAGCGATCCAGGAACGTCTGGCCGGCAAAACCCATACCGGCGGCGGGGCGGCTGACCCGAAGGCGATCGGCCACCATGGCCACACCGCCCAGTTCAAGGATTTCGTCGACGCGATCAAAAAGGATCGCGAGCCGCTGATCAACGGCCCGGAAGGTCGCCGAGCGGTCGAAGTGATCCTGGCGATCTACAAAGCGGCCGAGACCGGCAAATCGGTCCAATTGCCGCTGAAATCGGACCCGGTGCTGAAAGCCCGCAGCGGAAAATAGCCGATTCTCTGAACATCCAGTTCCACCAAGGGCATTTTGCCGAATTCGGTAAAATGCCCTTTTCCTATTGGGCGTTTCTCGCCACAATACCGCCGGTTTGATAGCACCAAGCAGGGAAGCGGCGGTGAGTCTAAAGATAGTATTGGATTATCTGGTCTATGTCGCGGTTCGCTTGACGATTTGCATCGTCCAGGCGATTCCGCTCGATCGCTGCGCCGCAATCGCCCGATTTCTGGCCTGGCTGGTCAGCGACGTGTTGAAGATTCGCGCGAAGCTGCTCGACTCGAATCTCCGGCATGCCTTTCCCGAAATGTCGGCCGCTGAGCGGAAGAAGCTCGCTCGCCGAACCTGGCGACATCTGCTGCTGATGGTTTGCGAAATCGCGCATGCCCCGCGCAAGATTCACGAAACGAACTGGCGCGACTACGTCGACCTGAAAAACGCCGACGATAAGATTCGCCTGTTGCTGTCGAAACGTCCGGTGGTGATTCTCTTGGGGCACCTCGGCAACTTCGAGATGATGGGCTACATCGCCGGCATTCTCGGTTTTCCGACCTACACGGTGGCTCGTCCGCTCGATAACCAGTTCCTGCATGATTTCGTCCAACGGTTTCGTGGGGCGACAGGGCAGTTCATCCTGCCGAAGCAGGGAAGCGCCAACTTCATCGAGAAAACGCTGCAATCGGGCGGAACGCTCGGTCTGCTCTGCGATCAAAACGCTGGGCCGAAAGGTTGCTGGGTCGAATTCATGGGACGCCCGGCGTCGTGCCACAAAGCGATCTCGCTCTTCTCGATGGGAAGCGGCGCTCCGCTGGTAATGAGCTACTTCCGCCGCACCGATCGCCCGATGCACTTTGAAATGGGAATCCAAGGAATCTACGATCCCGCCACCGCTGATCCCCAACTGGGGGTCAAAGAGTTGGCGATGTGGTACAATAGTCATCTCGAAGCGATGATTCGTCGCAATCCCGATCAATACTGGTGGATCCACAATCGTTGGCGCGACGACCGTCCGCAAAAGCAGAAGAAAACTCCTGCCGCTGCGACGACCGCCGCTACCGAGACCGAAGGCGCACGCCGCGCCGCCTAGAGCATCTGCACCTCTGTTCTTCGCTGATTCGTATGCCAAATTGGGTTCATGCTGCGCACGTTGACGACGTCCCCGCCGACTGCGGATTGGAATTGGTGATCGCCAGTCGCATCATCGGACTCTATCGCGTGGGAGATCAATTCTTCGCGATGGATGGCATCTGCGCACATCAAGGAGGCCCCGTCGCCAAAGGGGGCATCTGCGGTTCGATCGTCACATGTCCCTGGCATGGCTGGCAATACGACGTAACGACCGGCAAGCATGAGTTGAGCGAAATTCGCCAGCAAACTTTTCCGATCGAACGTCGCGGCGACGAGCTGTTTATTGATATGCAAGTCCCCGGTATCTAGGGCGACATCTTTTGCGCAGGCCCGCGATCGGGTAGCCTGAAAGCATACCCCGACAACAATCCTCATTTGCTGCGCCCCCTTGATCGAAGTTCGCCGCTTTCTCAACTCCGATCCGCCGAAACTGGCGGAAATCTGGAACAGCCAACCGCTGGGCGCTCACCTCGCGCAACCGATGACGGTCGGTTCGCTCGAAACGTACGTATTCGCCAAGCCTTACTTCCGCCCCGAAACGTTCCTGGTCGCCGTTGAACCGGATGGCGCCGTCGCCGGCATGGCTCACGTCGCTCTCTCGCGCGATCTCTCCCCCGATGCGACGCCCAGCGGCGATGCGTTTCTCTCGATGTTGCTGGTCGCGGGACATGCCAACTACGACGCGACGAGCGACGCATTGCTCGACCAGGCCGAAGCCTTGGCGAGAGAATCAGGCGCCGCGCAACTGATCACCGGCGGCGCTCCGCCGCTCGGCCCGTTTTACTTCGGGCTGGCCGGCGGATCGCACAACCTGGGCGTTCCCTCGACGTTTGAAATCCTGCGCAGCCGACTCGTCGAGCGTAGCTATGACACCATCGGCGAATACTGGGCGATGCGGGCCAACATCCGCGGCTTTCGCCCTTCGGTCAGTCGCGACATGATGCAGATTCGCCGCGCTTACTCGGTCGAAGCGAACTTTAATCCGCCGCCGCTCGATTGGCTGCAGTCGTGCATCTACATGCACTTTGAACGCTCGCAGTTCGATCTGATTCCAAAACTGAAATCGGCCGTCGCGGCGACCGCCACCTTTATCGATTTGCCCCACTACAGTCAGCTTTGGGGCGTTCACGCCGCGGCCCTCGTCTCGGTCGAAACGCTCGAAGACGGCGACGAGGCGAAGTCAAGTTATCTGCTCGGCGAAGCGCTGCGGCAACTGTCCGAGACTGGCGTCGGCCGGATCGAAACGCAGGTCGACAAAAACGACCTCGGCGGCTACTCGATGCTGCGAACTCTTGGCTTCGACGAGGTCTACCAGTCGATTCGCATGGCGAAGTCGCTCTAGCGCTGCGAGATCGCGACCAAGTACTGGGTCGCGGCGATCTCCGCATTCGGATTGCCATGGCGGATCCGCAGCGAAATCGGGTCGACCAGTTCATGGCGACTTTCCGCCGCCAACTTCGAAGTGATCAAACCGCGCTGCGGACCGGACAAAAGGTAGTGCGTCCAGAGCCAAGCTTCGGCGTAGTCGAGTCGCGTCATCGCTTCCGGGCGATCAAGCGTCGACAGTCGATCCAGATTCGGACGCCAACCGCCGTTTTGCAGGGCGCCGTTTAAGGTCGGCAGATGTTCTGGATTGATCCGTCCCGGCTGCGGTGGAACTTCAAAGTACTCAGCCAGACCTTCGTCGAGCCACAACGGAATCTGACCGACGTTGGCGTGCAGGTAAGCGTGCGTCAGTTCATGACGCAGATCGGTTACCACATGATCCGACCAGTGAGCGTAAATGTGCGTCCCGCTCGAGTCGTTCACAAAGACCGCGCGGCGGCCGTTCAGTTGCGGAAATCGCTGGGCGATCACCTCGCGGTAGTCGCTTTCGTTGCGATACAAGTGCACCTGGATCGGCACGTCTTCCATCGGCACTTGTAACGTCTGGGCGAGATCTCCCCGGAGCGATTCGACCTGTTGGCGGGCCGCTTCATCTTCGGGAAGCGGGAAGTCGGCGATGATCACCAGGTTGCCCGACGCGATCGTCGGCATCACCAGCGTGCTCGGCGTCGGTCGATTCCAGAGGGCGCAGCCTGCCAGTCCGCAGAATGCGGTAAGCAAACCAAGCCGTAAAATCAGGCCGCACGACACTTCTGGCTTCCCTTCCCAGTGGTGCGAGTTCGGAGTCGGCTAGTTGGCGCCAACCCGAGTCGCAATCAACGCGTCTAGTTCATGTTTCAGCTTGCCGAGGATCTCGTCGTACGGAAACGCTCCCAGCTCTTCGCCGCCGCGTTTCAGATTGACGAAGTTCGGGCCGCACCACAGTCCCAGGTCGGCGTCATCAGTTTCGCCCGGTCCGTTGACGCGGCACCCCATCACGGCGATCGTGATGTCATGTTCTTTGGCGTACTGCGTCATATCCCGAACTTGCTCGGCAAGTTCGACGAACGCTTCGTTTTCGACCCGTGAGCAGCTCGGGCAGCTGATGATGTTCAGGGTGCTGAGGCCGTAATCAACGACGCTTCGCACGCGTCCCGCGGCGATGTCGGCCAGGATCTGCCGTCCGGCGGCGATCTCTTCCGGCTTGCGGGGGTTCGGCACGGTCAGCGAAACGCGAATCGTATCGCCGATGCCGCGGCTGATCAGTTGTTCAAAGGCGATCCGCGTTTTGATGATCCCATCCGGCGGCATACCGGCTTCGGTCACGCCCAGATGGAGCGGCACGTCCGGGCGTTTGTCGGCGAAGAGCTTGTTGACCTCGATCACCTTTTTCGGGTCAGAGTCCTTCAGCGAGACGCAGTAGCGTGTGAAGCCGAGCGAATCGAGGTGGGCGCAATGTTCCAGCGCGCTTTCCAGCATCGGCGTGATCGAATCTTCCGGATCGTACATCAACAGCTTGTCGGGATCGACGCTGCCGCAGTTAACGCCAATCCGCATCGCACAGTCGTTGTCCTTGGCGACGCCGACCAGGTACTCCACCTTTTCCTTCCACGGCTTGGTTCGCTCATGGTGGTATAAGTGACCAGGGTTGTAGCGGACCTTGTCGACGTGGGGAGCGACCAGTTCGGCCAAGCGGTAATTCTCTTGCAGGTCGACCGACAGGTTGGCGGAGGTTTGTTTGCGAATTTCGGCCAGCGCTTCGGCGTCCTTCTTACTGTCGACCGCAATCCGCACCACATCCGCACCGGCGGCCTCGAGCGCCCGGACTTGCGCGACGGTTGCGTCGATGTCCTGCGTCTTGGTGGCGGTCATGCTTTGGACGGCAATCGGATTGCCATCGCCGATGGCGATCGAACCAATCGCGACCCGGCGAGTCGAATTTCGCTGAATTTGCACCGAAAAGGTCTCCTGCGGCGTTATCTAAACTGCACGTATTCTCTTGTACCGCAACAGTTTTGGCAACATCACCATTTTTCCGGCTGTCGCCCCAGGGGCAAGCGGAACAGGACCGTATCGGGATCAAGCGAAGAGCAACTGAACGGCGCCCAGGATCAGCAACAGCGTTTCGACGAGCAGGGGGTACTGTTTCAACATTTTCGGGACTCCGGCAACGAGCAAAAATCGATGGGTCAGTCGATTTCAACTCAGGTCCCATCCGCAACTGCCGTGCCTTTCACGTCTTCGCCGCTCTTGCCTTCATTTGCGCTACTTTTTCGCGCGAATCGTCTCCGATACTGGCTCCGAAGCGATCAAGCTGGCATTTCCTCAGCCGAGCATATCCATCCACCTGTTTTCATTCTTTCGCCGCCGCCATCTACTCATTTCCCCCCCAAGAATTTGGGCACGTCAGGTATCAGCGATCATTCGATTGTCTCGCGGCGTCGCCAATTTAAGGAAACGCCAATCTTACGGGAAAAACTTCCATCCCAATTCGGTTCTAGCCCCTCGTCCTGCAAACAACGACAAACCTCCTGAGCGATGCCGAGGGCGTTCGCTTCGTAGAGATCCGGCGCCACTTCCGCCTGGTCGGTCGAAATCCAACCATAGCCCAAGTAGACCGTCAACTCGGTCTTTTCGGCCAGCATCTCGGGCATCGTTTGATCAATGAAGAAGGCGTATCCCCGTACGCGATCTTTAAAGCCGGGAAATCGACGCTCGATTTCGTCGATCCGATACGACAGTTCGCTGACGGTGCACGAATCGCAGCAAGGGGAGACCTGCCACAGCATGATTCCTTGGTCGCGCAACTTCGATTCAACGCGATCAAGGCGATCGCAGTCGGTCTCGTCGGGCCAGGTCGCCTCTTCCGCCGCAAGTTCAGCTGCGATTCGTTCCAACTCCGCTTCAGCGAACTGCTCGAAATCTTCCTCTTCTTCCTCGGGCGGCCCCTCCTCGACAAACATCTGGCAGCAATTGTCGAGGATTTCTTCGGCGTCATTTCGCTTGAGACGGAGTTGTCCCAGCAGAAACTGGCTGATCGACTCGCGCAGCTCCCGCCGCGTCTGGTCGCTCCACGGTACTTCTTCACTCATCAGCTTTCTCCCGAGCATTGCAGAGCCGGCGCTAGTTGACGGCGGTCCATCCTATCCTGCCTTCTAGCGAAGCGACTGCGGGTCCGGCAGAATAGCGAAGACCCCCAATCCCATCAAAGCCTCCTTGGACCGCTGAAACGCAAAATCCGTTGAAATACTCTCCGCTGCTCCATATCGTTCTCCACAATCCGGAAATCCCCCCCAATACTGGCAACATTGGCCGCACCTGCGTCGCGATTGGGGCCAAGTTATGGCTGGTCAAACCGCTTGGCTTTCGGGTCGACGATCGCGAACTGAAGCGGGCCGGGATGGACTATTGGCAGCACCTGGAATGGGAGGTGGTCGAAGACTGGGCTCATCTGCGGGAACGTCTTCCCAGCAAGCGACTCTTCTACCTCACGAAAACGGCGAAACGATCCTACACGACGGTCGACTTCCAGTTGGAAGACGCAATTGTTCTGGGCGCCGAGTCGAAAGGGCTGCCGCCGGAGTTGCTTAATGAAACGCCGGAAAACAACATCTCGGTCCCGATGCGAACCGAAGTTCGCAGCTTGAACCTGTCCGCCACCGCCGCAACGGTCGCCTACGAAGCGGTCCGCCAACTGACCTTGGCCGGTCAGGCGAAACTTCCGATCGGCGAATCGCCGATTGGTTAACGTCGGTGTGTCATCTCTTCTAACCGCCGGACTGGACTGGATCCGATTTTTTTTGCGAGATCCCAAGTTCGTTTGGTCAGTCCGACCACATTCCCCTCGGCTCGCGCCTCGGGCTACGATTGCCGGGGTGGACTGGACCGCGGCGCATCTTTTTTCCGTCTCCAAAGCTCAATTGATAAACCAGACAATTCTCGCCGCCTCGCATCCTGCCTAGTCCACCCATGATATGGACCGCTGCGCTCCATTTTTTTGATCCACCGACTGGACTGGACCACATTCAATTTTTTTCCGGGTGGCCCGTCCGGTTTTCCCAAACCGGGCGGGTCGCACAGCGACAAGATGCAGCGCCATCCGCGCGACCAACCAATCAACCATCGCCGGTGAGTGGACTGGACCGTTTCTATTTTTTTCCGCCGGCCGGAATGGCCGATTGGACCGGCATAATTCATTTGCGTCCGAACTAGCAGTGGACTGGACCGCGCACTTTTTTTTCTGCGGCGGTCTGGTTTGGACGAACAAACGGGTCAGGATTCCTTTTCGTGGCGACGGTGGTTGATGCGTCATGGTCCACACAGCGGACTTTACGGCGGCGTGGAGCTCCAAGCGGGTCATACGTTCCATCGATTCCGCCAGCGCGAATTGCGTTTTCGGCGGGATTCGATTTCCAATTCGTCATGGGGAAATCGACCACGAGTGCGTGCGCTTTGTCAAGCGACAAAGTTAGGGGCGGTGTGATGAGAAAGATGCTCCAACGCTCTCGTTTTTTTGCACGGTTTATTACTGATTTTCGAGCGTTTTCCCTCGGCTCGCGCCTCGGGTTAGTGTTGCAAAGGCCGCGTCCCTAAAGGCCATTCTCCCGAAACAGCTTCTCGATTTGCGTTTTGGTTTTTTCATCCGCCTGTGGATCGCGATAGTTCTTCTCAATCTCGGCGTCGCTCAGTTCGTAGCTGCCAACGGCATGTTCGATCAGCAACACGCCGCGCTTGGTAGTGAACCTCAAATTGTCACCCAGGGTGACGTATGCTTTCGATCCGGAACACTGAACTGACGCTTTGCCGCTTCCGCCTGACTTGCAGGCAATGATCACGTCCGACTTCACCTGGTGGACGTCGCCGTTGACGCTCGAGTAATTCACGAAGAAGTTCCAGGTGGTTCCTTTCCTCGGCAATTGGAACATTTCCGATCCAACATGCGAGCGATCGTCATCGCTAACTTCGTCCGATCGCGTCGGCGAGACGCCAAAACTTACCCAACCGAGCAGGACAAATAGAACTGTCGCAAACTGTGCATTGGTCATGGGGATGGCAATCACCTCATCGGAACCAGAAATCTCAAAAAAAATATACACGATGGCGGTTGATTTCTTTACCACTTTGAGGGGAATAGCTCCCTCCATCGAAGCAGGTCCCGTTTCGCTTAAATGGCTTATTTTGCCGATTCGTGACGCCTTACCTGCCCTTCATGTCGCAATAGTCCCCATTGCCGCTGCACTATGCACATGGACACCCCCTTAAGTCGGGGTGCAAAATCTAATTTTTCTTAATATATTTTCCCTGATCCATCCACGCCCATTTGTGGGTGCGTAATAGCACTCATTCGCTTTATTCTTCCTTCTTCACACTGGTTACCTACATGCGAAACAAGACCGCTCGTTCATCAGGTTTTACCCTGGTCGAACTCCTCGTTGTGATCGCCATCATCGGCGTTCTCATCGCCCTCTTGCTTCCGGCCGTACAGCAGGCCCGCGAAGCGGCCCGCCGGATGCAGTGCACGAACAATCTGAAGCAGCTTGGCCTGGCTTTCCATAACTATCACGACACCTACGGCAAACTGCCGCCGATGTACATCCAGATCGTGCCCGCCGTTCCGGACAACAAAGGGCACTGGGCTTGGTCGGTCTTCCTGTTGCCGTTCATTGAACAAACCACCACCTACGACGCGCTCTCGCCGAACACGTTAACTCCCAGCCAATCGATGGTGGCCAACAAGACGGTCTTCCAAAACGTCAACAACAGCTTCCGCTGTCCGTCGGCGCCGGGTCCCGATTTCCATGACCCCGCCCTCGACCCGGGCTACGCAATTGAGCCCGATAACAGCACGACCAATACGGGTCTTGGCCTCTCCAACTACATCGTCTCGGTCAATATCGCGAACGTTCGCCAGAGGAAGTCGACCGACGGCCGAACCGGAACGACCGGGAACATCGGTCCGTTCTTTCGCGATAGTGCGACCAAGTTCCGCGACTTTACCGACGGCTTGAGCAACACTTTCCTCGCCGGCGAACGTTCGTGGACGAAGAACGGCGTGCGTAACTCGGCCGGCGTGCTGTACGCCGTTCGTGACGCGAACATGACTGGTCCTTCGGCGCAAGACGTAGGCGCCTCCTGGAACCAAGGAGTGGTCACGATCGCCGGATCGGTTCGCTATCCGATCAACGTCATTCTTCCTTCGCCCAACCAAGAGCAGAATAACGCGTTCAGCAGCCAGCATCCCGGCGGCGCGCAATTCCTGTTTGGCGACGGTTCGACCCACTTTATCGCCGACACCGTTGACCTCAGCAACGACAGCGCCTGGAACACCAACAGCACGCTGGAACGACTGGTCGGCATGGCCGATGGCGACGTGATTGGAGAATACTAATGAAGCGAGCTGCAAGTCTATTTCTCGCCGCGGCGGTAGTCGTTGCGGCGATCGGTTGCGGCGGCGACGCCAATACGCCTCCGCTGGGCAAAGTGACCGGCAACGTCACGTTGAACGGCCAACCGCTGGATGGCGCCACCGTCGAATTTATCCCGCAAGGAGGTCGTCCTTCGACCGGCTTTACCGACGCCAGCGGCAACTACACGTTGCTGTTCCGCGCTGATGCGCCCGGCGCCGTCATCGGCAAGCATTCGGTCCGCATCACGTCGCAGCGCGGTCGTAGCGGCGGCGAAGGGGGAGAACCTCTGGTCGAAGCCCGCGCGGAAACGGTCCCGTCGCAGTACAACGACAAAACGACCCTCGAAGTCGAAGTCACCTCGGGAAGCAACACCTTCGACTTTCCGCTCGAAGGCAAGCGAACCGGAAAGGCTTCGTCGGGGGCGTAAAAGGCAGGGCGCGTAGGTACGCACCATACCTGGCTAACCAAGTGGAAACGAATTAAACGCGTGTCGGCGCAATTGCGTCGACACGCGTTTTTGCGTTCTTGATCGCAGCGTAGGTTCCGGCAGCTTTCTGCGCAACCTTCTTCTCGCCTCCGACTTCTTTGGACCGGCGGCCCGGATTCTCTTGCTTCCGCTGTGAACTAGTTGAAAGAGAAGACGCGATTCACGTATAGGTAAATCTTTAAAAAACCAAAGGTTTTTGTGGTTATTTTCGCCACCCCCTAAGAACCACCAACTCCCCGGTCTGCAGGGCCGACGCTGGACCTTAAGCGGCTGGATCCCGACTTTTTCGCCGCATTACCCGCCGCTCTGATGGCAAAGGAACACATCAGCGCTGAATCATGCAAACATACGCCCCCCTAAGTGCCTGTATAAAAATCTCCTTTTACTTAATATATTTCCCTTTCCTCCCCGGCTCAGGTGGCGAGGAACTCATCCTTTTTCTCTTTATCTTTTCCTTACGGGGTTATCAGCATGCGAAATAAATGCGTCCGCAGACCTGGTTTTACCTTGGTCGAACTTCTCGTCGTCATCGCAATCATTGGCGTACTCATCGCTCTCCTCCTTCCAGCCGTCCAGCAGGCCCGCGAAGCGGCTCGCCGGATGCAATGCAACAACAATCTGAAGCAGCTCGGTCTGGCGTTCCACAACTATCACGACACCTACGGCAAGCTGCCGCCGATGTACATCCAGATCACTCCCAGCGTCGACAACATCGGGCACTGGTCGTGGTCGGCCTTCATCCTGCCGTTCATGGAACAGCAAAACACGTACGATGCGTTGTCGCCCAACACGCGGACCCCTTCGGATGCGATCGTCGCCAACCAGAAGGTATTCCAGAACGTCAACGAAAACTTCCGTTGCCCTTCGGCCCCGGGGCCTGATTTCCATAACCCGAGCGTCGACCCGGGCTACGCGATCTCGAACAGCAGCGGCAGCGGCAACTACGGCTTGGGCCTGACGAACTACGTCGTGTCGGTCAACATCGCGAACGTTCGCCAGAAGCAAGCGTCTGACCTGACCAAAGGAACCACCGGCAACATCGGTCCCTTCTATCGCGACAGTGGGACCAAGTTCCGCGATTTCACCGACGGCTTGAGCAACACGTTTCTCGTCGGCGAACGATCGTGGCTCAGCGGCAAAGTGCGGATGTCGGCCGGAACGCTGTACGCCGTTCGTGACAAAGACACGAAAGGGCCCTCGGCTCAGGATTCAGGCAACGTGGCCTGGAACCAAGGGGTGATGACGATCGCTGGATCGGTTCGCTATCCGATGAACGTTGCGCTCACTTCGCCCAATGGCGAGCGAAGCATGGCGTTCAGCAGTCAACACCCGGGGGGCTGCCAGTTTCTGTTTGGCGACGGTTCCTGCCACTTCATCAGCGATACGGTTGACCTGAGCAACGACGGCTCTTGGACGACCAACAGCACGCTGGAGCGGCTGGTCGGGATGGCTGACGGCGGCGTGATTGGGGAGTACTAATCCATGCGAGCATCTACTCTATTTCTCGCCGCGGCAGTAGTCGTCGCGGCGATCGGTTGCGGTGGAGACGCCAATACGCCGCCGCTGGGCGAAGTGACCGGCCACGTCACCTTGAACGGTGAGCCGCTGGATGGCGCGACGGTCGAATTCATCCCCGAAAACGGCCGACCTTCGATCGGACTGACCGACGGCGGCGGCAACTATTCGTTGCAGTTCCGCGCCGACACGCCCGGCGCCGTGCTCGGGAAGCACTCGGTCCGCATCACCTCTCAGCGCAGCGCCAGCGGCGGCGAAGGGGGAGATGAGTTTGTCGCCGCTCGCAAGGAAACGGTCCCGGTCCAGTACAACGACGAGACGACGCTCTCGGTCGAAGTAAAGTCAGGATCCAATAAGCTTGACTTCCCGCTGGAAGGGAAACGAAGTCGCCGAGCGTCGGCGGGGGCGTAAGACTCGTCCCTGGTAACTAATCAGAAGCGAAACGATCGCGTGGCGATGCAATGGCGCCGCCACGCGATTTTGTTTTCTTGATCGTAATGCAGATAATGATTTCCTGCGGCCGCATTCCCTTGCTGGCGCTGCGGGCTAGTGGAAAGAGAGAGTAGCGAATCGAGTCGGTTATTTGTTCTCGATTCGGTAGAGGGCTTTCTCGGTTCGCAGCAGGATTGCGTTTTTGTCGATGCCGAAGCTGGCCAGCGCCCGTTCTTTCAGGTCGTTCTTGGCGACTTCCTGGTATTCGTCTCCCGCCTTTACGACGGTCGTCATGCCCGCTTCGTCCATCATGTAGATCAGATCGCCGGCGGCCAGCAGCGAGGTCGAGAAGTTGCCGCCGATCCGTTCCTTCCAACGGACATCGCCGGTCGCGCAGTCGAGACAGGAGAGAATCCCGTTGTCCGAGACCATGTAAAGCGCATCGCCAATCACGACCGGCGAAGGATTGTACGGAACGTTGCGATCGACGATGTACTCGACATGCGTTTCGGTCACGTCGCCATGGCCATCCGGACGAATGGCGACCAAGGTTGAGCGGTCGTAGCCGGTGCAGACGTAAACCAGGCCGTTGGCGAAGACCGGTCGCGGAACGATCGAGTAGCCAAGGTCATACTTAACGCGCCAGATCTCTTCGCCGCTGCTAGGATCAACCGACATGATGGCGCCGCTCCCTTGCGAAAGGAGCTGCGTCTGACCGTTCACTTCGATCAATAGCGGCGTGCTGAAGGTAAAGTACTTCGGCAGGTCTGGCACATTCCGCGGCGTTTGCCACGCAACCTTGCCGGTCGCCTTGTCGAGCGCGATCACTTCCTGCTTGTCTTGCCCGTCGATGCCGAAAATCAGCTTATCGCCGAACAGCACCGGCGAGCCGCCGTTGCCGTGCGTCGGCTTGTACGAGTTCTCCTGCGTCTGCCAGACGATCGAGCCATCCTTCTTCCGCAGGCAGGCGGTCCCCATGTGCCCAAAGTGGACATAGACGAATTCCCCTTCCAGAATCGACGTCGGGCTGGCGTGGCTGTTCTTGCTATGAATCTTCGGCGCGGTTTCGCCGGCTTCGAGGAAGACCTCGACGTCCCAGAGGATGTCGCCCGAGTCGGCGCTGAGACAAAGGGCGCGGAGCGATTGATCGGGCTTCTTCTCCTCACCGAGCGGAACGGCCGTCGTCAGGTAGATGCGGCCATCGGCCACCACCGGCGAAGACCAACCGACGCCGGGCAGCTCTTTCCGCCAGGTGACGTTTTTCTCGGCGTCCCACTGGGTCGGCAGCGCATGACCGTCGGCGATCCCTTGTCCGGTCGGCCCCCGGAATTGCGTCCATTCCGCCGACGTTTGCGCGGCGGCTTGGCTAAGGCTAAAGCCCCCGAGAACCAGCAGCGCTAACGTCAGACGCGCGAAGGAGGGGACGATCGATCCACACGAGAGGCGGCGTTTCGTTTTCATGGGATTTCCGCGAGGAAGGGAGGCGGTAGGAAGGGACTGGGTGGGGAGCATTCTAATCTAGTCGAGATTCTGGCGGGGTGATACTAGATTTTGTGCGCGATTGGGGGCGTTCCCGTTTCGTAGGGTGGGTGGAGCCGGGCGCCATGCTCTTATCGCGTCTTCGCGAGAAGAGCATGTCTTCAACGCGTCTTAATTGGGCCAAGACATGCTCATCCGGCGAAGACGCCGCAAGAGCATGGCGCCAGCTAATCGTTTACTGCCACCGGCTGGCTAGCGTCGCCAGCCATTCCGCCGGGGCTTTTCCCTTGGCGGCGATTACGACGCGGCGGTCGGTTTCGCCGGTTACGAAGATTTCGATCTCGACGTAGCTGCGCGGCATGCAGCCGATGACGCGGTCGGCCCATTCGACGAACGTGATCCCCTCGGAGTTGAAGTACTCTTCGGGACCGAGCTCGAGAAACTCGTCGTCATCTTTGATGCGGTAGGCGTCCATGTGGTAGAGCTGCCGCTTGGCGTCGTACTCTTGCACCAGAACGAAGGTCGGGCTGATCACCGCTTGGGGATCGATCTCGCAGGCAGAGGCGATCGCTTTCACCAGCCGCGTCTTGCCGGCGCCAAGCGTGCCGAGCAGCGCCACAGTCGTGCCGTCCGGAAGCAGTTCGGCCAACAGACCGCCGAGCCGATCGGTGTCGGCTTCCGAGGTGAGGGTCAGTTCCAGTTGTCGCGTATCGACGTCGTTCATTGATGCAAAAATCCTTGCGGCTCCAAGCGTTTTCCCCCTACATGATCGGCCCAAATCCCTTCGCCGGCAACAAGGGTTCCGATCACCGTGACCGAAGTCCCGAGCAGCCCTTCCGACGCCAACTTGGCAGCCGCCTCCGGAGACGCCGTAAAGAGCAACTCAAAGTCTTCGCCGTCGCTCAGGGCATGCTGAAGCGGCGTTTTGCCCGAGCTTTCGGCCAACTTCGCCGCGGCCGGCGAAACGGGAACCGCCGGCAGATCGACGACCGCCGAGACGGCGCTTTCTTTCAGCATCCGCGAGAGATCAAGCAACAGCCCGTCGCTGATGTCCATAGCCGCGTGAGCCAATCCCTCGACCGCCAACTTCCGCGCTTCGTTCACCCGCGGCGTGAAATCGAAATGATGTCCCACGATGCTGCCGCCAAGCTGACCGGTGACCAACAAGACGTCTCCTGGTTTCGCCGCGCTGCGGAGCAGGGGAGGCGCTGCGCCGCACGAACCAAACGCGGTGACGCTGATCGCCAGCGGACCGCTCCAGCTGTTGGTATCGCCGCCGGCGACGACGCAATCAAACTGTTCGCAGAGGGGAAGCATTCCTTCGTACAGTTTGGTGGCCAACTCAAGGGTTGTCCCTTGCGGCGGTCGCTTCGGCAGCAGCAGCGACACAACGGCGGCGATCGGCTCGGCGCCCATGGCGGCCAGGTCGCTCAAATTCACCGCCAGCGCCTTGCGGCCGACGCGACGCGGGTCGACTTCGGCGAGGAGAAAATCGATCTCGTCCGAAATCAAATCGGTCGTCACGACCAGGTCTTCTCGATCGTGCCAATGCAGGATCGCCGCGTCGTCTCCCAGGCCGATGCGCAGCCGCGGACTGGAGGCGAGCGAATTGCGCAGATGCTGAATCAGTTCCGGTTCCATGCGTTCTATTATCGCTACTCGCAGCGACCAGCGTTAGTCATTGGGAACGCGGAGATAGCGGTCGAAACGCTGTTTCAGGTCGGAGATCAGCCCCGGCGTCCACCATTGGCGGAACGTTTCGCTGCCGCGGTGATACGACTCTTCTTCGCCGGCGATGGCGGCCTGCAAGAATTCGGCGACGACGGCGTCGTCGGTCTTTTTCGCCCAGGCGCCGATCTTGTTGATGGCGGTCGCATGATCGTTGATCTCGCCGAGCCGTTCCTGGACGTTTTCGAAGTAAGGATAAAGGTCCTGACGAAAGCCGGGCTCAAAGGCGTCCGACATCAATTCCATCGCGTACCGCAACCGCTTCGCTTCGATCCGCAGTTGATGCAGCGTATCGGGCGCCGCCAGCGTTTGTTCGGCCTGGTAAAAGAACTGCAGGACGATCGAGTCGAGATAGAGCGGCGCGATCGTGCGAAGCGATTCTTCCTGGCCCGAGTCGCGCCAGCGCAAACGAGGAACGAACCGCGTGAACTTTTGTCCCAGATCTTTTTGGCTCGCCCACTCGGCGACTTCCAACAGCTGCGTTTGCGCCTCTTTGCGGAGCGACCGCAGAAACTTCAGCGTCCGCTGCGCCCCGTTCGATTCCCCTTTGTTCTTCTTCGCCGCAATCCGGGCGATGAAGACGTCCAGATCACGCGGTTCCCCGGCGGCACGGCGGATCTTTTTCAGACGCTTGCGCAGTTTTTCGCTGCGGCGCAGCGGCGCGAGCGGCTGAAACAGCTCGAGCGCCGCTTGCGAGCGTCGGACCGATACGCGCAGTTGATGAACGTACTCGACGTCTTCGTCGGGGCGTTTGGCGGCCAGCGGAAGATAATAGATCACCAGGCCGAGACGCTCTGCGAGTGCGACGCGCGCAACCTCAGAGATGAGCGTATCGGGTTTGATCCCCTCCAGCCATTTCGCTTTCTTGATCGTCAACTTGCCGGCGCTCCCGCACTTGCGCTCGTCGAAGTCGGCTTTCCTACGCAAACGACGACTTCCAAATTGAAGACCTTCTCAAAGAACTCGGCTCGGCTACGAGCGGCCCAGACGTCAACCTCGGCGTCTCCCTGGGCAGTAAGGATCAATTTGACTTGCGTCAGCGTCGTCTCCGCTTTGACCGCTTTCACATGCTGGCTATGGCTTCGATCGAGGGCGCCAGCCAGGCGCAAGATCGAAGCGAGTGCGCGAACGCGCTCCTGGTCTTCCGGCGACAGTCGCGTGAAGTTGCGATGCTTCCGTTTCGGGTTCGAGCCGCGATGGTACCGCGCGACGTTGGCGACAAGTTCCAGCTCATGCCGCGACAGCCCCGGCAGTTGGCTGTTGAGAATCAGGTTGTAGCTATGCTTGTGATGCTTTTCGTAGTTGATCAGGTAGCCGACGTCCTGCAGCACCGCCGACGCATAGATCAGCCGTGCGTCGGCCGGCGACAGCTTCAGCGGTTCGGCCAGTTGTTCGTACAGTTCGACCGCCAGGTTCGCCACATGCAGCGTATGCGGCATGTCGACGCCGCAGCTTTTGGCGAAGAACTCCATCTCCTGCTTCGAGTCTTCTTCCGAGACCCGCGCGTCGTCGGTCGGGTCGATCATCGAGATGATCAGCCCGTCACGGATGCCGCGATCATGGACGTGCAGCACGTTGACTTCCAAGCGGGCCATCATTCGATCGATGATGATCAAACCGGCGACGATGATGTCGGCGCGATCGGCGTTCAGTCCAGCGACGCTGCGGCGCTGCTTCATGTTCATTTTCTTCAGGGTATCGAGCATGTGACTGACGTCGGCATGCGTGATCCGATAACCCCATTCCGGCTGACCGACCTCTCCCTTGTGCGCCATCATCATCGCAGCGAGGGTCGTAAAGGTGCCGCCGGTGCCGTACATCGCCTGCGGGACGAACGGCTTCTTTTTGATCGTCTTTCTCAGCTCCCGATCGACTTCCTCGGTCATCCGCTTGTAATCGTCCGGCTGCTCGAACAGCGTCGTCTGCGGACCGTAGAGCTCAGTCATTCGCACCGCCCCCAACTGCGTCGCGAAGATCTGATCGACGTGCCCGGCCGAAGCCAGGATGATCTCGGTGCTGCCGCCGCCGATGTCGGCGATGGCGATGTTGCGGTCGGTAATGTCGAACGCCCGCGCGACGCTCAAGAAGGCGAGCTGCCCTTCTTGCTCGGCCGAGATGACGTCGATGTCCAGGCCGACGTCGGCCGACGCCCGCGCACAAAACTCGGTGCCATTTTCCGCTTCCCGCACGGCGCAAGTAGCGATCGTCTTCGTGAAGTTCACATCAAAGCCGGAGGCGATCTTCTTGAAGCGGCGGAGCGCGTCGAGCGATTCCTGAATCGACTCTTCGTCCAGGCGACCGGTCGAACTGACGCTGCGGGCCAACCGCGTCGATTGGCGTTCTTCGTCCAGCACGCGATAGTCAGGACCAGGCGTCACCTGGGCGACGACCAGACGCAAACTGTTCGAGCCAATATCGATCGCCGCGAGCTTATCGCCCGGCGATAGCCGCAGATCGGAGTGCGTGTCGACGATTTTCTTCATGCGGCGGCGCTTTATCCTTTCGCGGCGTCAGCGATCGACGATAATTCGAGAACTGGAAAGTACTTCCTCCGCTCAAGATAACAAATTCCGAAACTGTTCACGATGACCTAAATCGCGACCTTAGGGGACTCGACCCGGCGATTTGTAGCGCAGGGAACGATGCTCCTCATAATGTCCCCCACATTGGACGAATGCCCCCCATGCTGCAGCGAAGATTGATTGTGATGCGTCATGCGAAGAGCGCTTGGCCCCAAGGGATTTCCGACCATGAGCGCCCCCTGAACAAACGCGGACGCGCCGCCGCGCCGCTGGTCGCCGCCGAGTTGCAAAGCCGCGACTGGACGCCGGAGGTGGTCGTCTCGAGCGACGCGCAGCGGACCGTCGAAACATGGGAGCGGATGAAGGACCACTTTTCGCCGACGCCGCAAGTCATCTTCGATCAAAGTCTCTACCTCAGCGGCTATTCCGAGGTAGTCAGCGCCGCGATCCAACTTCCTGACTCTTGTGCGACCGCCCTCTTCTTGGGGCATAACCCCGGTTGGGAGATGCTCGCGAGCCAACTTGCCGGCGAGACGATCGACATGGCGACCGGCGTCGCGGTCCTGTTTCAGACCGCCGCCGAGAGCTGGAAAGGGGCCTTTTCTGGCCGGGAGTGGGAACTGGTAGGGATTATTCGTCCGCGTGAGCTCGAAAAGGAGTCCGAGAGGCACTAACTTGCGCGCAAACAAGTGATTTCCGAGGGACTTTCACCCATATTTCAATTGCAGTTTTGTACAAAAACAACTAGAATTAGCTCCCACCTTCCTCAATACCGCCCTCTTTTTTTACGGCGGCTAATCCCACCCTCTAACAAGCGAAGCTATGAACGCACCCAAGCATTACGCTGCGTTTTTCTGCTCTCTTGCCTTCCTGATTTCGACAGGCTTCGTCCGTGCGGAAGAAATCAGCAAGGAGCAAGCCGCTTTTTTCGAAAACGACATTCGCCCGCTCCTGATCAAGCGCTGTTTTGAATGCCACAGCGATGAGTCGGAGAAGGGGGGACTGCGCCTTGATTCCCGCGGCGCGATTCTCTCGGGCGGCGAAAGCGGGGCCGCGATTGAGCCCCACAAGCCGGAAGAAAGCCTCCTGATCGAAGCGATCAATTACGAAAGCTTCGAGATGCCCCCGGCCGGCAAAATGCCCGACAACGAGATTGCTTTGCTCACCAAGTGGGTGAAGATGGGCGCCCCGTGGCCCGGCGGCAATGACGCCCCGATTCGAACCACCGCCAAAGACAAGATCACCGAAGAAGATCGCCACTACTGGGCGTTTCAGCCGTTGGCCAGCGTCAACCCGCCGCAGATTGACGAAGAGCGCTGGAACCGCAACCCGATCGATCGCTTCATTCGCCAGCAGCAGTTGGCCAAGGGGATTACTCCCAACGCCAAGGCCGACAAGCTGACGCTCTTGCGTCGCGTTTGCTTTGACCTGACCGGCTTGCCGCCGACTCCCGAGCAAACCGAAAAGTTCATGGCGGACCAGTCCCCCAACGCCTACGAAACGCTGGTCGATTCGCTCCTCGATAGTCAACACTTCGGCGAACGGATGGCGACCCATTGGCTCGACCTGGTGCGCTATGCCGAATCGGACGGTTACCGCCAAGACGCCTATCGCCCTTATGCGTGGCGCTATCGCGACTACGTCATCAATAGCTTCAACCACGACAAGCCGTACGATCAATTTGTGCTCGAACAGCTGGCCGGCGATGAAGTCGCCCCGGACAATCCCGAAGCGATCGTCGCGACCGGGTTCCTGCGGCACTGGATCTACGAATACAACCAGCGCGACGTCCGCACCCAGTGGCAGATCATTCTGAACGACATCACCGACACGACCAGCGACGTCTTCCTCGGCGTCGGGATGGGTTGTGCGAAGTGCCATGACCACAAGTTCGACCCGCTGCTGCAGCGCGACTACTTCCAGCTGCAAGCCTTCTTCACGCCGATTTTGCCGCGGAACGACGTGCCTGCGGTCACGCCGGACGAACTCGCCAAGTACAACGCGGCCCTCACCAAGTGGGAAGAAGATACCCGCGAGATCCGGGCCAAGATCGACGAGATGGAAGCGAAGCCGATCGCCGGCGCGATCAAGAAGCAGACCGAGATGTTCCCGGACGACATCCAGGTCATGATGAACAAGCCGCCGGCCGAGCGTACGCCCTACGAGCATCAGATCGTCGAGATGGCGTACGAACAGGTCAACATGGAAATCAGCCGCCGCCGCGAGCAAGTTGGCGACGACGCGAAGAAAGAAGAGTACAAGAAGCTGAAGGAAGAACTGGCGAAGTTCCCCAAGCCGGCCGGTCTGCCGACCATCTATTCGGTCAGCGACGTCGGCCCGCAATCTCCGCCGACCTTCATTACCGGCAAAGAACGTTTGGGGGAAATCTCCCCCGACTTCCTGACGGTGCTCGACGCTTCTCCCGTTTCGATCGAGTCGTCTCTCAAGTCGACCGGTCGCCGCTCGGAACTAGCCCGCTGGATCACCAGCGACAACAACGCGCTTGCCAGCCGCGTGATCGCCAATCGCCTTTGGCAATGGTGCTTTAGCCGCGGTCTGGTCGAAACGCCGAACGACTTTGGCAATCTCGGCACGCCTCCCTCGCATCCGGAGCTGCTCGACTGGATGTCGCAGGAGTTCATCGACCAGGGGCGAAGCATGAAGTCGATGATCCGCATGCTGGTCACTTCGGAGACCTACCAACTGGCGTCGACGCGCATGCCGGAATCGGACAAGCTCGATCTCGAAAACAAAACCTATTGGCGCAACCAGGTTCGCCGCATGTCGGCCGAACAAGTCCGCGACGCGATGCTGGCCGCAGCCGGCAAGCTGGACCGAACCACCGGCGGTTCGAGCGTCAGCGGCACCACGCCGCGGCGGAGCGTCTACATGAAAGTGATTCGCAACACGCGTGAACCGCTGATGGACGCGTTCGATTTCCCCGAACGTTTCAGCAGCGCCGCGACTCGCAACACGACCACGACGCCGACCCAATCGCTGCTGCTGATCAACGGCGATTTCCCGCTACAGCAAGCGACGGCGATGACCGCCGCGATCCGCAAAGCCGGCAAGTCAAGCGAAGAGCGGATTCGCGCCGCCTACATGCTCGCCTACAGCCGACAGCCGACGACCGCCGAACTGGAAGGGGCGCAGGAGTTCATCCAGGAGCAACTCGCGATCACTCGCGAAAACTCCGCCAAAGAAAAGCCGCTGGCGATCGCCAAGTTTAAGAGCGTCGACAAGCAGGGAGTTCACCTGAAGCCGGACGCCGAAGTTTCGCAACTGTCAGCCAGTCTGCAAGACTTTACCGGCGCGTCGTTCACCGTCGAATCGATCGTTCAGCTTGATTCGCTCTACGAAGACGCTTCGGTCCGGACGATCGCGTCGCAGTGGAACGGCGGCAATAGCCAACCTGGCTGGAACTTCGGCGTGACCAGCAAGAAGTCGCGCTACACGCCGCGGAACTTGATCATGCAACTGGTCGGCGCCAACTCGCTCGACCAGACGGTCTACGAAGTCCTCCCCTCCGGCATTCACTTAGAGCTGGGGCGTCCCTACTATGCCTGCTTGCAGTACGCTCGCGACGACTCGGGCGCCGCGGAGGTTCGTTTCTTCGTCCAAGACCTCTCGGAAGAGAACGCGCCGCTGCAAACGGCGGTGGTGAAGACCGAAATCATCGCCGGGCTCCGCAATGAATACCCGCTGGTCATCGGCGGTCGCACCGGCACGAAAAGCTGCTCGTTCGACGGCTTGGTCGCCGAAGTTCGTGCTGTCCCTGCGGTCCTCAGCGAAGATCAACTGCTAATCCAAAACAGCGGCGACGTAGCCGAAGTGGTTGGCCACTGGAAGTTTGAAAAGCCGACCGGTTCGCTTCGTTCGCTCGAAGGGGGAGTCGATCTCGTCTCTGGAGACGCCGCGGTCAGTTCCGACAACGCCGCGTGGGTCGACTTCTGCCACATCCTGCTTAATTCCAACGAATTCCTTTACGTGCCGTAAGCCCATGTCATCGACTGTTTGCCAACAACACGGCGTCCCGCATCACGAACAGGTCATCGATCGTCGCCAAGCGCTGCTGCGCACCGGCGCCGGGTTCGGTTCGCTCGCCCTCTCGTGGATGATGGCGCAAAACGCGCGCGCCGATCACGGCAGTCTGGCCGAGAGCAACCAGATGGCGCACCTGGCGCCGCGGGCCAAGAACGTCATCTTCCTCTTCATGGAAGGGGGCCCGAGCCACATCGACCTGTTCGATCCGAAGCCGACCTTGAACAAGCTGCACGGGCAACCGCTCCCCAGCTCGTTCAAGAAGGTGATCCTGGCGATGGGGGAAGGGAAAGCGCCCCTCTACGGTTCGCCTCGCAAGTGGAAACAACATGGCGAGAGCGGCCTCTGGATTTCGGATTGGCTGCCGCATACCGCCCAGCATGCCGACGACCTGGCGGTAGTCCGCTCGTGCCATAGCGACGGGATCAACCATGCCGGCGGCGTTTGCCAGATGAACACCGGCGCGATCATCGGCGGTCGTCCTTCGCTCGGCAGTTGGGTCAGCTATGGCCTGGGGACCGAGAATGAAAACCTGCCGGCCTTCGTCGTGCTGCAAGACAACAATGGCACGCCGGTCAACGGTCCGCGTAACTGGGGAACCGCCTTCATGCCGGCCGTTTACCAGGGCACCCGCTTCCATGCCGGCGAAACGCCGATTCGCAATCTGGAAAACCCGGACGGCGTCACCGATCTTCGCCAAAAATCGAAGCTCGCTTACCTGAACCGGATGAACCAAGGGTTCGCCCACGAGCATCCCGGCCAGAGCGAACTCGACGCGCGGATCAAGAGCTACGAGCTCGCTTTCCGCATGCAGGTGCACGCTCCCGAAGCGATCGACCTGGCGCAAGAAACCGAAGAGACGAAGAACCTGTACGGCATGGACGACAAAGAGACCGAAGCGTTCGGCCGCAACTGTCTGCTCGCACGCCGCCTGGTCGAACGGGGCGTTCGCTTCGTGCAGCTCTATCACGGCACCGGCAGCAAGTGGGACGCCCATAACAACATTGAAAAGAACCACTCCGAAAACTGCCGTTCGTCCGACAAACCGGTCGCCGGGTTGCTGACCGACCTAAAGCGTCGCGGGCTGCTCGACGATACGCTGGTCGTTTGGGGGGGCGAATTCGGTCGCACGCCGATGAGCGAGCAAGGAAACGGTCGCGACCACAACCCGACCGGCTTCACCATGTGGTTCGCCGGCGGCGGCGTTCGCGGCGGTCAGACGATCGGCGCCACCGACGAAATCGGCCTGCACGCGACCGAAGATCGGATGCACGTCCATTCGCTCCATGCGTCGATCCTCTACCTGATGGGGCTCGACAACATGAAACTGACCTACTTCCACAAAGGTCGCCCCGAACGCCCGACGGTGAACGAAGGGGAAATGAATATGAAGCTGATCACCGGGTAGTTTCTAATTCCTGGCGCCACGTCATATCCTGGTGCCTGGTGCCATGCTCTTGCGGCGTCTTCGCCGCATGAGCATGTCTTCGCCCTCCTGGCGAAACGCATGGAAGACATGCTCTTCTCGCGAAGACGCGATAAGAGCATGGCGCCACGTGCAGGCTAATTGACCGGCGAATTCGCCCCTCTGCTAGAAACGCTCAAAAAATTTTTCCCCTGAGCGGCATCGATCATTCCGTCTCGTAAACGTAGCGGATCGCATCTTTCCACTACGTCCGTTTTGCGCAGCTGGCGCTTGCTCTTGCGCCTCGCTAGATCTCGACGACAACCCTCGCCAGCGCAAATAATCGGTAAATGGCCCGACGAAAACCGTTCGTCTGGCCCGACACGCAGCAGCATACGAAGACACTATCCGAGGGGCGTACGATGGCGCACAACGTTTGTTTGATTGACGGCGACGGCATTGGTCCCGAGATTACCGCCGCCGTAAAACGGATCATCGAAGCGGCCGGCGTTTCGATCGATTGGCGCCCCGTTCTGGCCGGCGTGACCGCCGTCGAAAAGGAAGGGGTCCCGCTGCCGAAAGAGACGATCGCCGCGATCAAAGAGACCGGCGTCGCCCTGAAGGGCCCGCTCGCCACCGCGATCGGTAAAGGATTCCGCAGCGTCAACGTCGGGCTCCGTCAGGAACTGCAGCTTTACGCCAACTTCCGCCCGGCTCGCACCATCCCCGGCGTAAAGACCCGCTTCGATAACGTCGACCTGATCGTCATTCGCGAAAACACCGAAGGGCTCTACAGCGGCCTGGAGCATACGGTCGTTCCCGGCGTCGTCGAAAGCCTCCGCGTCATCAGCGAAAAAGCGTCGCGCCGCATCGCCGTCTTCGCCTTTGAGACGGCCCGCAAGTACAACCGCAAGACGGTGACCTGCGTCCACAAGGCGAACATCCTGAAGCTAAGCGACGGGCTCTTTCTCGATACCGTCCGCGACGTCGCCACGTCGTATCCCGACATTGAACTGAACGACTGCATCATCGACGCCGCCGCGATGAAGCTGGTGATGGATCCGACGCAGTTTGAAGTTCTGGTGATGGAAAACCTGTTCGGTGACATCGTCTCGGACCTGGCCAGCGGCCTGGTCGGCGGCTTGGGAGTCACCCCGAGCGGCAACTACGGCGAAACCGCCGCCATCTTCGAAGCGGTCCACGGCACGGCGCCCGACATCGCCGGCAAAGACCTGGCCAACCCAACCGCGCTGCTGCTGAGCGCCACGATGATGCTCAAGCACCTGGGCGAAACCGAAGCGGCCGACCGAATCGAAGGCGCACTGCTATCCGTGCTGCAGAATCCGGAAACGCGAACCGGCGACCTGGGCGGGAAGTTGTCGACGTCGCAGTTCGCAGAAACGGTGGCGGAAGCTTGTGCGGTGGGGAGCTCGGGGTAAGGGTAGCGTCGAACTCTGAGCTCTTCCGGAGTTCCACAGTTGAACGGAATGACAAAACCTCGCGACGATTGACAACTACTGTTGGACATTCGCCAGCGTAGCGCGGGTGCCACGGCCACGGCTCTGCGCGGCCATGATTGTGCGCGTCCCAAGCGATGAATCTCCCGCCGCTTGTCCCCCGACTTTGCATCGCAACTGCGACGCCTTAGATGCGGAATTCATGGCCACACCAAGCCGTGGCGCGCGCAGATCGATTTCATGCTCAGGACACCGCCCTCCTTACGTATTTTGAAGTGGCGGGACTCACAACGATCAGCCAAGTACCTGGGAAGCCCAACGCTGGCCATCACCCGGCACGCGCGAGGGAAGCTACCATGTCAAAAACGGCTGATCGCGTGCTCGGCGTGCATGGCTTGGTTATCCGACCAGTTCGTGTTCCAGCCCTATGCCTATGGTACCATCAGAATCAACAGAGCCCACGAAGCCGCCAATAATGCAAGCTTGATGAATAGCCAAATCGGCGTTCGGTCGGCAATAAGTAACACATGCAGTAGGTAGCCGCCAACACCAAACCAAAAAGTTCCAATCATCAAGATATTGTAGAGAATCGAATGCGGTTGGCCAGGTGCGGGAGCAACCATCATCGCGTCTGATAGTCCAAGGTAGCGGTGAATCGCAAGCATCAACGCGAAAGGAAGAAAGAACGCGAGTGCAGTGAGGTGCCAACGCAGCGGCTGTAGCCAACGCTTCCCAAGCGGTTCATTTACAACGATTGGCGGATCATATGTCAATGGCATTTCCAAGTGCGTGCTGTAGTTCTATTCGGATAACGACCAAGTTCACCCGCCGCCGGTGGATTGTACCATTTGACAAGGCATTTTGGCGGTCGGGTGCAACGCCTTGTTATGCGGGATGAGTAACGAGTAAGTCCGCAAACACCTCGAATTGACTCTTACCGTCTATCGACTCAACGTCCCAAGGACGCTCAGTATCAACCAACACGACTTCACGTCCCGATTTGTCACGACTGCGGCTGACAATCGCTCCTGCGATGACACCTGGGCGTGGATAGATTGTCTGGGCCGTCAAGTCTTCCGAACTGAATATCGCGGTTTTGTCCACGAATCGCCAAAGTTGCCCGTTGGCGTCGGTTAGTTCACATTCAACGAATCCCGGCTGAGGGACATCGCTGACATATCGCGTAATCGATACGTTGAGGTAGACATGCAACGTAATAACTGCCTCCGAATAACGACTAAGTTCACCCGCCGCCGGTGGATTGTACCATTTGACAAAACGTTTTGGCGGTCGGGTGCAACGCCTTGTTATGTGCGAAACTCGGATTCGATCGCCGCGTCAACCAGTGAAGCGTCAACGAAACCGTTCCGTAGAAACCGCTCGAACATTGCAAAGTCGTTCTTTAGGGAACATAACGCAAGGGCGCGAGTCTCAACAGTTGGCGACTGCAATGCGTCTCGCATGACGGCTTCTACGACGGAAGGTTCGCAATCTTGAAGCAAATGAATTGCGATGTCCTTTTGGCCCCAGTCGGCGGTGCCCAAGTACAGCGCGATGACATCAGATACTTGCTGCTCATCAAGACTCCCCCGCAGGCTCTCGGCAGCCTCAAAGTCACAGTTGACGATAGCGGATACTGCATCCATAGCCAGGCACATAACTAGTGTTTATTCAGAACCTTTCCGAATAACGTGCGCACGTTAATCGGTAACCCGGACGTCGAAATCAGCCAGGCTGCGGACGCCACGTCCTCCCTGGCTCAAAACATGAGCATAAATCATTGTCGTCCTAACGTCACTGTGACCAAAGAGTTCCTATATCGTGCGGATGTCATAGCCCGCCTCGATCAGATGGGTTGCGAACGAGTGACGGAATGGACGAGCCGTCCCTCGTTTCGTGATATGCATTCGACGGGCCGCTGCGGATATTGCCTTCGATAGGGTGGATTCGTGCAGGTGATGACGCCGCCGAATACGACTGCGAGGATCAACGCTCAATCCAGCGGCGGGAAAAACGTACTTCCCGCGAAAATCGAAGGCCGCCTGTGGAGATTTACGCTCAATGGCATGGGGCAGTTCGACGCTGCCGAAGCCTGCGGCAAGATCGTCCTCATGGGAATGCCGGGATATCTCGATCTGGCGCCGGAGATCGGACTCCGCAGCTTTTGGAAACATCGTGCGGCGATCCTTTTCGGATCAGGGTTCGTGGTTTTTCGACGCCCATCAGTCCCGCGAAATCTCTCTAAAAAATTCCTCGCGGCAATTCTTCTTTTCGACTGGTCACCGACGCCCTGACCGCTACAACGCCAACAGAAGTCAACGACGCGTCATGACAAGTCCCTTATTCCCCGTGCTGGAACTTGGCGAAATCTTAGGTCGCCCGGTCCTAGTGTGATTCCTCAATCGCTACCAGGAGCTTAACTCATGCGTGCTTTGCAATGGATTCTTGCCCCGATGATGCTGATTGCCGCCGTCGCTGTCGTTCGTCCCGCGATGGCTGCCGAGAAGGCGGAAAAGGATATTGTTGATACGGCGGTCGCCGCCGGACAATTTGAGACGCTGGTCACCGCAGTCAAAGCGGCGGGGCTGGTAGACGCTTTGAAGAGCGATGGACCATTCACCGTCTTTGCCCCGACCGACGAGGCGTTCGCGAAACTGCCGAAGGGTACGGTCGAGAGCCTGCTGAAAGACAAAGAGAAGCTGGCCATGATCCTGAAGTATCATGTCGTCGCCGGTAAGGTCATGGCGGCCGATGCGGCGAAGGTCAAATCGGCCGATACGTTGGCCGAGCAGCCGATCAAGATCTCGGCGAAAGATGGCGCCGTCATGATCAACGACGCGAAAGTGGTGAAAGCCGACATCGTCACCTCCAACGGCGTGATCCATGTGATCGATACCGTATTGCTGCCCCAGTAAGGCGCGGAACGTTCGCCTCGGCCTGGTGCTGACTCGCAATGTTCTGGAGGGGACGGCGAGAGTCGCAGCGGTCGGGGCGAACCTTTTTTCCTTTCGAGAATATCGGGCGGGACTTTCCCGCCTTTATGCATATCACCGATGACGCATCAAGTTTTCCAGCGGCGTAGTGAAATCCCTGTTCCTGTCGAAGTCGCCTTTGCGTGGCATTTGCGTGAGGGGGCGCTTGCTCGTCTGACGCCTCCCTGGGAATCGGTCACGGTGGAAAAGTACGAGGCTGGTCTGGCCCCTGGTTCGCAGGCGGTGCTGAAGACCAACATCGGTCCTGTTCCCGTTCGGTGGCTGGCCGAACATCGCACGTTCATTGAGAACGAACTCTTTTCCGACGTGCAGCTTTCCGGGCCGTTCGCCCATTGGGAGCATGAGCATCGGTTCGGCTCGATCGACAAGCGGCATTGTTATCTCGAAGACCATGTCGAATACTCCGTTCCCGGGGGTGAACTCGGTAAAATGCTGGGTGGAGCCTATGTTGCGGACAAGCTGGAGCGGATGTTTCGCTATCGCCATGCGACGCTGCTCGCCGACTTGGCCGCCCATCAGCCGTACTTGGAAAGGGAGGCCATGAAAATCGCCATCAGCGGAGCGTCAGGCTTGGTCGGCAAGTCGCTCACCGCGTTTCTTACGACCGGCGGACATGAAGTCGTGCCGCTGACCCGCAGCAAAAGCAAATCCGGCGTCTACTGGAACTACGAACAAGGCGAGATCGACGCCGCTTCGCTGGCCGGCATTGACGCCGTCGTCCATCTGGCCGGCGAAGGGATCGCCGAGGCTCGCTGGACCGACAAGCAAAAAGCGAAGATCCGCAACTCGCGAGTCGACGGGACGACGTTTCTCGCCACCCAACTTGCGGCGCTGCCGCAGCCGCCGAAGACGTTGGTCTGCGCGTCGGCGATCGGCTATTACGGCGACTCCGGCGATCAGATCGTCGATGAGAAGAGCATCGCCGGCGAAGGTTTTCTGCCGGACGTTTGCCGGGCATGGGAGCTTTCGTGCGAACCGGCGGCGATGGCCGGCATTCGGGTCGCAAACGTGCGGCTCGGCATCGTGCTGAGCCCGCAGGGCGGGGCGCTCGCCAAGATGCTGACTCCGTTCAAGCTAGGGGTCGGCGGCGTGATCGGCAGCGGCAAGCAGTACTGGAGCTGGATCACCTTGGACGATGTGATCGGCGGCATCCACCACTGTTTGATGAACGACGAGCTGATCGGCCCGGTCAACCTGACGGCCCCCAACCCGGCGACCAACCGCGAGTTCACCAAAACGCTCGGTCATGTGCTGCATCGCCCGACGATTTTGCCGGTCCCCAGCTTCGCCGCCAAGTTGGCGATGGGGGAAATGGCGAACGACCTGTTGCTCGCCAGCAGCCGAGTCATGCCGACGCGACTGTTAGAAACGAACTACACGTTTCGCGATCCCGAACTGGAGCCGGCCCTGCGGCGCATTCTTGGACTCTAGTATCTCCTTGCCTCCAGAGACGCACCTCCCGTGGAAGATTTCCCGCAGCTTCGACTCACCTCGTGTAATGACGCGCCGATCCGTAGTGACGGCGACTTCGTCCTCTACTGGATGATCGCCAACCGCCGGACGCGGTGTAACTTCAGCTTGCAGCGTGCGGTCGACTGGGCGCAGCATCTGAACAAGCCGCTGGTGATCTTTGAGGCGCTCCGGATCGACTATCCCTGGGCGAGTCGCCGTTTCCACCGCTTTGTCATGCAAGGGATGGGCGCCAATGCGGCGGCGATTGGGCCGACGCCGGCTCTTTATTACCCGTACGTCGAACCGACGAAGGATGCCGATCACGGCCTCTTGGCGGCGCTGGCGAAAAAATCGTGCGTGATCGTCACCGACGACTTTCCCTGCTTCTTCTTGCCCCGGATGGTGCGGGCGTTCGCGCGGAAGGTCGACGTGAAGCTGGAAGCGATCGACTCCAACGGGCTGCTGCCGATGAAGGCCGGCGACCGGACCTTTACCGTCGCCCACAGCTTCCGCCGCTTTCTGCATCACAACCTGCGTGATTACCTGGTCGAGTTCCCGCAGGAAGAGCCGCTCATCAATGCCAAGATCCCGCGGGCCGAAGCCAGCCTGATCGCCGACATTCAAAAGCGCTATCCGCCGGCGTCGGACGAGCTATTGAAGGCGACGTCCGATGCACTCGATGTGCTGCCGATCGATCAATCGGTGGGGGACGCCGTCATGGATGGAGGAAGCGTCGCCGCGCAACAGACGCTGACGAGCTTCCTTTCGAGCAAGCTGGAGCGGTACGGCGACGAGCGCAATTCCCCCGAAGCAGACGTCGCGAGCGGACTTTCGCCGTATCTCCACTTCGGCCATCTCTCGGCGCACGACGTTTTCGCCCAGTTGGCCTCCCAAGAGAAGTGGGACGTCTCGATGCTGAGCAGCAAGGCGACCGGCTCCCGCGAAGGTTGGTGGAATATGTCCCTGAGCGCCGAGTCCTTTCTGGACGAGCTGATCACGTGGCGCGAGATCGGCTACAACATGTGCTCCCGCGAGTCGAATTACGATCGCTACGAGTCGCTTCCCGATTGGGCCCAGGAAACGCTGCAGGATCACGTCCAAGATAAACGCCCCCACCTGTATGACCTGGACCAGCTCGAACAGGGGCGGACCTACGACGACCTCTGGAACGCCGCTCAGGGGCAGCTGGTATTAGAAGGGCGAATGCACAACTACCTGCGGATGTTGTGGGGGAAGAAGATTCTGGAGTGGTCGCCAACGCCGCGAGAGGCCCTGCAGGTGCTAATCCACCTCAACAACAAGTACGCCGTCGACGGGCGAAACCCGAATTCTTACAGCGGCATTTTCTGGTGTCTGGGTCGGTACGATCGGGCCTGGGGGCCGGAACGGCCGATCTTTGGCAAAATTCGCTACATGAGCAGCGATAATACGGCAAAGAAGATCCCTGTTCGGCGGTATATCGAAAACTACGCGCCTAACCGTCTTTTCCGGTAACTCCCCCAAAGGCGAATGGGCGCAGTTTTTCGGATGAACCTCCGCTCCCGCTCGTTGACTAAAGTAAGATAGAAAGGCTCCCGCCCGACAACATCGCTACAATCCTCCCTCTCCAACCCGATCGATCACCATGATTTTGCGTTCTCTTCTGTCGATCGTCATCGGCTCGTTTCTCTCGGTCGCCCTCCTCGGCGAAGAAGCGAAGTTCCCCAGCTACGGCCTGATGCCGAAGTCCGAAATCGGCGCGATCCGGTTCCTGGAAAAACATGCCGAAGCGGACGGCCGCGGCGTGGTGGTCGCCGTCTTCGACACTGGGGTCGATCCTGGCGCCGTCGGTTTGCAGAAAACGCCTGACGGTCGGCCGAAAATCATCGACATGGTCGACGCCTCGGGCAGCGGCGACGTCGATACCTCGACCGTTCGCAAGCCGAACGAAGAGGGGATTCTGGAAGGGCTGACCGGCCGCCAGTTGACGATTCCCAAGAAGTGGAAATGCCCCAGCGGCGAATATCACGTCGGCATGAAGCGGGGGTACGATCTCTTCCCCGGCGGGCTCGTCAGCCGTTTGAAGACTGAGCGGAAAAAAGAGTGGGACGAGGCGTTCCGCGCCCAACAGGCGAAGCTAAGCGACGAAATCGAAGCGTTTAACGCCGCTCACGCGAAGCCGACTGACGAACAAAAAGAAGAGCTGGCCGAGCTGAAAACGCGGCAGAAGGAGCTCGAGAAAGCGCACGGCGCTTGGGATGATCCCGGCCCGATCTACGACTGCGTCGTTTTCTTTGACGGCAAAATGTGGCGTGCGGTTTTAGATACCGACGAAGATGGGAAGCTCGACGACCAAAAGCTGATGACCAACTTCCGGGCCGAGCGGCAATACGCCACCTTCGACGACGAGGGGCTCCTCAACTACGCGCTGAACATCTACGACGACGGCAATATCCTCTCGGTCGTGACCGACTGCGGTACGCATGGCACCCACGTCGCCGGCATCATCGCCGCCTACCATCCGGAACATCCCGAGCAAAACGGCATCGCCCCCGGCGCCCAGATCGTGGCGGTGAAGATCGGCGATACGCGGGTTGGCTCCAACTCGCTCGGCACCGGCGAAACGCGGGGGATGCTCGCCGCGATCGACAACAAGGTCGACCTGATCAACATGAGCTACGGCGGCGCGGCGCCGATTCCGAACGTCGGCCCGCTGACCGAACTGCAAAATGAAGTCGTCTACAAACATGGGATCATCTGGGTCGCCAGCGCCGGCAACGACGGACCGGCCCTTACCTCGGTGACGGCGCCTGGCGGTACCACCTCGTCGATCATCGGCGTCGGCGCCTATGTTTCGCCGGAACTGGCCGAAGTGAGCTATTCGCTTCGCGACAAGCTGGAAGAAGTGCCGTACACGTGGAGTTCGCGTGGACCGGCGTCCGACGGCGATCTGGGGGTTGATATCTGCGCTCCCGGCGGCGCGATCGCTCCCGTTTCGCAATGGGCGCTTACTCCGAAGCAGCTGATGAATGGGACGTCGATGTCCTCGCCTAACGTCTGCGGCGGTTTGGCGGTCCTCGTTTCGGCCTTGAAACAAGACAAGATTCCCTATTCGCCGACGCTGGTGAAGCGAGCGATCCAGAACAGCGCCCGGGCTTTGAAAGATGGAAGTCCGTTCGCGATGGGGCAGGGGCTGTTGCAAGTTGACGCCGCCTACGACTGGCTCGCGGAAAACTCGCACCAGATTGACGCCCGACTCCGCTACGACGTGAAAGTGACCTCCCATCACAACGACCGCGGCATCTACCTGCGGGAAGCGGTTGATCTGGCGACGACGACCCAGGCCAAGATTGAAGTCGAGCCCCGCTTCCCCGAAGACGTTCCGAGCGCCGACAAGTCGTCATTCGAGATGAAGGTTCGTCTGGAGTGCGACGCCGAGTGGGTCAAGTCGCCGGAAGTCTTCTTCCTGGCGTACGGCGGCCGCGACTTTGAGATCGAAGTCGACCCGACGGCGCTTCCGCCGGGCGCCCACTACACCGAAATCCGAGGCTACGACGCCGACAATCAGGCCGCCGGGCCGTTGTTCCGCGTGCCGATCACCGTGACGCAGACCGTCAAACTGAAGTTGAAAAACACGTGGCAAGAGAAACTGAAATCGTCGGCCGGGCAAGTGGAACGCCGCTTTATCAATGTTCCGGTCGGCGCGACCTGGGCCGACCTGAAGATCTCGGCCGGCGAGTTCGCTGGTTCGCGTCTGATGGTCGCTCATACGAAGCAACTATTGCCGCAAGAGGATAGCCGCGATCAGGAAGAACGCACCTACCTGCGGTTCGTCGAAGGAGAAGTGAAGAACGTCAGCTTTGCGGTCGTCGAGGGGCGGACGCTGGAGCTTTGTTTGGCCCATTACTGGAACAGCCTCGGCGACGCCGAATTCGACTGCCAGCTCACGTTCCATTCGCTCGATCCGGTCAATCAGACGATCGTCTTTGACGGCGTCGACTATGCGAAGCGGGTCGAAGTGGTCGGCGCATTTGGCCTGGAACATCTTGGCCCGAAAGCGGAGCTTTCGACCTGGCGGCGGGTGGTTGAGCCGAAAAAAGCGGAGCTGAAACCGCTGTCGGCCGAACGTGATCAGCTGTCGGAGGAGCGTCGCAACTACGGTCTGACGCTAACCTACGACTTTACGATGGCCGAAGAAGGGGAGGTCAGTCCTCGTCCGTCGGTGATGTCGGACGACTCCGCCTTCGAGATCTGGTCAGGCCGGCTCTGGATGATCTATGACAAGAACAAGCAACAGATGGGGGTCGGCGTCTCGGGTCGCTCGGCGAAGCTGCCGAAAGGGGATTATACGCTCCGGCTCTTTCTGCGGCATTTCGATCGCGAGTCGCTCGAGAAACTGGAAGGGATGCCAATCTTCCTGGATCAAGACCTGAAGTCGAAAGCGTCGCTGCCGGTGCGGCAAAGCTTCGATCAGGTGATGAGCGGATCGGGCCGATTGTCCGGCCAGAAGATCGCCGACGGCGAGATGGAAGCCTTTTATCTGGGACGTCCGTCCGATAGCGCATTGCCGAAAACGATTGGCGCGCGGGATCGCTTCCTCGGCAAGATCTACTTCGGCGAAGAGCAGAACCAGGTCGCCGGCGCAGGGCGTCGACCGGGCGGGTTCGAGCTGATTTACCTTCCCCCTCCGCCGGCTCCGAAAGAGGAAGCCGCGACGGCCGACAAGCCGAAAGAAAAAACGCTGGAAGAGAAGATGTTCGACTTACAGGTCGCTGAACTGAGCGTCCTGGCGAAAAAGAAAAACAAGGAGCAGTTCGACCAACTGGCTGACAAGCTGCTCAAAGAAAGTCCTGACAATTTCAAGGTGCTTCAGGCGCGTCTCCACATGCTCGACGGGGACGACCGGAAAGCGCATTTGCCGGCCGTCGTCAAAGCGGCCGACAAGCTGATCCGTCTGATTCCGCAGAACAAGTTAGCCCGCTACTTCGGCCGGAAACAGGATCCGAAAACCGAGGAAGAAAAAGAGCGGAATACGGAGATGACCAACCAGAAAGACGTCCTGACCGACGCGCTTTATCGCAAATGCCGCGCGATCGCTTATATGGACCTGCCTGACGAAACCGATCCCAACATCGAAAAGAGCCCCGCTGATCCAGAGAAACGGGGGGAGCTTTTTGAAAAGACCTACCAGCAACTCGCCAGCTGGGTCGACACGACCGAAGAGAAGTACGCGCTGGTGCATGATCGCCGGTTGCGGCGAAAGGATCGTCAGGGAGAAGCGCTGGAGCTGCTCAACAAGTTGATCAAGCAAGAGCCGACCAAGCTGATTCTGTACAAGAAGCGCGCCGACATTTACGGCGAACTTGGTTGGACCTTCCTGCAGAAGTACGAAAACCAATGGCGCCTGTTGCGACAGAACGGCGATTACGCGCCGTTCTAGTCAACGCCCCTTCCCGAAATCAAGTCGCTCGTTAGCATGGATGAATCGAACGGCAACGAGTTGTAGAACGGGGCGAAGGTCTTGGACGATCTGTTTCAGGTAGGCGACACTCCTTATGGAAAGGGTTTGTTCGCCGCTCGCGCTTTTCCGAAGCGCCACTTAATCGCCATGGTCACCGGCGAAGTGATCGACGACGAACATTACTCCAGCAGCTACTGCATTGATCTGGGGGACACGTTCTCGCTCGAACCGGGCGAACCGTTCCGCTACTTGAACCACAGCTGCGAGCCGAACTGCTGCCTGGTCTATCTCGAAGAGGACGAGCCGCCGGCCGAAATCTGGCTCGAAACGATCCGCCCGATCGCCGCCGGCGATCAGCTGACGATTGACTACGCGTGGCCCGCCAATGCGGCAATTCCTTGCGGGTGCGGCGCTCGCCGTTGTCGCGGCTGGATTGTCGACCCGGCCGAGCTGAAACAACTGAAATCCGCGCAAGATCGTAAAACAAAAGGACTTACGAGCCAGGGCGATCCGTCGGCTTTGCCAATCTAGAGCGGCCCAGGTTTGGCGTAAAGCGTTCAATATTCTTGAGATAGGTCTAGGCGGAGTGACCTATAATCCGCTATATTGGTCGTTTCGCACTAGCTTGCTGGCGAGACTAGAAGGGTTTCTGGTCTCTTGAAGCGTTGGTTTTCCAACCAACGATAAATTCGTTCACGCTACGTTATTCAGGAAAGACATGGTCAAAGTTCTGGTTCGCGAGAAGGAGTCGATTCAAGAAGCTGTTCGTCGCTTCGGTAAACTTGTCATGCGCAGCGGTTTGAAGAAAGAAATGCGCCGTCGCAAGTTTTACGAAAAGCCGAGCGATCTGAAGCGTCGTGCTCGTCTCCGCGCTGAACGTCGTTCCGCCAAAGAACGCTCCCTCTACCTCGACTAGTTTTCGCGCAGCGATCGCTGCGTTGGAGAACGTCTGGGAGAGACGAAACGTACAAAGAAAAAGCCCGCGTGAGTTTCACGTGGGCTTTTCTCGTGCGCTATGCGTCTCTGGTGCCATGCTCTTGCGGCGTCTTCGCCGGATGAGCATGTCTTTGACCTGGTAAACAATTCGAAGACATGCTCTTCTCGCGAAGACGCGAGAAGAGCATGGCACCCGTGCCAAGAGACGCGTTACTTCGCGATCGCCGGCTGGACCGCTTTCGTCCAGATCTGATACCCGGCGTCGGTCATGTGCAGGCCGTCATTCTTGAACAACTCTTTTCGCGGCTTTCCATCTTCGCCGAGCATCGGCTCGTCGATGTCGATGAAGGTGAGCAGGTCTCCCTTTTCGCACTCGGCGGCGATCAGGCGATTCGTCTCGCGAACTTTGTCGACCAGGTTCCACCGCGACAAACTTGGTTTGACGGCGATGTAGATGATCTTCGTTTCGGGCAAGGTTTCATGAACCTTGGCGACGAACTTCAGGAAGTCGTCCCGCACACGCTCCGGTTTGTAGCCATGACTGATGTCGTTGTCGCCGGCGTAGACGACCACGGCATACGGCTTCAGGGGAGTCACCAGTCGATCGGCGTAGTGAACCGAGTCTTCCAGGTGCGAACCTCCGAAGCCATGGTTAACGACCGGCTGGTCCGGGAAGTACTTCGGCAGATCCCACATCCGAATGCTGGAGCTGCCGATGAAAACGACCCCTTCTTTGGCTGGCGGCGTCTTGGCGTCGCGAGCTTCAATTTTGGAGATCTCCGCATCCCAGCGAGCCGGGTCAAACTTTTCGGCCAGCGCCGGCGACGCGAAGGCCGCCAGCGCGATCAAGATCAGACAAATGCGTTTCACTAGGTCAACTCCCACGGAGCGCGATACGGACGCGAGAGCATACCGGCCGCTTCGTCGTCGCCGCTGATCGTTTCGGACTTGGCGTCCCACGCGATCTTGCGGCCGAGACGGCACGAGATGTTCCCTAGATGGCAAGCGGTCGCGGTGCGGTGACCGATTTCCGCATCGCAGATCGGCAGTTCACGCGACTTGATGCAGTCCAGGAAGTTCTTGTGGTGGTCCGAGCTGTCGTAGAGATGGACGTCGCTGTCGGTCAGCTTGATCTCGCCGATTTCGCCCGGCGTCGCTTTGAACTGGCCGCGATTGACGAAGATCTGACCCTTTTCGCCGATGAAAGTCGTTCCCTGCGGGATGTCCTTCTCTTTCTGGCCCAGGATCATCGTCACGTCGTTCGGATAGACGTAGGTGATGCGGCACGTTTCGGTGACGTCGTGCCAATGTTCCGGGTGGAAGGTCGCTTTGCCGTCGACCGAGATCGGGCCGCTGTCGTCCATTCCCATCCCCCAGTGGGCGATGTCGATATGGTGGGCGCCCCAGTTGGTCATCTGACCGCCCGAGTAATCCCAGAAGAAGCGGAAGTTGTAGTGGACGCGGTTCTTGTTGTAAGGCCGTAGCGGAGCCTGACCGAGCCAGAAGTCGTAGTCGAGTTCGGCCGGCGGATCGGAATCGGGAATCGGCTTGCCGGGGTGATTCGGTCCCGGAATGCCGACCAGCACCGTCTGCAGCTTGCCGAGGTAACCGGAGCGAACCAATTCGCAAGCCTTACGGAAGTTGCTGGCCGAACGCTGCTGCGAACCGGTTTGCACAATCCGTTTGTTGGCGCGAGCCGCTTCGACGATCTTCCGCCCTTCAACCACAGTCAGGGTCAGCGGCTTTTCGCAGTAGACGTCTTTACCCGCCTGGCAAGCTTCGATGGTCGGCAGAGCGTGCCAGTGATCGGGAGTCGAGATGACGACCGCATCGATATCTTTGCGATCGAGGATCTTACGGTAGTCGCCGTAGATTTCGCACTCGGTCCCCGCTTTATCTTTGACGGTCTTGGCGGCTTGTTCGGCATGTTTGCTGTCGACGTCGCAGATGGCGACCGCATTCTTGATGAACTTGCCGAGGTTGCCGCGACCTTGTCCCCCGAGGCCGATATGGCCGGTCACGATCCGTTCGTTAGCGCCGAACGCCGTCGAAGGAACAAAAGCAGGAGCGACAGCCAAGCCGGCCGCCGCAGCAGCCGAGGTCTTGAGAAACTGACGACGACTAGCGACAGAATGCGTCATGAAAGAACTCTCTTACGCGGGTAGGAGTAGAAAGGCTCGAAACCTTAAGAATAACCCAATCGGTCAAAATCGCAAAGTCTCGCGGTGATCCCGCAACCCTTTGCATAGCCAAAAAATGCTACATAAATCGGGAGTTAGAGTGGGCCACCGCCGCGATAACCTACTCCACTTCCTCCCAGACCGAGTGGTACGCGTCGATTGATTCTACATATTCGAGCAGCCGGGCATAGAACGGGTTCCCCCCGATTGTGGAACTGTCGCCGATCACGATCAGTTTCCGCTTGGCCCGTGTCATCGCGACATTCATCCGGCGAACGTCCGCCAAAAAGCCAATTTCGCCGTTTTCGTTCGAGCGGACGAGCGAGCAGATCACCACTTCCTGCTCACGTCCCTGGAACCCGTCGACCGAATCGCATTCGACGCCGGCCGGCAGGCTCTCGCGCAGCAAGCGAACTTGCGCCGCGTAGGGAGTAATCACGGCGATCTGTTCCGGCCGCATCTCCAGCGCGAGAAGCTGATTCACTTTGCGGACCGCCAGTTCCGCTTCGCGCGGATTGGAGCGACTTGACGAGTCGTCATCCGCCTCTTGATAGTCGGCTCCGGCGGTGTCGATGAACTGCACCGGCTTGGCCCAGATCTCGTCGGCGGCGATCAAATCGCTCAAGCTATGCCCGGCGACCGCTTCGTCCGCTTCCAGGGCGCCGTCGTAAAACTCGAGCGAGCTGAACTCCATGATGTGGTTGTGCATCCGGTATTGCCGCTCGAGCCGCTGCGCCGCTTTCGGATAGCGAGCGATCAGTCGCTCCAGCAGACTGACGCCAAAGCCGGCCGCTTCGGCCTTTTGCGAAACGACCGTCGGCGGCAACTGGCAATGGTCGCCGGCGATCACCAGCCGTTTGCTACGCGACACCGGAATCCAACAGGCGGGCTCAGTCGTTTGACATGCTTCGTCGATGACCGTCAGATCGAAAGTGCGAGCGCCGAGCAAGTCGTCATCGATGCCGGTCAGCGTGCAGCAGACGACCGGCGCTTCGTCGAGCAAACGTTCTAGAGTCTGTTGTTGAATCCGCGCGGCGTCGTCAAGCAGCGCCCGGGCTTCTTCCCGCAATGACTTCTTTTCGCCCGGCGCCGGTTTCGCACGGGTGAAGCGATCGGCTTTGCGGAAGAGCGTCTTCGCCTCGCTGACCAGTTTTTCGGCCAGCTTGGCGTCGGGATGTTCGCGAACCAGCGATTCGAGCAGCGCGTCATGCAGCGACTCGCTCACCCGCGCCGGATGTCCTAAGCGAACCGCTTTGATACCGCAGGCCCAGAATCGCTCAACCAGGTTGTCGACCGCCAGGTTGCTCGGCGCACAGGCCAATACCTTTTCGCCGCGGGCAACGGCGGCCTGAACGATTTCGGCCAGCGTGATTGTCTTACCGGTGCCGGGAGGACCATGAATGATGGCGAAATCGCGGGCCGAGAGAGCGAGTTGCACGGCCGCTTGTTGCGATGGATTGAGTCGCGCGGAGGCGAGACTTTCGTCCGGTTTGGCGAACGCGGGCGCCTGAAGTTCTAAGAGGACGTCACGCAGTTCGGCGGTTCGATTTCCGCTGGCCGACGTCGCTTTTAGCAGGGCCCGCTCTTGCCGACCGCGGGCGACGTCGTCGGTCGAGATGGCGACCGCCAGACGATCTTCTTCCCCTTCCCACAGGTCGCCGATCGCCAGTTCAACCGAAGTCGCCGTCAGTCGCGTCACCACGCCGCGGGCGCGATCTTCGCCGCTGTCGGAAAGCAATACGATTGGCGTGCCGACGCGCAGACCGTGCATCGGCAGTTCGGCCTGCGGATTCTTGCCGGTCAGCTTGCAGACGACGCGTCCACCTAAGGCCGACCATTGATCCTGCAGGCGAAGTCCCTTCAGCCGCAGGGCGGAGGGATCGTTGGCGATCCGCTCTTGCTGCTCTTGGGCTTCCCACTTCAGGCATTTCTCGAACTGGCGGAAGATCTGCGGCGTCTCGACATCGTCAGGTTCGACCCAAGCGGTCAGCTCCGGCGCGGTCTCGGCCAGTTTTCGCTGGGCTCGACCGCAAACGTCGGCCGGCAACTCGACCGCCGCCGTGCGGCGCTGCAATTGAATACGGCCGATATCGCGATTGTTAACGCCGGCCTCTTCGATCAGCAGCTTGAAGACGCCGCCGCTGGTCGTGCCGTGAGGAAGCGATTCGAGATGGAGCTTGGCCATGGGATAATTTAATGAACGTAGTTAGCACGAAACTCTCTTCCACTAGCCCGCAGCGCAAGCGAGGGAATGTGGTCGCAAGCAAATGACTAATGACTAATGACTAAGCCCTAATGTCTAATGGAAGACGTTGCTCTCCGAATTAGACATTAGTGATTAGTCATTAGACATTTCCGAATCCATTCCCTCGCTTGCGCTGCGGGCAAGTGTTTTACCCAACCTGTTGGAGGAAGTCGACGATGTAGTTCCCCAACTGCGGCTTCAACAGTAGCGTAAAGTGGTCGGCGCCGGAGACATCTACGCGAGTGGCGTGGGATGAGTCGTCGCACAGCCGATCGGCGTCGAGTCGCGCCGCGGCGTCTTCTTCTCCGATCACCACTTGCAGCGGCGTTTGGATGGCGGCGACTTGTTCGGCGGTGACGCCCAGTTCCCAATAACCGCGCGCGACGGCGGCCAAGGCCAGCGGATCGTTCCCTTCCATCAAGTTGGCGTTCATCGCCGCCAACTGACGTTCGCTGGGAGGATTGCGGCTCGACCAGAGAACTTTCATCAGCGGGTGAAGCTGGCCATGGCTAGTGAGCGAATCTTGGAGGTCTTCCCACAACTCGACCGCGTCGCCCGGCCGACCAGCGCCGGCGGCCAAGAGCAGCGTCGAACGAACGCGCTCCGGAAAATGGATCGTCGTATTGAGGGCCATCCGGCCTCCCATCGAATAGCCGACCAGGTTGGCCGATTCGATCTTCAGGTGGTCGAGCAGGCGCACGACGTCGCCGTACATCTGCTTGCCGTAAACGTCGCCATGCGGTTTGTCGCTCTTGCCGTGCCCGCGGGCATCCATCGCGATGACGCGATAAAGTTCGCTCAGGTGGTCGAACAGCTTGTAGTTGATCCAGCCATGTTCGATATTCCGCGTGAAGCCATGCAACAGCACGACCGGTTCACCGTACCCTTGCTCGACGTACCGAATCTTCACGCCGTCGCTATCAAAGTACTCATCAACGGCAGCCATACGACAACATCCTGACAATCAGCGGCGGAATTGAATGCGAAGAAATGGAACACGGAGGCCACGGATATATCACGGAAGGACACGGTAGAGAAAATGAAATCTCTCTTTCTTACCGTGGTTTTACCGTGCTCTTTCCGTGGCCTCCGCGTTCTATTCTTACTCTTGTTTAGAACTCAGGCTGGGGATACTTCACGCGGGGGGGCGTGCAGAACATGCACGCGACCGCGAGCGACGCGAAGATCGCCGTGAACAGCCACAAGACCGGCTCGTAACCGCCGAGATTGGCGGCCCCTAGATTCAACAAATAGGGGCCCGCGGCGCTACCGGCGACGATCCACGTCATCGAGCTTCCCTTAATCTTACCGAGATGGGCTCGACCGAAATACCGGGCCCACGCGCTGCTGGCGCCTGAGACGGCGACTCCCTGGGCCGCGCCAAAGACCAGTCCGAACAAGGCGGCGCCATAGACCGAATTGATGTTGGCGTAGCAAATCACGCTCATCGCCAGCCCCACCGCTCCGGCCGCCATCAGCCAGTGCAGCCGGACATGGTCGGCCAGCCATCCGCCGATGAATTGGCAAATCGCCATCGTCAAAGCGGTGCAGAGGAAGATGACCGGCGCCTCGTCTTCGCTCAGGCCGCGGCTTTCCAGGAAGCGGACCATCACAAAGGTAAGCGCGGTCGCGATCATCGCCCAGCACGACATCAGCGCCACCAGAATCCAATACGACCGGGTCAGCAGCGCTTCCCCCATGGTGAACTGCGGCAAATGCAAATCAGGGTCGACCGGTTTCTGGTCGAGATCCCCCGGCTCGGCCGGCAAGCTCTTCACCCCGTCCGGCAACTGACCGATATCTTCCGGCTTGTTGCGAAAGAAGACGAAGAGCAACGGCAGCATCAAGCCGCAGACGCCGATGCCAAGCACGACGTAGGTCATCCGCCAACCGATGTTCTCGATCAGCGATTCGGACATCAGCGGGAAGAGGGCGAGCGCGATCGGCATTGACAGATTTCGAATTCCGACGGCAAAACCAAGTCGCTGGCGAAACCACATGTCGACCGAGGTAGTCGCCAACAGGGTCAGCGCCCCTTGGCCGAACATCCGAATCAGCAGGAAGCCGAGAAACAGCGTCCAAACGCCGCTCACTTGCGACATGAACAAACAGGAGCCGCCGAAGATCAACACCACGATGGTCATCGAGCTCCGCAGTCCAAATCGGTCCGCAATTCCGCCGATCAGCGACATCGGCAGCGACGCGATGATCGTTCCCCACATGTAGGCGAACGACACGTCGAGCGGGCTCAGCGCCAAGTCGCGTGAGAAATGGGTATTGAACAGCGAAACGCCGTAGGTTTGACCCGGACTGGTCGCGAATTGGGCGACCATCGAGATCGGCAGGATCATCCAGCCGTAGAAGAAGGGAATCGCACGGACCACCCAATCCGGTTTCGCTGCGTGGGTCGACTCCGACTTCGCTTCGGCGGGCTTAATAATCCCTTCCTGCTGCGGCGGCTTCGACTCCAACTTGGCGACGGTGGACATGTGGTCCTCAATAAATAATGGATGCCAGGAAAGTTCATATCCTAACGGTCACGGCGCCGTCTCGATATGCCAATTTGTCTGCGGGTTAGCGTGACTAGGGAACTTGTAAGCGTTGTTTCCCTAAGGGCGGCATTAGGTTGCGTCGATTCCCCTTCGCGAGTTGGTAATTGCGGTAAGCAACGACGTTCGATAGGTTGGACAATCTGTTGTCGCCGTTTTTTCCCGCATTAGAGGACATACGAAATTCCATGGGCCGTCTGGGTACTGCAATAAGTCTGTTCTTTAAGGTCTTGTTCAATCGCGAAACGGCGGAAAAGGCACAGGCCGTCTTGCTGCTGCCGCCGGCGAGCGAAGCTCCCGCGAAAGAAGCCAAGCCAGAGCCCCCCAAGCCAGCGGCGCCTCCGAAGCCGGAAGTTCCGCCAGGCGTCGATGCGCTGGTGCTGCTCGCAGCGCTGCAGCGCGAAGCGCGGTTCCTCGATTTGTTCCAGGAAGACCTCAGCAGCTTTGCAGACGCGCAAATCGGCGCCGCGGTTCGCGACGTTCATCGCGATACCAAAGCGACGCTCGATCGGATCTTCGGCATCGAGCGGCTCCGGGGCGAAGAGGAAGGAACCAAGATCGCGATTCCGGCCGGCTTTAACTCGCTCGAACTGCGCCTGGTCGGCTCGGTTGGGGCGACGCCTCCGGAAAGCGCCCGCCTGGTCCATGCCGGCTGGAAGGCGACCAAGTGCGAATTGCCCAAATGGAATGGCGAACCGGAAGCGGCGAAGATTCTTGCCCCGGCGGAAGCCGAGGTTTAAGCTTCCCTTCGGCGGACTCACTCTGAATTAGGAACTGAAAGATGCCTGCCAACTTCGTCGTCGGGATTGACCTCGGCACGACCAACAGCGTCGTCGCTTACGCCGCGCTCGATACCGAGCAGGCCGAAGTCGAATTGCTCGAACTGCCGCAACTGATCGCCACTAGCACCGTCGATAAACGTCACTCGCTCCCGTCGTTCTGCTACCTGGGGGGAGACGCCGAGAAGTCGCAGCACGCGCTCGATCTTCCCTGGGCGGCGGACCGCGACTTCGCGGTCGGCGAAATTGCGCGTCGTCAATCGGCCGACGCTCCCGATCGAACCGTCGGCGGCGCCAAGAGCTGGCTCTCCCATCACAAGGTCGATCGCCAGGCGCCGATCTTGCCCTGGAACGCACCCAATGGCCTGCCGCAGATTTCGCCGGTCGAAGCGACCCGGCGTTATCTCGAACACCTGGTCGCCGCCTGGAACGAGAAGTTCCCCGAGTCGCCGCTCGCTGAACAGACCGTCGTGCTGACGGTTCCGGCGTCGTTTGACGCCAGCGCTCGCGAGTTGACCCGCGAAGCGGCCAAAGGCGCCGGTCTGCCCGAAACGCTGGTGCTGCTCGAAGAACCGCAGGCCGCCGTTTACGCCTGGTTGAATCACTGGGGAGACAAGTGGCGGAAGCAGCTGAAGGTGAACGATCGCCTTTTGATCTGCGACGTCGGCGGCGGTACGACCGACTTGACGCTGGTCGAAGTCGATGAAGAGGGGGGCGAACTATCGCTCCGCCGCGTCGCGGTCGGCAATCACTTGCTGGTCGGCGGCGACAACATGGACCTCGCCCTGGCGTTCGACGTCTCGACGTTGTTCGCCGATAAAGGGGTGAACCTCGATCCGTGGCAGTCGATCTCGCTCTGGCACTCGTGCCGCGCGGCGAAAGAGACGCTGCTGCAAGACGAAAACGCCGCGGCGCAGCCGATCTCGGTTCTCGGCCGCGGCAGCAAATTGATCGGCGGTACCGTGACCGTCGACGTTCCCCGCGATCGTGCGCTGGCGCTGTTGCTCGACGGCTTCTTCCCGAAGTGCGGCGCTGACGCGCATCCGCAGCGCGGGCACGCTTCCGGTTTCCAGGAACTGGGCCTGCCGTACGAATCGGACCCGGCGATCACGCGTCACCTGGCGGCGTTTCTGCAGGCACATCGCGAAGAAGGAAAAGCTCCGGTCACGCATGTCTTGTTCAACGGCGGCGTTTTCAAGAGCGATGCGTTCCAGGATCGCTTGATGGAAGTGCTGGCCGATTGGTCGAGCGAAGCGCCGCAGCGGTTGGCTGGCCCGCACGACTTGGATTACGCCGTCGCCCGCGGCGCCACTTACTATGGCTGGGCGAAGAAGCATGGCGGGATTCGGATCCGCGGCGGTACGGCTCGCGCTTACTACATCGGCGTCGAACGAGCCGGCCTGGCGATCCCCGGCGCCCCGCGACCGCTGAATTTGGTCAACGTGGTGCCGATCGGGATGGAAGAAGGGACGTCGATCCATGTTCCTTCGCAAGAGGTTGGACTGGTCGTAGGCGAGACCGCCAAGTTCCGCTTCTTCTCTTCGCCGATCCGCAAGGATGATCAGCCTGGACTCGCGCTCAGCCGCTGGGATGAAGAAGAGATCTCCGAAACCGATCCGCTGGAGACGCTGTTGCCGAAAGACGACGCGATTCAGGAATCGTACGTGCCGGTCAACTTCGAATCGAAGATCACGGAACTGGGGCAGCTCGAGCTGTGGTGCGTCAGTCCGCGAACCGGGGGACGCTGGAAACTGGAGTTCAACGTTCGCGAAGACGATTAGGCGGAAACTGTGGCGAAACATCAGGCAGAACCGGCGCTGCTCGACGAAGAGGCGCCGAGTCGTTACGTCGTAGGGATCGATCTCGGTACGACCAACTCGGCCGTCGCGTACGTCGATACGGAAGCGGCGCCGGGGCAATTGCAGTCGTTCTCGATCCCGCAGATCGTCGCGCCGCAGCAGGTCGAAGCCCGCTCGACGCTCCCTTCGTTTCACTACGAAGCGGCGACCAGCGAGTTCACGCCAGACGCGCTGAAGCTTCCCTGGAGCAAGAAGGACGAGTCGTACTGCGTCGGCATGTTTGCCCGCGATCACGGGGTGACCGTTCCGTCGCGGGTGATTAACTCGGCCAAAAGTTGGCTTTCCCATACCGGCGTCGATCGAACCGCGGCGCTGTTGCCGTGGCATGGAGCGTCCGACCTGGAAAAGCTCTCGCCGCTCACCGTCAGCGCGCGGCTTCTCGGCCATGTTCGCGCCGCTTGGAACGACGCCCATCCGGATCATCCGCTTGAGCGGCAAGATATCGTGCTGACGCTCCCGGCGTCGTTTGACGAAATCGCCCGCGAGCTGACGATTGCGGCGGCGGCGGAAGCAGGTCTAAAGCGGGTCGTCTTGATTGAAGAGCCGCAAGCGGCGTTTTACGCGTGGCTCGACAAGCACAAGGAGAACTGGGAGTCGCTCGTTTCGCCCGGTCAGACGATCCTGGTCTGCGACATCGGCGGCGGCACCTCCGACTTTACGCTGATCCGCGTTCGTCAGGGAGAAGACGGCAAAGTTCAATTCCACCGGGTCGCGGTCGGAGAGCATTTGATCCTCGGCGGCGATAACCTCGACCTGACGCTGGCGACCTACCTGGAACAAAAGCTCACCTCCGGCGGCAAGCTCTCGCCGGCCGAATGGTCGACGCTGGTCCGGCGCTCGCGCGTCGCGAAGGAAGAGATGCTAACCGACGATGCGCCGGCCGAGATCACGATCAACTTGCCCGCCAGCGGTTCAAAGCTGATCGGCGGCGGCCGCCAAGTAACGGTCACTAAGGAAGAGATCGAGCAAGTCCTGGTCGAAGGCTTTTTGCCAAGCGGTACGATCGAGACGCCGCTCGAAAAGCGCAGCTCTGGCTTTCAAGAATTCGGTCTGCCGTTCGCCAACGATCCGGCGATCACGCGACACTTAGCGGCGTTCCTCCGCAGTCATCGGCATGTGCTTGACGAGGAAGGCGCCACCGCCGTTCGGCCCGACATCGTGTTGTTCAACGGCGGATTCTTTGAGTCGACCCGCCTGCGCCGCAAGTTGATCGAGCAGATCAACGCCTGGTTCCGCGCGACCGATCCGCAGTACGAGTTGCAGATCCTCGACAACGATCGGCTCGATCTGGCGGTCGCTCGCGGCGCCGCCTATTACGGACTGGTTCGTCGCGGCGAAGGGGTCCGGATCGCGGCGAATTTGGCCCGCACCTATTACATCGGCGTCGGACACGACGACCAGGGGCGCTCGCAGGCCCTCTGCATCTTGCCGGCGACGACGCAGCCGGGCGAAGAGATCGACCTGCAAGAGCGGACGTTCAAACTCCGCATCTCCGAACCGGTTGAGTTCCCCCTCTTCATCTCCAGCATTCGCTTGATCGACAAGGCAGGAGAGATCGTCACGGTCGATCATGAGCAAATCCGCTCCCTCCCGCCGATTCGAACCGTGCTGCGAGCCAAACGTCGCAGCGAGGCAACGGAAGTCGCCGTCAAGCTCCATGCGCGACTGACCGAGATCGGCACGATTGAACTCTGGTGCGACGAGCAAGAGAGCGATCGGAAGTGGCGGTTGCAGTTTGACGTGCGTAGCGCCACGCAGACCGACGTCGCGGCGCATGTTTCGGACCGGGAAGCGGAAGGGGTGCTCGACGAAGAGATCTGGTCGGCGCTGCAAGCCGACCTGACCGCGACCTTCGGCGACAAGTCGACGCAGAAACCGCAGCAGCTACTACAAACGCTGGAAACGACCAGCGAGATTCCCCGCGACAAGTGGCCTGCCAGTTTGCTGCGGCGGATCTGGGGAGAACTGCTCGATCTAGAACCGGGTCGTCGCCGCTCTAGCAGTCACGAAATCCGTTGGCTCAATCTGGCCGGGTTCGCTTTGCGTCCCGGCTATGGACTGGCGCTCGACGACTGGCGCGTCTCCGAAACGTGGAAGGCGCTGCAAGGGAAAGTGGTTCATAACGACGCCAACTGCCGCGCCCAGTCGTGGATCTTGTGGCGACGAATCGCCGGCGGTCTCAATCGCGGACAACAGCAAGCGGTCGCGCAGCCGTTGATCTTGGCGCTGCGCGCGCTTCACAAACGGATCATGACAGGGCAGGGGAGCGCCACCTTCACGCCGCAAGAATCGCTCGAAGCTTGGAGGTTGCTCGGGAGTTTGGAACTGCTCGACGTCCCGATGAAGCAGGAAATCGGCGGCTGGATCGTCGACTTGCTCGGCAAACCGAAGATGGCGTCGGCTCGCTCGGCGATGGCGTGGGCCTTGGGACGGCTCGGCAGTCGCACGCCGGTCTATGGTCCGCTCAACCTGGTCGTCTCGGCCGAGATCGCCGCCGATTGGCTCAGCGCGATCTATCGCGACGCGAATCGAGATCCGATGGACCAACTAGCGGTGATGCAGATCGCGCGGCGGACCGACGATCGTTATCGCGATCTGTCGGAAGGAGAACGAACCGAAGCGGCGCGGTGGCTGGAAACGGAGAAGGCCCCGGCTCACTTTGCCCGGATCGTTCGCGAAGGAGGCGCCCTCGACAACGAAGAGCGCGACCAGGTCTTCGGCGAAGCGCTGCCGATTGGCTTGACGCTATAACTGCGTTCGCCTTACGTCTTCGACAACATTGGGAAGAACTGGCCTTCCATCTTTTCTCCCTTCGGAATCGGCGGGACGCCGACGAGCAGGACGTCGTCGCTATCGCTGCAAACGCCGTCGCGGAAGACGTTGATCACCGCCGCGCGGCGCGGGCGATTGGTTCGATTGGCGAACGAACCGTGCACCATCAGCGGATGATGAAACGTCGCTTCTCCCATTTTCAATTCCGCCGCGACCGGGTGCTGGAACTGCTCCCACTGCTCATCGGTCAGCACTTCGCGAATCGCATCCATATTTCCGGCCAGACCAGTAATCGGCAGTAGATCCCATTTGTGACTCCCCGGGACATACTGCACGCAGCCGTTATCCCGATCGGCGTCATCCAGGCCGATCCAACAGGTCAGGTGAGCCATCGGTTTGGTGCGGGTCCAATACGAGTAATCCTGATGCCATGCGACGACGCCGCCATGATTGGCCGGCTTGCAAAAGAGCTGGTCGTGCCAGAAGCGGACCTTCCCTTCGACCAGCTGTTCGGCCGCTTGCACAAACCGGGGCGACCAAAGGATGTCATGAAAGCCAGGACCGACGCGCCATGCGCCAAGCGCGTGAAATAACACCGTGTCGGGCGTCGCCGATTCGTTCGTATGATACTCGTACCACAACTCGCGGCCGTCATGATCGGCGTGGAAGAACTTCTCCAATTCTTCTCGCAGCATTTCGACTTGCTCGTCTTCCAAAATCTTCACGCCGGCCAGATAGCCGTTTTCGTGATAGAACGCGATTTGCTCGTCGGTCAGGCGAAAGTCGCCGACGGGAAACTTGCTGAAAAACGACGAGGAAACCGGAGCGTGCTGGAGAGACAGATCGGCGGCCATGCGTGATATCCAGGAAGGCGAGAAGGATGGTGGTGAGACACACGTTTTCCCCTGTGCGGCGGCAAAAATCAAGTCCGCACGTCCCCCCAGATTGATTCCCGCGCTGGGGAGGTTACCCTAAGGACTTGGCCTTTCGAGGCTGAAACACCCCCAAATCTCCGTTCCCCCTTCCTTCAAAGCGAGTTTGCCTCATGTCCAAAATCGTCTCGCCGCTAGCCCTCGTCCTCCTTCTTCCGCTTGTCGCTCTGGCTGCCGAACCGAAGCGTGAATTGCTGTGGCCGACCGGCGCACCGGGCGCCAAAGGAGACGCCGAGAATGACAAGCCGGTCGTCACCGTTTACCTGGCCGATGGCCCGAACAAGACCGATTGCGGCGTCGTCGTTCTGCCCGGCGGCGGTTACGGTCACTTGGCGCTGGGGCATGAAGGGGTGGATATCGCTAATTGGTACAACTCGTTCGGCGTGTCGGCCTTCGTCGTCGAATATCGTCACAGCGGCAAAGGCTACGCTCATCCGGCGCCAATGCAAGACGCGCAGCGGGCGATCCGCATGGTTCGCGCAAACGCCAAAGAGTTCGGCGTTTCGCCTAACAAGATCGGCGTGATGGGTTTCTCGGCCGGCGGTCACCTGGCTTCGACCGTAGCGACCCACTTTGACGCTGGCGACGCTAGCGCCGAAGATCCAATCCAGCGCGTCTCGAGTCGCCCTGACTTTGCGATTCTCTGCTATCCGGTGATCGCCTTCGATCAGCCGTTCACCCACCGCGGTTCGCAGAAGAATCTGATCGGCGAAAACGCGGATCCCGAATTGGTGAAGAGCCTCTCGAACGAATTGCAGGTTACCTCCGATACCCCGCCGACCTTCCTGTTCCACACCAGCGAAGACACCGGCGTGCCGCCGCAAAACAGCATCGTCTTCTACGAAGCGCTGCAGAAGGCGAAGGTTCCGGCCGAGATGCACATCTTCGCCAAGGGACGCCATGGCGTCGGTCTGGCCGCCAACATCCCCGGCACCAACGCCTGGCCGAAGTTGTGCGAAGCCTGGATGACGGGCCTTGGCATGCTGCCGGCCCAAGCGGACGCCGGCAAGTAACGAGCGCAGCGACAATCCTGCACAGAGGGGCGATTGGATGACAATCGCCCTTTTTTTTGCGCGAATACCAATGCCATTCTGCGGCGCCAGGCAGCGACGCAACTAGGACCGGAATAATCGTTTCTATCGCGCCAACGCCTCCAGGCAGTCCTGAAATCGACAGTTTCCCGAGGGCAATTCCCGCTTGCGTCTGCGGCGCAACCTAAAGTTGATTGAATCCCCTTGTACCGATGCTCCGCCATAGCCGCTGATTAAGACATGGCTACCGCCAAGCCCATTTTGGACCAATCGCTTAGCACCATCGTGACTTACAATCCGATGAGCGCTTCGCTCGATACGACGCTGGAAGAACTGCTAGAGCAGGTCTACATGGTCGGCTTCCATCATTGGCCGGTGATCGACGAAGATCGCCATGTGGTCGGCATCATCTCGGACGAAGACGTCGTGCGAACCGCGGCCGCTCATGAGGCGGCGAACATGTCCAACCGCTTCCACAACGCCGGCGGACCGGTTCGCGTCTCGGAGTTCATGTCGCGGCGCGTCTACTCGATCTCATTCGACACCGACGTCGCCTCCGCGCTGACGTTGATGCTGGAGAAGGGGATCAACTCGCTGCCGGTCACCGAAGACGATCGTTTGTCGGCGATGGTCACCACCAGCGACTTCCTGCGTGAGTTTTCGTTTTCTGACCATGAGGCTTGCCGAGCGGAAGTGAAGCCGCACGTCGACACGACGCCGGTTCAGGTGCCGTTCGACGCGAGCATTGAACATGTGAAGTTCGCGTGCGAGGCGGAAGGAGCGATCTACGCCGTGGTGATGAACGGCGATTTCCCGCTGGGAGTCGTCTCACGCCGCGATATCCGCCGCGCCAAAAGCCGCGACCTGGCCCGCGTGATGTATCTGAAAGAAGATCCCAAATCGATTCGCGCCAGCGACATCATCCGCGAAGCGCACTTTATACTAGCGACCGATTCGCTCCGCAGCGCCGCCAACACGATGCACGAGATGCAACTGCAAGCGCTGGTCGTCGCCAATCGTCAGAACGACCTCGTCGGCATCCTGACGCAAGAGCACATCATGCAGGCGATGCTGTAGTTCTTCACTAGCCCGCAGCGCAAGCAAGGGAATGGGGCTGCGTAGGTTCGCCGTAGATGGACGTCTTACTCCTTCATCGTCCATTCGCTCAAACTCGCCAAAATCGACCAGGCTGCTGCAACATCGCGATGGCATCCAGAAGGGTTATACGGCTTCGATACATGAAGAGCCTCCGGGATGGCAGCTTTTTCAACTTGCTCTCGCTAGAATACTGGCGAAGACTTCGAAACCGCGATTCTGGTTGCGACGGGAAATGCCAAGCAGTAATTCATCTCGCCCGCCAAACGCGACAACGATCTTGAGTTCTGTCCAAGCCCTCCGGGAAAAGCCGCGCCATGCTTCCGCCTAACTACAGCATTCGACAAGTCGCCCCGAAGGATTACGAAGCGATCATCGAGATTTGCAAGCTGGTTTATCCCGCGGAAACCCCTTACACGCTCGAAGAGCTCGAAGACCATCGACAGGTCTTTCCACAGGGTCAGTTCGTGGCGGTCGAGAACAGCCGAGATGAAGTAGCGGGAGTCCACTTCACGCTGCGGCTGCGGTTGCTCGATTTTCACATTGACGACTCGTGGGATATTCTCACTTCCGGCGGATCGTTCCTGGATCACAATGCCGACGGGCATACTCTTTACGGCGCCGACATCATGGTCCATCCCTCGCATCAACACCACGGGCTCGCCCACGCGTTGACCGATCAGGCTCGATTCCTGGTGCAAGAGGAAGGACTCTGGCGATTGGTCGGAGCTAGCCGCTTGCCGGGCTACGGCCAACACAGCTCGGACATGAGCGTCGAAGCTTATGTCGAGGAAGTCGTGGCGGGAACTCGTTTCGATCCCGTACTGAGCATTCACCTCAAAGATGGTTGGACGGCCGTGAAACCGATCCACGGTTACTTGCAGCACGATCCCGACAGCGCAGGTTGGGCCGTCGTTATTCAGTGGGTGAATCCCGATTGCCCTCCGCCGCCGGAATTCGATTTGTCGAAGTTAGAGTCGGAATCGTAAGCCGGAATCCAACGGATTCCACTGGCGGACGCATTCCCTTGCTGGCGCTGCGGGCTAGCGTTATTACGGCCCTGCCGTTAGTAGCTTATGGCGTTCCAGTTCCAGCGGGAAGTCGGCGTAGGTTCGCAGGCTCGTCGCCTTGGCGCCCATGACGCGGACCTGCGGCGTGTTTCCCTTGGCGGGTCGATTGACTCGTTTTTCTTCCAGGTCGGTTCGCTTTTCTCGCCGCGCGAGATTCGCCTTCACGTCCTGCGTCTCTTTGATGTCGGTTTCAAAGCGCCGGTTCGATTCGGCACGACTCGCTCGGACGGCGTCGCGGCGCTGCGTGAGTCGGTTTCCTTCCGCCAGAATGATCTGGTTGTCGCGCTGGTATTGCCCCAGCAAGATTTCGGCTCGGGCCATGTCGCGGCGGAGATTCTCTTTGCGGCGAGGATCTTTCGTTTGATCAAATTCCGACTGCATCCGATTCAGGTCGTCGGTCACGTTTAGAATTTCGCGGCGAACGACCGACAGCTGCACTTCCAGCCGGCTGATCGCGTCATTGAGGGGCGCCTCCATCTGATTGAAGGCCTGCATCTCTTTTTCGTACTCGCTACGGAGCCCATCGAGACGCTCCTGCGCTTCAAGCTGATCGACTTCGAGCCGTTCACGCAGGTTCGCGAGATCCTGCTTCTCCTGCTCCTTCGCCATTTTTTGGTCTTCGACCGCCTGATCACGGGCCTGATCACCTTCCGTCGTGAGGTTCTCAAACTCCAGCGTCACTTCGTCGTAGTTGTTCTTGAACTCGACCGCGCGGGCGCCGACCATCAGCTTGTCGATCTTGCCGCGGACCAGCTTTCCGACTCCCTTCGAAACCTCTCCCGACGCCGGACCATCGAGATAGGCGAAGATGCGACCGAGAAACCGCGCCGTGGCCTGCGTCTCCACTTCGATCGCATCATCCGCCTCCGTCGGGCGAATCGTGTCAGACATCGCATCGATCTTCAGCAGGGCAGACTCCGACTTCTTTTGCAGCACGTAGAGCCAGATCAGCGCTCGCCAGGCGACTTGGTTGTCAGGATGGCTGGTCGCGACGCTCTCGAACAGGGTCGTCGCCTCCTCGTACTTGTGATGCTTGATCAGCACCAGGCCGAACGCCGTATCGAGCGATTCCCGATCGTCCGCCGAGCCGATGAACGACGCGCGAGCCTTGCGAGCTTTTTCGAGCGAATCCGGCCCGATCGCCCATCCCCCCTCCAGAATCTCAGAGACGCCGCTGGAAGCGGCCGCGAAGCTGGGCGAGGCCAAAGTCAACAGAAGCAGACCAACGCCGCAGGCAGCCGCGATCGGACGAGTGAATCGAGCGAGCATCTGCACGCCTCTTTTCTGGAGAAGATTGCCGAGAAGACCTTCTGTCATGTTAGGGACAACCGGGCAAACTAGCAACAAAACGACGCTGAAGCCTGCGACTTAGCGAATTGGGCAACTTCTGCCGCGATACGGCGTCCCCTTCGAACGAAAAAACGCTGCGGATCGATGTCGATCCGCGGCGTTTCAAGTTTTGTCATCTTTGGCCTGCGATCGAAGCTATTCGATCGGCAAGGCAAAGTCGCCCGCCATGTCGCGGAAGATGCAGTGGACGTGGTTGGCGATGTTGCCGGCGACGTCGGGTTGCGTGTTGACCAGTTCGATCACGAAGCTGGGACCTTGCACGCGGTAGTAATGACCAACGCCCGGCTTGGTCGCGCCGGCCCAAGCGAAGTGAACTTTGTCAAATCCGCCCGCTTCGATTTGCTGCAAACGATCTTCCGCCACATCGGCCGGCATCGCGGCGCAGTAGACGTCGATCAGACCGCGGAGCAATTGCTGCTGCGAAGCGCTCAGGTCCTTGGCGGCGACCCCAACCGGCGCGTCGGTCGGCGCGTGCGCCTGACCCGGGTTACGAATCTCGGCCGGGGCCTTCGGCGCGATCACCGCGACCTTGGCTTGATCGGCCGACAGGCTGTTGACCAGTTCAAACGCGATCGTCTCTTCCAACTTCAGAATGCGATACCCCTTCGGGAACTTGTCCGAATAGTTCTCTTTCAGCTCGGCCGGATTGGTGCACAGCGCTTGCGGCGTCGACGAGATCACCTTGTTCCCTTCGACGACGAAGTTGAGCGACAAGTGATGCCCTTCGAAGCTGAAACCCCAACGCGCGTCCGCTTTCGGCTCGCCGAAGATGGTGACGTAGTAGCGATACGGATCGCGAATCGGGCCCGACTTCTGCAGTTGCTTCAGCAGGTTTTCGAGGTCCATGATTTTGGTCGTCTTGTCGTAACCGACGTCGCTGAGCGCCGACTTCAGGAGAGCGTAAGCCAACTTGCGTTGATCTTCGCTCATGTCGCCGATCTTCAAACCTTTGCGTTCGTCTTTCGGAATGAAGTGCCAATCGACGCGCTTCGGCGAGTCGTAGTCTTGCAAGGCGACCCCTTTTTCTTCGCCGCTAAGCGAAGCGAGAAACGCATTGGCCGCAACCGCCATCGCGGTACCGGTCGTCGCCGGTTTGAACAGCGCGACGCCGACGGCGGTCATCGAGAAGGCAAGAACGAGAGTCAACGCTAGGTAGGCAGGTCGTCGCATGGCGGGCTCTTTGTGGAGGGAAGATACATTAGCGGAATCGTATGCATCATAACCTGCGGCGACTGCGAAATCTACGCGTCGCCGCAAGGTCGCCCCCCTTTTTGCGCATCGGGAAAAACCATCCGAGATTTCCCTGATTTCTCGGCGAACCGGGCCTAAACCAGGGACGTACCGTATCCCAATCCCCAACCGAAAAGCCCAGCCAACCAACCGCCAGACGCACACCCCGGCCGAACTCCGCTCGAAAGAGCGGTCCCAACAACAGCAAGACATATATATATCTACTACATTGTTATAATCATGAAAAAATACCACACAGGGCCTTGCACATCTCATATCGCACTGATTAACCTATCCCTCGTCGCAAATCGTCGTTACTGAGAACGACAGGGCAAGCGACGACTTCATTGCCAGCGCCAGCTTAAGGAACCAAAAGCGCAGCAGATCGCAAAGGATGCTATCGCCATCGCTGCCGCTTTTTATCGCCGCGCCGAACTGACCAGAAGCAGAAGGAGCTCCCCCAAATTCAGTTCACAGCGCACTCTCGCGAATGATTGCAACGCGTGCGTTTCTTTGCCGTCGGATGAATCGCTTCGAGCGTGGATGAACCGCCTGGAGCTTTTCAATTCTTTGCCCATCCGCCTGATTCCCCCAGTCTAACTGCGCACGTTGCGTGGCCGGCTTTAGGGAGATGGTCTGCGCGGATGGCGCCGCTACCCAATATTTCTTTTGCCATATCTATTTGAAGGATTCGATATGACGATGAAGAATAAGAATCGCATGCGCCGTAACGCATTCTCTATGGGTTCTGAACGCCTGGAAGAACGCCGCGTGATGGACGCGTCGGCGCCCAACTTCGATCTCTCCGGCGTCGAGCCCGAAACCGCCTATGTGGGCGATCAATATTCGCTCGACCTGATGTCGGCCGGGGGAACCATTAGTGAAGGTCAGTTCACCTTCGTCCTTGATCCCGATCCGGATCAAACCCCTTCTGGCGCCACGATTTCGCCCGATGGCGTCCTGAACTGGACTCCCTCGATGGATCAGGTCGGCTCGCACACGATTCGCGTGATCGCGATGAATAACGAGTCGCCGATGAAGGGGGACTTTGAGTCGATCACCATCGAAGTGCAAGTCGGCTCGCCGACCGTCGATCTGAACGGCGAAGACGCCGAAGGGCTCGATTTCCAAACGACCTTCCAATATGGCCAAGGTCCGGTCAGCGTCGCCGACAGCGATATGACCGTCGCCGATCCGAACAACGAAACGTTGATGTCGGCCACCGTCACCATCACCAACCTGGCCGACGGCGCCGCCGAATCGCTGCTGGTTGACACCGAAGGGACGAGCATTACCGCCGAGTATGCCGACGGCGTGTTGCAACTGACCGGCGAAGCTTCGCTCGAAGAATACCAACAGGTCCTTCGTTCGGTTCGCTACAGCAACAGCAGCTCGACGGCCGACGTGACCCCGCGCGTGATCGAGTTCACCGTAAACGACGGCGTCTCGGACAGCGAAGTGGCGACCAGCACGGTCAACGTCAATCTGCCGCCGAATCTGGCGACGATCGCCGATCAAACGCTCGACGCGGGAACCGAACTGATGTTCGAGATCTCGGCGACCGATCCGAACCCAGCCGACGAACTGTCGTTCATGATCGATCCCGAATCTCCTACCTTCGTTTCGTTGATCCAGGAAGTCGGCAGCCGCACCGCGCAGCTGTTGCTCACGCCGGGGATCGACGTTACGCCGGGGATCTTTTCGATTTCGATCCTGGTGTTCGACAACGCCGGCTTGGCCGACGTCGAATCGTTCTTCGTCGAGGTGACCGCCAACGAAGCGCCGGTTTCGCTTGATGACGCCTACATGACGAATGAAGACGTCGCACTGAACGTCGCGGCGCCGGGCGTGCTGGAAAATGATACCGACGCCGATGGCGATCCGATCGTGGTCACCGAAGTGAACGGCGAAGCGGCCAACGTCGGGACGCAGATCACGCTCGACTCAGGCGCCTTGCTGACGCTCAACGCCGACGGCAGCTTCGACTACGATCCGAACGGCATGTTCGCGTCGCTGGCCGAAGGGGAGACCGCCGAGGAAACCTTCACCTACACCATCGCTGATATCGCCGGTCAGGTGAGCACCTCGAGCGTCGTTATCACCATTGCCGGCGTCAACAATGCTCCCGTTAGCGCCGACGACGCCTACGAAACGACCGAGGATACCGCCATCAGCATCTCGGCGCCCGGCGTGCTCGAAAATGATACCGACGCCGATGGCGACAGCCTGACCGTTGTCGACATTAATGGCGAAGCGGCCAGCGTTGGCACGCAAATCACGCTCGACTCGGGCGCCTTGCTGACGCTCAACGCCGACGGCAGCTTCGACTACGATCCGAACGGCGCCTTCGCCAGCCTGACCGAGGGAGAATCGGCCGAGGATAGCTTCACCTATACCGCCGCCGATAGCAGCGGGTTGATGAGCACCTCGACCGTGGTGATCGCCATCGCCGGCATTGATCATACCCCGGTCAGCGCCGACGACGCCTACGAAACGACCGAAGACACCGCGCTCAACATTTCGGCGCCGGGCGTACTCGAAAATGATACCGACGCGGACGGCGATAGTCTGATGGTCGTCGATATCAACGGCGAAGCCGCCAACGTCGGGACGCAGATCACCCTCGACTCGGGCGCCTTGCTGACGCTCAACGCCGACGGCAGCTTTGATTACGATCCGAACGGCGCCTTCGCTGCTTTGGCTGAGGGAGAAACCGCCGAAGAAAGCTTCACCTATACCGCCGCCGACAGCAGCGGTTTGATGAGCACTTCGACCGTTATCATTACGATCGCCGGCGTGAACAACGCCCCGGTCAGCGCCGATGACGCCTATGAAACCGCCGAGGACACCGCCCTCAACATTTCGGCGCCGGGCGTACTCGAAAATGATACTGACGCGGATGGCGACAGCCTGACCGTCGTTGACATCAACGGCGAAGCGGCCAATGTCGGCTCGCAAATCACCCTCGACTCGGGCGCACTGCTGACGCTGAACGCGGACGGCAGCTTCGACTACGATCCGAACGGAGCGTTCGCTTCGCTGGCCGAAGGGGAAACCGCTGAGGATAGCTTCACCTACACCGCCGCCGACAGCAGCGGGTTGATGAGCACTTCGACGGTCGTCGTTACCATCGCCGGCGTCAACAACGCTCCGGTCAGCAGCGATGACGCCTACGAAACCGATGAGGATACGGCCTTCAATATCGCCGCCCCGGGCGTTCTGGAAAATGATACCGACGCCGATGGGGACGCCCTGACGGTCGTCGACATCAATGGCGAAGCGGCCAATGTCGGGACGCAGATCACCCTCGATAGCGGCGCCTTGGTCACCTTGAACGCGGACGGCAGTTTTGACTACGACCCGAATGGCGCCTTCGCCAGCCTGGCCGAGGGAGAAACCGCCGAGGATAGCTTCACCTATACCGCCGCCGATGGCATCGGTTTGATGAGCAGCTCCACCGTGGTGATCACCATCGCCGGCATTGATCATTCCCCGGTTTCGGCCGACGACGCTTATGAGACGTCGGAAGATACCGCGCTGAACATCGCCAGTCCGGGCGTTTTAGAAAATGACGTCGACGCGGACGGCGACAGCCTGATGGTCGTCGACATCAACGGCGAGCCGGCCAACGTCGGTACGCAAATCGCGCTTGATTCGGGCGCATTGCTAACGCTGAACGCCGACGGCAGCTTCGACTACGATCCGAACGGCGCGTTCGCTTCGCTGGCCGAAGGGGAAACGGCCGAGGAAAGCTTTACCTATAGCGTTGCTGACGGCAGCGGCTTGATGAGCTCCTCGACGGTCGTCATTACCATCACCGGCGTCAACAACGCCCCAGTTGGAACCGACGACGCCTACCAGGTTGAGGAAGACTCGACCTTGAATATCCCGGCGCCTGGCGTGCTGGAAAATGATACCGACGCCGACGGCGATAGCCTGACGGTGCTCGAAATCAACGGCGAACCGGCCAGCGTCGGGATGCAGATCACGCTCGACTCGGGCGCGCTGCTCACCCTGAACGCCGACGGCAGCTTTGATTACGATCCGAACGGCATGTTCGCGTCCCTCTCTTCCGAGGAAACGGCCTTCGACAGCTTCGCCTACACGGCGACCGACAGCAGCGGATTGACCAGCAGTTCGATGGTTTCAATTACCATCCTGGGGGTCGACCATGCTCCGGTCTCGTCGGACGACGCTTATGAGACGTCGGAAGACACCGCGCTGAACATCGCCATGCCGGGCGTGCTGGAAAACGATACCGACCTTGATACCGATAGCCTGACGGTGCTCGACATCAATGGCGAAGCGGCCAGCGTCGGGACGCAAATCATGCTCGACTCGGGCGCACTGCTGACCCTGAACGCCGACGGCAGCTTTGATTACGATCCGAACGGCATGTTCGCCGATCTGATGGAAGGGGAAACGGCCGAAGAAAGCTTCACCTATACCGCGACCGATAGCAGCGGCCTGACTAGCACTTCGACCGTCGTCATCACCATCACCGGCGTCGATCACGCTCCGGTCAGCAGCGATGACGCTTACGAAACCGACGAGGATACCGCGCTGAACATCGCGGCGCTCGGCGTGCTCGAAAACGACGTCGACGCCGACGGCGACGTGTTGTCGGTGCTGGAGGTGAACGGCCAATCGGCCGCGGTCGGTTCGCAGATCACGCTCGATTCGGGCGTGCTGCTGACGCTGAACGCCGACGGCAGCTTCGACTATGACCCGAACGGAGCGTTCGCTTCGCTGGCCGAAGGGGAAACCGCCGAGGAGAGCTTCACCTATACCGCTGTCGATGGCAGCGGTTTGACGAGCACCTCCACGGTCGTCATCACCATCACCGGCATCGATCATGCTCCGGTTTCAGCCGATGACGCCTTCGAAGTCGCGGAGGATGAAATGCTCAGCATCATCGCCGCCGGCGTGCTCGATAACGACACGGACGCCGATGGCGATTCTCTCAGCGTCGTCGATGTGAATGGCGAAACCGTCTCGGTCGGTTCGCAAATCACGCTCGATTCGGGCGCCTTGCTCACACTGAACGCTGACGGCAGCTTCGACTACGATCCGAACGGCTCGTTCGCTTCGCTGGCCGAAGGAGAAACTGCGGAAGAGAGCTTCACCTATTCCGTCGCCGACGGCAGCGGATTGATGAGCACCTCGACCGTGGTGATCACCATCACCGGCGTCGATCATGCTCCGGTAACGTCGGACGACGCCTATGAGACGGCGGAAGACGCGCCGCTGAGCATTCCCGCCGCCGGCGTTCTCGAAAATGATACTGACGCCGATGGCGATAGCCTGATGGTCGTCGATATCAACGGCGAAGCGGCCAACGTCGGGACGCAGATCACGCTCGACTCGGGCGCCCTGCTCACGCTGAACGCCGACGGCAGCTTCGACTATGACCCGAACGGCGCGTTCGCTTCGCTGGCCGAAGGGGAAACCGCGGAAGAAAGCTTTACGTACACTGCGACCGACAGCAGCGGACTGACCAGCACTTCGACCGTGGCGATCACCATCACCGGCGTGAACCATGCTCCGGAAGCGGTAGAAGACTTCTACGAAACGACGGAAGACGTCGTGCTGAACGTCGAAGCGCCGGGCGTGCTCGGCAATGACCTCGACGCCGATGGCGATAGCCTGACCGTGGTCGAAATGAACGGCCAGGCCGCCAACGTCGGAGTGCCGATCATGATCGAATCAGGCGCGCTGGTCACGTTGAACGCGGACGGCAGCCTGGTCTATGATCCCAACGGCAGGTTTGCGTCGCTCGCCGAAGGAGAAACCGCTCCCGACATGATTACCTATGTTGTCGCCGACAGTTCGGGGCAGACCAGCTTCGGCGTGGTTCGCATCACGATCACCGGCGTCAACAACGCTCCGGTCACCGCCGACGACGGCTATGAAACGGCCGAAGACGTGGTGCTGAACGTGCCAGCGCCCGGCGTTCTGGAAAATGACGTCGACGCCGATCGGGACGCTTTGTCAGTCGTCGAGGTGAACGGCGAAGCGGTTAGCGTCGGCTCGCAGATCACGCTCGACTCGGGCGCCCTGCTTACGCTGAACGCGGACGGCAGCTTCGACTACGATCCGAACGGCGTCTTCAATGACCTGGTCGATGGAGAAACGGTGGAAGACAGCTTCTCGTATACCGCGGCCGACGGCAGCGGACTGACGAGCACTTCGACCGTCGCGATCACCATCCAAGGGGTGACCAATTTGATCGTCGAAGCCGATGAGTACGTCACCGACGAGGATAGCCCGCTGTCGATCTCCGCGCCTGGCGTGCTGGGGAACGATACCGGCGCCGCGTCGATCGTCATGGTCAACGGCGAAGCGGTCAATGTCGGCGCTCAGATCACGTTGGCCTCCGGCGCCTTGCTGACGGTCAATGCCGACGGCAGCTTCGACTACGACCCGAATGGATCGTTTGAAGCGCTCCGCGCCGGCGAGCAGACGCTCGATTCGTTCAGCTACGTCGCCGATGACGGCAGCGGAACGACCGACGTCGGTACGGTTTCGATCGTGGTCAACGGCGTGAACGACGCTCCGATCGCTGCGGACGATGCGTTCTCGACCGATGAGTCGACCGCACTGTCGATCGTTCCGGTTGGGGTGATGTTTAACGACACCGACACCGAAGGAACGCACATGACGATTTCGGCCGTCAATGGCGCTCCCGCCGACGTCGGCGCTCCGATCGTGCTCGCCTCCGGCGCGTTGCTGACGCTGAACGCCGACGGCAGCTTCGACTATGATCCGAACGGCATGTTCGACGACATGTCGAGCGGCGAAACCGCCACCGATAGCTTCACCTACACCATCAGCGATGAAGATGGCGGCGAAGATACGGCGACGGTGACGTTGACGATCAACGGATTGGATACCGACAACGGGACCAATCTGCCCCCTTTGAATCATGTCCCCGGCACGCAGACCATTGCCGCGGGACTCTCCTTGGTCTTTGGTTCAACCAATGGCAACGCCATCTCTGTCAGCGACCCTGACGCGGCTGGCGCGTTCGTCCAAGTGACGATTTCGGTTCAACACGGCACGCTGCAGTTGGCTTCGCTCAACGCCCAGCGAATCATGTTGGTCGGTTCGTTCGAGCAGATCTCGCATCTGATGGACGGCCTGGTCTATACGCCGAACGACGGCTTCACCGGCACCGATACGTTCACGATCAATTCCAATGATCGTGGAGCGACCGGCACCGGCAGCCCGCGTAGCGATATCGACACCTTCGATATCGTCGTCACGCCGTCCGAAGCGGTCGAAGAAGTCTTCGCCGACTCGGAACTGCTCGACGACATGCTCTTCAGCTAACCCTCGGGTTCCAACGGAGAAGCAGAGCAGGGGAGCAAGCCGCAAGGCTTGCTCCTTTTTTATTGTCCCACCTAGCTGGCGTTCCCCTCATTAGTAGCCCGAAGCGCCAGCGAGGGAAATGCGGTTGGCCTACTTCTTAGGCCCGGCGAGCTATCGGAGCACGAATTGGCGAGTGCATTCGCGCTTCGCTATCAATCATTTGCTTGCACGCGCATTTCCCTCGCTGGCGCTTCGGGCTATTATTGCGCCTGCTTCAACCGTACGCGTACCAGCAAATCGTTCAGCGCTCCGTTGGCCGACGCATTCTCTGGCAGCTGGCTATGCTCGCGCGCCTCTTCCAGTTCCCACGTCAACCGCTCGTACTCTTGCTGGTGCAGCGCCAGATCGGCGGCCGACAGGGTTCCCTTTTCCGGGCCTTCCAGTTTTCTGGCGATCAGCTCCGGCAGGTAAGGCAACTTGGCTTCTTCATTCAGATGAAGCAGATTCGCTTCGATCTGGCCGGTTCGCATCAAGTGGATTCCGGTCAGCAGAACGCGATAGACGTACAGCAGCGGCTTGACCCGCGGCGGGTCTTCCTTCTTGAATAACTTCCACTGCGTCGCGGCGAAACCGAGGTAGTGGTGCGCATGATGCCGGGTGATGCAGCCCGGCGCCAGCGCCTTCAACTCTTCATGCTCCGGTGTCGTCTGCACGACCAGCGGCGAAAGCAATTGCTCCAGCACGTAGCCGTTCTTCTTCAGCATCAGCAGGAAGAATTTTTTGACGTCGTGCGTCACCAGGTCGATCTCGAGCCCGTCGTGGATGCCCGACTTTTCGACCGTCTCGTCCGCTTCTCGTAAGCCGACGACGTCGGTGAGCGGCAACAGGTGAATCCCGCGCAGGTCGAAGTCGGAGTCAGGCGACGGAAATCCATACAAATGGGCGCCGCTGATCGTCGTAAACAGCAGAGGGTAAGGATGTTGTTCGACTTGTTTGTAAAGTCGGGGTTCGATGTTCATGGCAACTCTTCCGCGAGCGCCGCCTTGCGCGCTGCGATCAAAAATGCATTCGCTTGTTCATAATCGGGACGCTCCGGCAAACAGGTCGCTTGCAGCGCGGCGTCAAACTCCGCATGCAGCTGACGACGCCAGGCCTCTGTTTCTTCCCACGGCAATTCTCCCCGCTTGATCGCGAGCAACCGCTCGCGGTGCGGACCGACGTCAACCGGCACCGTTTCTTCCTGCAGCACCCGAATTCCGCTGATCAATAGCCGAATCAGGTGCATCACATGCTTCCACTTGACCGTTCCTTGCGAGCGGATATCGCTTTGCATCTTTTTGAACTGCGACATCGCGTAGCCGTTGTACGTCTGGTACACGAGTCGCGACAGGAAAATCGACCGCATGTCGAGCAGTTGCTGTGCGAGCGGCGTCGCCTTCTCGACCAGGGGAGAATAGAGGCACTCCAGCACGTTCGGGTTCGCCTTCAGCGCAAGAACGATGAACTTCTGCAGTTCCCAATACGCCTCTTGCGACTCGTCCAGCTCCAATTGCTCCGGCACGCCGTAGAGCGACCATTGCAACTCGGCCGGCGGGATATAAAAGCCGCGGCGGTCGATGTCCGACGCGTCATCGGCCAAGCCAAACGCCTGCGAGCCGACAATGCAGCGAAACGCGACCCGGTTGAGCAGATCGCCAGGATCGGCGGCGTTACGAGCGCCGATGGCGCCCTCTTTGTGCTTGGCCAACAGCGCCAGCTCGCTCGGCGGCAGCGACTCTTCAAAACCGTCCGGGAAGCGGATCCGATAGCTATGCTGCAAATCGACCGGCGACTTCACCACCACGCCGACCGCGCCGCGCGGATGCAGCGTTCGCCCGTTCGGCCCGACGATATCGCGCAGCGCCACAACTTGCGTCCCCGGCGAGAAGATCAGATTCGGATGATAGTGAACTGGTTGAGCCACGATTGGATCGCTTCCAGGAAAAGAAACATTGGTCTTCGGGAGGAGAATATACCACGCCGTCGACGACAGCTGGGACCTATCGTCAGAACTACCCTATTTAGAACGACTTGGGATGGAGAGGTTCGATTTTTTCGGTTTCTGCCCAGAAATCGGGTAACCTTCCGTCCAATCTTCACCATAGAGTTGTAATGTTTCGCTACTAGAGACGATCTTTTCTGCGCGTCACGGAACGAAGGGTCCCCATGCATCAGCGATTTCTTCTCGGTCTGATTTTTTTGGTCGCGATCGCCGCCAGCTGGCCGGCAGCATCGACATGTCTCGCCGAGACCAAAACGCCTTCGCTGGATCACGTCGACTATCACCTCTTTCTGGTCGCCGGGCAAAGCAACGCGCAAGGTTGGCTCGGCGAAAATCGTGAAGGGCTGAACGAACCGATTCCGGTTCCCGAGCGCGGGACGGTCTTCTATTTCGATCCGGAACAGAAAAAGATTCTGGATGTGGTCGACGCCAAACCGGAAGCCTATGTCGGTAACGCCGCCGGGTTTCACAATCGATTTGCGATCGACTATCACGCCACGACCGGCAAGAAGGTGATCTTCGTTCATGGAGTGCATGGCAACTCCGGCATCGTCCCCGGCGTGCAGTATGGCGGGGGAAATTGGCCGGACGCCTACCGCGCCGCGCTTCGCGACAAATACCAAGCGTTCAAAACGACCGCGGCGGCGTCTAACTTTGCCGGCCAATGGGGACTGGCCGGGTTGATTTGGGGGCAGGGCGAAGCGGAAGAGTTTCTGCTGGCGCAAAACAAAAAGACGTTGCCGCAGTTGGAAAAGGCGCTCAGCGACTTGTTTGACGGCTTTGTGCAGGACTATGGCGACGACTACCCTGGCCAGCCTGGCTCGCTGATCAACGTGGTGTTGGTTTCGATCTTCGCCTATCCGAGCGGTTCGAGCGATCGCTTCTATCCCGACTCGCCCGCCTGGGCGGCGACGCGAGAGATGCAGCGGCATGTCGCCCAACAGCACGCTAGCGCTCGCATGGTTTACTTCCCCATCGAGAAAATCTTCACGCAGCAAGTCTGGCCGAACAACGCCGTCCACTACTACCAAAAGCAATACAACGAAATCGGCCGCGTCATGGCGCAAGAAATCGCCAAGCCCGGCAGCACGATCCAGATGCCGCAGCCTCCCAACAGCGCCGCCGCGAAAGCCGTTGGCGCCTGGCGGGTCGATCTGACGTGGCACGCGCCGGAAGGTGGCATCCCTGGTGAGTTGCCGGTCTATCGCATTTACCGCCGTCAGGCTGGCGAGTCGGCCTGGACCTGGATTTGGCAAACCGCGGAAGCGCCGGCAGACGGCCTGCACGATGAAAACGGCGTGCTTCCGAATACGACCTACGAATACCGCATCGGCGCTCGCAACGAGTTTGGAGAAGTCTTCAGTGACGTCGCCTCGGCGAAAACCGGCCGCTTGAGCGATAACCCGCTCGCCGCCTATCAAGAACTTGCTGAGCCCCAGAACGCCGCGGCGGTTGAAAAACTGTGGGCGGAACTTCGCGCCGGCGGTCATACGAAAGGCTTGCGTTCGCTGCACCTGATGACCAAAGGATCGAACGCCGCATCTGGGAAGATTTTCAACCTGGTTCGCGGGGCGGACGATCAGGGTCGGTTCGATTTCACCGCAAGCAATACGGTCGAGCGGGAAGAAGATGGCTACGTGTTCGCCGCTCCGTCCGGCGCTCAGACGGAGGCGCCGCTGATTCCAACCTACGGCCCGTTTACCTGCATGGCGAACCTCTCGTGGCTCCACTTTCCCGACGTGAACGAATCGTTCGGGCTCATGGCGCAAGGACGAGGCTATCCCGCTCCCCCAGAGAACTCGCGTTCGATCTTCTCGTACGGGCCCGCACCGCAAACCCTCAACTTCTACCACGAAGATCAAGTCGGCATGTTCCAGACCGGCGGCAAACGACCCGCCGTCGGGCAAGCGGAAACCTTCGCCCTCACCTACGACGGTCGGGACATGACCTGGCGACGGAGCGACAGCGAACCGATCGTCCATCCAAACACGATCTACTTCTTCAACATGCAAAACGCCCCCTTCGAGATCTACACCACTCCCAGCTCCTCCACCGAAGCGAACTTCAAAATCGCCTACCTGGCGGTCTGGAACCGAGCGATCGGCCCCGAGGAATTCGCTGCCGTGCAAACGATCTTGGCGAACCGCTTGCGTCTGCCTGCTAACGTCAGGCCTCGGTGACCAGCATTTTTATAGCCGCGGGTCGACAGGTTCGCTCTCCAGCGCCAACACGCCGAAGACGCATTCGTGCACGCGGCGGAGCGGTTCCTTGCGAACGAAGCGATCTAGCGACTCTAGTCCCAGGGCGAACTCACGCAGGGCGAGCGATCGTTTGCGGCCCAGGCTGCGACTGCGGAGACGAGGAAGGTTCTCGTCGCTGTCGTAGTCAGGGCTGTAGATGATCCGCAGGTATTCTCTGCCGCGGCATTTCACCGCCGGTTGAATCAGTCCCCGCTTCCCGCGCACGATCCAGTCGGCTGGTTTGACGACCATTCCTTCGCCTCCGGCGGCGGTCAATCCAGTCCACCAATCGATCCCGGCGGCGATGCTGTCCAGATCGGTCAGATCAACCACTCGGCAATTGGTCGCCTGCAGTACCTCCGCATCATGGCTGCAAATCTTCGCCAGCGTTTCCATGTGCCAGCAATGGCTCCGATCGGTGTGGACTTTCCCTTCGGTCGCCAATAGGTGAAACGGCGCGAGCTTCAAGTCGCGGATTGAAGCGACGTTCCAGCAATAGCGGCGATAGGCGTCGACGAAATGCGTCAGACTTTGCTGGCGATCCTGGAAACGGCCAACAATCGCATTTAGCTGCTGGTCATCTTCGGAAAGCAGGGCGGCCGCTTGCTGGAGCTTTTGAAGCGTCACTGGCAGCGCAGCATTTCCCGCGGCTCCAACTGCCGCATATTGCGAACGAAGAAGCTCCTGCGCTTTCGCCGACCAGGGCATCAGTTCGCAGTCGAGACAGACCCAGTTGGTCTGGTACTCTTCCCAGAATCCAGCGTTAATTAGCGCATCCCGCAGGCGATTGAGAAGTTCTTTTTCCTGTTCGACGTCGTTGAAGAATCTCCGGCCGGTGCGCGTGTAAATGACGCCTGCGTGGCCTTCGGTCACTCCGAAGCGATCGCACGCCGCTTCCTGATCGCGACAAACGACGACGACCGCCCGCGAGCCCATATGCTTTTCCTGACAAACGACCTGCGGAACTCCCTGGTTGCGGAAGTAGATGAACGCCTCAGCGGGGTGCTCGAGCAGTCCCGGTTCGTTCGACGTTTCACAGGGAGACATCGTCGGCGGCAAGTAGATCAGCCACTTCGGATCTGCGGCGAAACGGCTCATTACTTCGAGCGCGGCGACCGCATTTTCTTCCCGAATCGTCACGTTCCCTTGCAGCCGCGTCGAGACGATCCGCTTCCCCAACACGTCCTCTGCGTCGAGCAGATCGTCGTGCAAATGCTGCGCAGATCGTGGCGCCAATTGATCGGCGTCGAGAAAGGGCTTGGCCGACTCGCAATAAGTCCGTCGGGCCGGCTCCGAGATGAACTGCCGCTCGGGATAGCGCAGCGCCGTCAGCTTACCACCGAAGACGCAGCCGGTGTCGACGTTGACCGTGCCGTTGAGCCAATCCGGTTCCGGAACCGGCGTGTGCCCGTACACGACCATCGCCGAACCGCGATACTCGGCCGCCCAGTCATGCCGCACCGGCAGTCCAAACTGATCAGTTTCGCCGGTCGTCTCGCCGTAGAGGGCGAATTCGCGAACTTTGCCGGAGCCGCGTCCCTGATACGCCTCTTTCATCCCAGCATGAGCCACCACCAACTTGCCGTCGTCCAGCACATAGTGACTGACAAGACCATCCAGAAACTCCGCCAACTCTTTGCAGAACGGATCGCGAACGTCGGCCGCGAGCCCGTCAATCTCCGCTAGCGTTTCCGTCAAGCCATGCGTCACCTGGACGTTTTTCCCCCGCAATTTGCGGAGCAACTTCATGTCATGGTTGCCCGGAACGCACAGAGCGTTGCCGCTAGCGACCATACCAGCGACCAGCCGCACAACGTCCAAAACGCGCGGACCGCGATCGACCAGGTCGCCGACGAAAACCGCCTTGCGTCCTTCGGGATGAACGTAAACCGGACCGCTGACGAGAGACGGCCCCACCGGTGCGACCAGACTTGGCTGATAGCCAAGCTGCGCAAGCAGGCCCTCCAGTTCGTCGCAGCAGCCATGAACGTCACCAATAATGTCGAATGGACCATGCTCCTCTCGCTTGTCGTTCCAAAGGGGAACGCGTTCGATGCCGGCCGCGTCGATTTCCGTGACGCTGTTCAGAACGAAAATATGGCGGAAGCCTTCGCGTTTCAGCGACCGTAGCGAGCGGCGCAGCTGCGAACGTTGTTGCCGAATGACGTGCGGCCCGAACTGGCGATCCGCTCGATCGCAATTGCGGTCGTGACAAACGTCCTCGGGAGGATTCAACACGATCGCAACCGGCAAGCAGTGGTACTGCCGCGCCAGTTCGACCAGCGGCTTCCGCGATTCCTGCTGCACGTTGGTCGCGTCGACGACGGTCAATTGCCCTCGCGCAAGCCGTTTGGCGGCGACATAGTGCAGCACGTCGAATGCGTCTCGCGTCGCCGCTTGATCGTTTTCGTCATCGCTGACCAGACCGCGGCAATAGTCGGACGAGAGAACTTCCGTCGGCCGAAAGTGCATCCGCGCGAACGTACTCTTCCCCGATCCGCTTGGACCGATCAACACGACGAGCGATAGTTTTGGAATTTGGATGTTCAACGAGCCAGACCTCCGCTGACAAGACATAGTGTTGATCGCGGCTTTGAATTTCGTAGCGGACATGCTCCGCCTAGTCGCGTTGAAAGAGACTCATCTGCGTCGGCGTTCCGGCCGCAGGATCTTCGGGGCCGATCCCAATGAACCGTACCGCATAGCCATATCGCCGCCCGATTTCTTGGGCCCAGTCCTGGAATTGCTGGCGCGTCCACTCAAACCGGTGGTCGCCATGCCGAAACTGTCCTGCCGGCAAAGTCTCCCACATTACGTTGTATTCCTGATTCGGCGTCGTCAGCACGACGTTCTGCGGCCGCGCGAACTCGAATAGCACCCGCTCGAACGCCGACAACCGGGGAGGATCAAGATGCTCGATCACTTCGACGACCGCGGCTGCATCGAACCCTTCAAATCGCTTGTCACGGTAGATCAACGAGCCGTGAAGCAGCTTCACTCGCTCGGCCTGCCTTTCTGGACGACGATCGAGCTTCAACCGCCGCTCGGCGATCTCGAGCGCGCGGCTCGCAACGTCGACGCCGACGATTCGCTCAAATTGCCGATCTTCCAACAGTTCGCGCAGCAAGCGTCCTTCGCCGCAACCGAGGTCGATCACCGATTTCGCACCGCTGCTGCGTAGGGCGGCCAAGACCGCCCCATGACGCTGCTCGTTCAGGCTCAACGCCTTTTCGAGCGTCTCCTCGCGTCGGTCGCCCGGCGGTTCGTCGTCGAGCGCAGCCTCTCGCTCTTCGTCAACAAGCCGCGCCAGCGCCTGACGGTAGAGACTAGCGCGATGCGACAAATAGCGGCGGGTGATCTGCTCTTTCTCAGGATGCGCGGCCAGCCAGCCCCCACCTTTGAAGAGGAGTTTTTCGAGTTCGTCCTCACCGACGAAGTAATGCTTCTCGTTGTCAAAGACCGGAATGAGGACGTACAAATGGGTCAGCAGTTCCGCCAGAGTTTTCGTCGCGCGGATCGTCACCGAGTAGTAAGAGCTTTCTCCCCATTCCGGAAACTGCTCGTCCAGCGGATGCCGAACCGCTTCGACCTCGTATCCCAGCGGCTCAAATAATCGAGCGAGCAAGCCGGCGTCTCCTCGAACCGGCAGTACGTCGATCCGAGCGGTCAGAGGAATCGGCGTGCTGACCAACTTCGGGCGATCTTTGCATCGCCCGCCAAGCGCCGTTCCGAAGACTTGCGAAATGGCGACGCTCATCAGCGACGACGCGCAGTAAGGACGATCGTTGACGTACTGGCCGATGCCAAAACTTGCGTCGCGTCGTTTGCCGCGGACCATCTCGACCGAATCGACGTCAAGCAACAAACAAGCGGTGCAGGTCTCCGCCGACGCTTCGGGGTAAAAGACGTGCGCCTTCCCAAAGCTGAGATCAAAGCTCTGCAACCGACCGGGGCGTTTGTGCAACAAGTACCCCAGATCGGCCGCCGGCGGATGGGTGGTAGAAATCGACAACAGCATGTTAGTAGTGCGCCTTCCAATTACGCTTTTCCAAACCGCGCACGTCAGCCGTATCCGCCAACGCTTCCAGGTAATTCGCTAGTCTTCGCAACAAGTCGTCTTCCGGTTCTCCCCGAAACTCCGGCACGTAGATCGCGTTCCCATAGCTTCGCTCCACCTTTTGCGGCGTATCGTCAACGATGAGCGTCTTGGCCAAATCGAAACCGTGCCGTCTCACCTTCCTCAAATCTTTCACATAGTACGTTTCGCGCCACTCGGGGTCGTAACAGCGCACACAGCGATCACGGCTCCAGACAAACTCCAAGTGAAGGTCCGCTGGCAGCGCGTACGTTCGCACCACCGCCAGATAGCCAGCATCCGCCGTCGACCACAGGGCGATTCGATAACGACGATAACAGTGCTGCAAAAACTCTTGCAGATAAGGGCGCAAATAGACGTGATAGGGTCCGAATCGAAAATCGGGCGCATGCGCAAGCCGCCTCTCGGTCGCAAACAACAACGTTTCGTCGACGTCAAGAATCAACAGGCTCGACTTCGTCGCCGCGATCTCGTTCACAGACAGCCTAATCGCCCTTTCTTGCGTACTCAAAGGAAAGATATTCCGATTCCGACGAAGACACGCCAACGGGGAAATGGTTCGTCGGACAACGGCATCCCAGGGCTTATTCGCCTGGCGAGAATACTACGAAAACTATTTCCCTAGGGTCATCGTCTGCTTAGTAACGCCAAACCGATAGCAATACCGACCTGCCTGTGTGGCAATTCGCCTTTTGGATGACTCCATGAAGACTTTCCTACTAGTTGTCGTAGCGATCAGTATTACTGTGGCGATCCTGGTAGCGACCCTCCAATCTGGCCGCCCCACGCCAGAAGTTGCCGTACTGAGGGGCATGGCTTGGCGGTCGAATCCACTCGACCACGTCGTCCCCAATAGCTCGGCGCTCTCTCAGGAGGAGCTATCGCGGGAAAAGTTCTCCTGCTTTACGTTTGGGTCTTTCCATCGCCAGTCTGGTACGACTGATCTACGCATTGACGCCGACGGCAAGGGGACCCTCGATCTTTGGCAGGATACCGATCTCGCTCGCGAACGACTTCAGGCGACGTTTACCCTCGAGCCCCAGGAGCTCGACGAACTCTGCCGACAACTTCGCAACGTGAAATTTGCCGAGCTGAATGACGAGTACAACGCCAACGCCGCCAAGTCGATCGTTGACGCTACTTTCATCTCCGACGACGAATCGATCGCCATCTCGGTCGGCTGTGGGGAAGTGACGAAGCAAGTCGTGTGCCTAGGAAACTATCCTCCGGCGATCGTCACGTTGACGAACTACATCGATCAAGAGATTCTGCCTCGGCACAAGAAGGCCATCGACGAGGCGAAGCCTGTTGAGCAGGAGGAAGGATTCTCGTTTCAAGGCAGTACGGTGAAATAGCCGGCCTCTCACGGCAAGATCGCAAACACCCGCGCCGGAAAGCCCGAGCCTTTCAGCGGCTTCGGAAAGGTCACGACCGCCAGCGCTCCTTGCTCCGGCAATTGATCAACGTTGGTCAGCAGCTCGATCTGGTAGTGATTCGTCCCCAGGACATAAGTCTCCAGCGTGTAGTCATCTTTCGCGGTCGAAAGGCCGGGATCGGTGTCGGTCGTCTCGTGGCCGCTCGCGGTGATCTTTCGCGTTTCGTAGAGATAGGTCAGAACCTCCTGGCTCCAGCCGGGATAGTGGGGCGTTCCCGCTGCGTCTTCGTTGCGCATCGCCTTGGCGTCGGGCCACCGTTTTGACCAATCGGTCCGCATCACGCAAAAGGCGCCTTTCGGGACTTCGCCGTATTTCTCTTCCCAGGCCTTCACATCTTCCATGCGAATGACGTAGTCCGGATTCTGTTCGACCGCTGCATGGACGTCGAACACGACCAGCGGCAGGATCATTTCTTCCGGCTTGATCTCGTCGATCGTCCGCAATCCTTCCACGAAATGCGCCGGCGGATCGCAGTGCGTTCCCCATTGCCCGACGATCTGGTACCGCTGGGCGAAGAAACCGGAGCCCATTAATCCCGGGGCAGGCTTGTACGAGTAGATCGTCTCCAGCTCTTCATCCGGAAATCCGGGCCAATGTGGGATGCCAGGCTCAAAGGAATGGGTCAGATCGACGAACTCCTTTTTAGCGAGCAGCTCGTGGATTTCCCACAGGCTCGGCTCCTGCGTTTTGGCCGGGACGCCGATCGCCTTGTGAGAACTGTCGCAGCCGAGGGCGAGTGCAACCACTAGATAGGACGTAACGCCGAGGCCGAGGCGCAGATTCATGACTCGTTTTCCCGCAGGAGGTGCGAAGCGAACTCCGCGATTCTAACCGGTTGCCGGCGGGACGGCGAATTCGCCCATCCAAGACGCTGCATAAACGCGAACGCCGCTGGAAATCGTGATCGCATTACGCGAGAATTCAGCGACATCAACGATTGATAGACCAAGAGGAATTGAACGTGCCGAATGACATTCGTGAGCGACTCATCCAAGCCAAGGCGCAACTTCGCAGCAAACAGAAGCTGGACGCCATGCTCGAAGAAGAGCGGGTACAACTTGGTTCGCTGCAAGAGAGTTGCAGTCGGATGGCGCGGATCCTCGACAAAGAAAAAGCGGACGTCGACAATCTCGAGGGCTTCAGTCTGGTCGGCTTGTTCTATTCGATCCTCGGAACCAAAGAAGAGCGACTGGAAACCGAGCGGCAAGAGTATCTGGCCGCCAAATTGAAGTACGAAGAGAGCGCCGAAGCGGTCGACGAAGCGCAGCGGGAAATCGAGGAACTGGTCGCCCAACTCGCCGTGCTCAAGGATGCCGAGAGCGAATACAACCAACTGCTAAAAGAGAAAGAAAAATTCCTCACTCAGAACGGCGACCCGACTATTGCCGCCATCCTGAAACTGAACGATCAGGTAGTCGACCTGGAAGCGGATCGCAAGGAACTTTACGAAGCGATCCGAGCCGGCACGACCGCCTTACGGTCGCTGGAGTCGGTCCGCAGCGATCTCAATTCCGCCGAGAACTGGGGAACCTGGGATATGCTGGGCGGCGGGGCCGCGTCGACTTGGATCAAACATTCCCGTATCGACTCGGCCCGACGGCAAGCCCAAGTCGCCCAACGACACCTGCGACACTTCCAAAAAGAACTCGCCGACGCCGACGAACGACTCCAGGTTTCGCTCAGCGACTTCGGCAGCTTCCTGACCTTCGCCGACTATTTTTTCGACGGCTTGATCGTCGACTGGGTCGTGCAGTCAAAAATTCAAAACGCTTCGAGCGCCTGCGGAACCGCCATCCGGCAGGTTTCGTCGGCAATCTATAAATGCCGCCATCGGCACGCGGAAACCGAAGCCAAACTCGACCAGCTCGCCGACGAGCGGCGCCGGCTGATCGAAGAGGCGTAGAAGGGGAGGAGCTGCTATTTCCCCACGCAGAACAGAGTTGACGTGCCGCGGATGAGCAGACGACCCGGACCGGGCACCGGCGAGGCGATCACCGATTCGCCCATGTCGTTTTCGTCCAGCAGCTTGAAGCCGTCGCGAATGTCAGCGACCAAGACGACGCCGTCTTCCCGCGGGGCGTAAAGGATGCCGCCGGCGATCAGCGGCGATCCATAGTAGTTGGTCCGATGTTTGGGAAAGGCGCCTTCCCAAATGGTTTTGCCGGTTGCCGGGTCGAAGCACGTGACTTTCCCTTTGTCCCCCACCAGATAGATCTTGTCTTGATAAACGATCGGCGAAGGAACAAACGTGCCGATGTCGTCTCGATCCCACAAACGATTGGTTTCGGTGACGTCTCCCTCTCCTTGCAGACGCACGCCATGCAGCCGAGGAATCCCGCGATCGTTGCGACCATAAGCGATCACCGCGACATCCCCCACCACGACCGGCGTGGCGATCGTCGGCCACAGCTTGTTCCCATCGGGGTTGAAGCCGCCGCAACTCCAGACCAGTTTTCCCGTTTTGGCGTTATGGATCGTGAGGTGTTCGCCGCCCCAGGTAAGCAGCGACTCTTCGCCTTGAAATTCAATCACGACCGGCGTGGAATAGCCGTGATCGCATTCCACTGGGGTTTCGTAGTTGCGGGCAACTTTCCAGGCCAATTCGCCGGTCGCTTTGTCAAACGCCGCCAGCCACGATTCCCCTTGGTGCATCCGGGCCATGACCACAAAATCTTGCGTCAGCACCGGCGACGTCCCGTGATCCCAAAACAGCGTGTCGGGTCCGTAACGTTCGACCAAATTGGTTTCCCAGGCGGTCTTGCCTTGCAAATCGACCGCCGCCAGCGTGCCGCTTTTGAAGTAGACGAAAACATGCTTGCCGTCCGTGGTGGGCGAAGCGTTACAACCCGAGCCGTTGCGATGCTTGCCGGGGTTTTCGCCACCGAACTGAACGTTCCATAACGGCTTGCCGTCGGCGTCCAGAGCGATCAGCGCGTCTTTGCCGTCGATCGGAGCGGTGACGTAAATCGCGTCATGCCAAACGATCGGAGTCGAACATCCTTTCCCGGAGAACTCCGTTTTCCACAGCACCTTCTCAGCGTCCCACTCGGTCGGCAAATCGACCAGCGGCGAACTCCCCGTATCGTTGGGTCCCCGCCATTTCGGCCAATCGGCCAACTTCTCGGCGGAGGCGACGTTTGCGGCAGAGAGCACAACAGCGAGGGCGAGCAGTGCCAACAAGCGAATGAGCGGCATAGGAAGGGTTCCGCGGGAGGGAGGGAGAGAAAGATCGCGATCAACTGCCTGCATTCTGCCGGACGGAGGGCGCCCGGTCAACGATGTGGCGGCCCGAAGATCAGACAGGCCAACCGTGCAATCCGGCCGTCTAGCTGAGAATGTTTGCCAATTTTGACGAAACCCTTGCGGTCGAGAGGAAAATGAGTAAAACCGCTCGCGACGAAATTCGATCCAACGGCGAATGGAACAGGAAAAATGAACTATTACACGATGAACACGGGGCACAAGGAATTCTGCCCGCGAGTTGAGATCGGCGACGAAGCAATCGATGAGCTTTGGAGCTTTATGTCCGACGACGGCTGGCGTCCAATTCCAATCATGCCTGGATATTCTGTGGACGTGAGTCTGCCGAAGTTCGGCCTCTTCGCCACAATCGCCCGTCGTGAGAACAAGAACATATACCCCGTCGCGGCGCTAGGCGTGATCGACAACGAAGAGGACGCCCGTCAGGTCTGGAAACGGCTCGAGAGCGACTATCTGAGACTCGGCGATCGACCGGGCTACCGATCAGCGGATCTCGCTGTTCCCCGCATGCCGAATTCGGTCCCGTGGTGCACCGTCTATCGACTAGAACCGATCGACGTGGGGACGCTCTGGATTACGATCTTCGAACGCGCGTTGGCTTGGACTTGGATTGAATGGAGGAAGCGTCCAGGGCCGTAACCACACGCTTCAGCGACTCGAATAACCAAAATCGTACAGAGGGACGACCATGTTGTACGGTTTCCAGACGAGCCTACCGTCGTCCACATTCGCTAGGAATGGCAGTGATCACAATTGGCGATTACGCGTTTCGGTGCGAATGAAAAACCCCGCCCAACTTGGTGCCGGCGGCGTTTTTGTGCTTTGTTGCGTACGCAGGGGTTCGAGTGCGACTTGCTCCTGGACCACAGGAACAAGTTTATGCGTTCGTAGAATCAATTCCAGTCACGGGACTAGAGAAGTAGCTTACGCACTTTCGACTTGATCTGTTGCATTCGACGAGAGATCGATGCATGGCCTTGCAGACCTAGCTCATTCGCAATTTCCGCTTGAGTTTTCCCTTGCCGGATCGCGACCAACAATGTTCGATCTCGGCGGGGTGGCACTGTTAGCCAATCGCTTTCTTCGGGTGGCGTTGTCGTCTGCGACGGTGTCTTCATTCGGAAAGGGGCGTTTCGCCGATAAACTTCGACGAAGTATTATACGTTCGAAGCGAAGCGAATTGGCAACACCATCGAGATGCGAACCCACTACAATCGTCCGGCATGAAGAGCACTGTCGCAGACGACAGTGGCACCCAAGAGGAGAACGTCCGTCAGTGCCACCCCGCCGGGAAAATCAACAGGCTGCTAGGGGACAAATTCGCCCGTTTTAATCTTGGTAACCTCTTCTAGATGAGCCAGCTTGCCATCAAAAGTAAACTCCCAATCCTCGTCCTCTCCATCTCCGCCAATCTTGTCGTCACGTCCTAGGCTCCAAACGCGCACGACCGATTCTCCATCCGATTGCCAATGTAGCGGCCGCCCCCAGTCATCGATCATTTTGCAATCGCGATTTGGTAACTCCGGCATTTCGCCGGGATCGGTCGGAACTTTGCCGTGCAGGCTCCAGTAATCGCGAATTCGAAGACTCGTGACGCGAAGTGCTCCATAGGTCTGAGATCCGGGCGGCGCTAAATCGACAAATGTCCCCACGATCGTTCGACATCCCACGCAGGCGGAGGTGACGAAAAAGATGGCGATCAGTCCAGCGGATCTATTGCGAATCATCTTTTTTGTTCTCGTGTTTTAGAGGAGGACCGAACCCAAATTTTTTGGCAGCGTCAGCAAATTCATGATTCGTGTAATTTACGCAGTTGAACCAGAAGGCTGAATAGCGATCTTTGTCTAATGCTCGTTCATTTTCCATAAATGTGAACCAAGCAATGTCCTCTTTCGGAGTCGTCCGCAAAGTGGAAACGATATGTTTAGCATTGAGTTCGTAGTTCAGATCCCTCTTAATCTGGCCTTCGGCGGGGTGGCACTGTTTGCCAATCTTATTCTTCGGGTGCCACTGTCGTCTGCGACAGTGTCTTCATTCGGAATGGGGCGTTTGCAAGCCTCCAACATCCCAGAACTCGGACGGAATTCGATTAAGTCTTGGCAAATGCGTTTCGACGACTCCCGATTCATGGAATCGCATGCTTGACCATTTCCAATCGACCGCTCGGCGGCAAAGTCCTCTTCGGACGGGGTTCTCGTGAATGTACTCGATCGCCGCTTCTACGGCCCCCCGGTCGTACAAATTACGATCGTAACCGGAGCCTTCTTGCCAGAAGCGAAAGCAATGTTGGCCTGGTCGGGTCTGGATCGTCAACTCATCCAAGAGTTGCGACCGAGCTTCAACAAGCATCGCCTTTATTTTCGCCGAGGAAGAACGCTTCATTCGTTGCAGCAATCGACTAATGTTCGCATCGTGCGTCGTCGGCAAGACCAAGAGATGAACATGCTCCGGCATGAAGACCATCGCAACCAGTGGACAATGCTCGGTCAGACACGCGTCATCGATCGCACGAGCGAAGATTGTCCGCCACGCGTCGTTGGTCAACAGTGGACGACGACGGTAACAGGAAAACGTCAGTTCATGGAAGTGACCAGGAACATGAAAATGCTTTACCCGTTTACGGTGCGACGCTTCGCCGTTCATGCCTTGCAAGGTATTGCATCGTCTGTCGAAAGTCAATAGAATGGCTTGGCAGTATTCGTCTGGACTCTTAAAGGCGGCGAACCTACGAGCTCATCGGGCCGAAGAGCACTGTCGCAGACGACAGTGGCACCCAAGAGGAGAACGTCCGTCAGTGCCACCCCGCCGAAGAGGTCGCCCAGAAGCACTACATGCAGATTCGCGAGACCGATTTCGCCAACGCGATTCAGCAATCAAGCGCGGCGCAAAAAGCGGCGCAGACATCATTCGACGTAACGAGACAAGGCGAGCCATCCAAGGGACTTGAACTGCGTCCGAAACGCAAAAGTCCCGAGAATGTCTCGCCTTGTCTACCTACGTCGTTCGTTGACTTGACGAATCAAAATCAACTGATGGGCGATATTGGACTCGAACCAACGACCTCCGCCGTGTGAAGACGGCGCTCTAACCAGCTGAGCTAATCGCCCGTGTTTGGGTGGGAGTTTGATCCCAACCTGGCTCGTCGCTAAAAGGGACGAACCTGAGGAGGTCCGGGTTCGCTTGTTCGGCGAAATTGACCTCGTCAGGTTCGTCAGTTTATCGGTTTTCCCCGGCGCCGACTAGCGGATATCTGGGGCGGGGGGGACAAAATCGGTTAGCCGTTTTCCAGCTTCTGCGGTTCGGCCGGCGGGGGCTCGAACTTCGGTGCAGTCGCTTCGGCGTAGTCGTCATAGTCGTCGTAGTTCGAAGAGCTGACCGATTTCGAGGAATAGCCGCGGTCGTTGACCGTGTCCTCGACTTCTTTGGTGGCGCTATGGAACTCCGACTGGATGTCGCTAAGCCCTTTCTTGAAGTCGGCGTAGCTGCGCCCCAGCGAACGGGCGACCGACGGCAGATTCTTGCCGAACAGGAGCACCGCCAGCACGGCGACGATCATCATCTCTTGCATTCCCAAGCCGCCCAGAAATCCGAAGATTACCGGCATGGAAACGACGGGTAGAGTCAACATCAGGACAGTACCTTCGTTCAATACGCGAATGGAGAAAAAGTGACGCGATCGGGCGAGTTACGCCTTTTTCGCTTCCTCTTCGTCCTCATCGTGAACGGGCTTATCCTTCATCCCCGACTTGAATTCGCCCACGCCTTGTCCCAGGCTGCGCATCAATTGGGGAAGTTTGGTAGATCCAAACAACAGAAGAACGATGAACAACACAATCAGAAGTTCTTGCCAGCCTAAACCCATGTTCTTACCTCGTTGTCAAACGAAGACGGAGATAGAACACGCAACCAAGTAGGCGAAAGCGGGTAAGCGCCTCTAGCGGGCCCTACCAGAACCAATACTCGTGCGGTCCTTTGCGCAAACCAAATGCGCGAAGGGTGCGGCGCCTTGCCGCATCCAACGGTCAATTTTACTCGTCCTCCCCTAACTGTAAAGGGAACAATTACTAGCAGAGGAGTGCGGGTATCCTAGCGCGGGGCCAGATTTTCCGGTTTTGACGAGATTCGGACCCCTCCGGCCGGGACCTGCAGCGGCGCCTGGGCGACCGGAGCAGGGCGGTTCTGAAGGTCATAATAGATGGGAAGATAGCGAAAATAGACTTCCAGGGACAACGTCGCCATCGCGGTCGAATAGACTCGCCCCCCGTAGCAGCCCCAGACGGTGTCTGGATCCCAGCTCCCCGCTTCCAGGCCGCCGGCTCGTTGGCTGGTCAGCAGCTGACGCTGCAGCGACGCGCTCCAGGCATGCCACCGTTCTCCCTGCAGCTGGTGCATCCCGATGGTGCCGTAGTACCAGAAGTAAAGGTTCGGCCGGCCGGGGCCTGGCTCAAACCGAGCCAGGTAGTTGGCCGCTTCCTCGACCGTCTCCTTGCTGTTCTCCGCATCCATAAAGACGCGGCAGACGAGGGCCTCGGCGGTCATTACCGGGGTGGTCCGTTCGCCGGGACGATAACTGGCCAAACCGTTGTGGTCGCCGGAGGAGACGCTGCGCAAAAAGCGAGTCATCAATTCGCGGGTTCGCTCGGGAGTTTCAATCCCCGACAGTTGGGCGCTGTGGAGCGCCAAAACCTGCCAACCGAACTGGCTGGTATCTCCGAGGTCGCCCGGCTGATAGCGCCAACCGCCCGAGGTTTGATGCTGCGACTGGAACGAGTAGTTCAGCGCCGCTTCCAGGGCAGGGCGAATCCGATCGTCGCGAGTCATTGCGTACGCTTCGCTCAGGGCGAGCATCGCGATCCCGTGGCAGTACATCTGGGCAAACAGGCGAGCGTCGCCGGCCAGCGATCCGGTATCGTGCTGGTGCGAGATGATGAACTCGAGCCCGTGCTGCACGTTGGTCCGGTGTTTCCCTTCCAGGTGCGTATGACCGCGAGCCATGAAGGCGAGCACCGCCAGGCCGGTCACGCCGGTATCGGCGTCGGCGCCAGCGCCGTAACGATCATGTCCCAGGACTTTCTGTTCGTTGCCGGCCGAGTGACGACTGGCGTCCCAGCGACCGTCATCTTCTTGATTCGCGGCTAGCCAAACCAGCGCGGCGTCAATCGACGCTTCAATCCGCGGGTCGCCACCCTGGGCTTGGATGATGTCTTTTTGGTTGTCGGCGACGCGGGCCTGCATTGCCAACGGAAGGGGCGAAGCGGCCAACGTGCGGCGACTGGTCGCCGGGACCGGAACTCCCAGCTGATCGAGCTGGGCCAGTTTCTTCTGATCGCCCGAAGCGCGAGCCGACGCCAGTTGAGCCGGCGTGCCGTCCGAACCTTCCGGCGACGTGGCGGTCGGTCCGTCAAAACGATTGTCGGCGGCGCGCAGCTGATCGATTTCGCTTTGAATCGCATCGGCCGGCGCCGCGGTGGCGGCCATCTCGGCCAGCTGATGGATCTGATCGTCCATGTGACGATCGTCCTGGCTCGGTTCGATCTGCGGCGGGGTCGCTTCGGGCACGGTCGGTCCGGTCGAATCGCGACGAGCCAAGGTAGGCGCCATCGGCGTGTTGCCCATCGCGTCGATAACCTCAGCAGCCGCTTCGGCAGCGACTGGCGCGGCGGCGACCGCAGCAATTTCGGCGGCGGCAATCATCGAGCCGCGCGGCGCGATCGACGGTTCGACCGGGGCCGTATGGTTTTCGACAAGCTCGGTCGGCTCGGCCATTTCGACCGGCGGCGCGATCGCTTCGCTTAGCGGCGCATCTTCCAGCGGCCAATCTTGCGGCGCGTCGGCGGCGACGGCCGGTTGACTGTCAGGTCGGGCCAACGGCGCCGCTTGCGGCGACGGCAGTTGGGCGACGTTGGTCACATCCCACGGCTTGGCTTGCGCTTGCTCTGGCGACTGGCGGTCGGTTTTTTCTTCAAAAGCGACGTTTGAGAGTTTGAAGCTCAGCGGCGCCGGCGTGCGAGCCGGCCCCGGCGAAAAGAGCTGCGTCATGTGGGCGTAGGCGATCAACAGCAAGTGAGCGAAGATCGACAGAACGACGCACTTCGAGAGCGGTTTGGCCTGGCCCCAGCGGGTCTGCATCAAGACGAGCAGTGAGATCGTCAAAACGGCGAGCCCGACCCACATGACGTTCCAGATCACGTGGGAAGAGAGCCAGGTCGAATTGGCGTCGGCCAGCAAAGCGCCCATGGAACTATCTCGTATTCGTTTCTCGTTGCGCCAAACGAACGGAGATGCCCATCTCGTTGATTCCTGCGCTGCGGCAAGCGTTCAACACCGAGGCGACGTTTTGAAACGGGATTTCGGCGTCGCCGCGAACCAGCACGCCCAGATCCTCATATTCGCCGCGAGCGGCGGAGAGCGCCATTTGCAGCTGTTCGATGTCCAATTCCTGGCGATCGAGCATGATCCGCCCGTCGCGATAAATGTTGACCACCTTCCGCTCAGGCGCGGCGGTCAGCGCGCCGACGTCGTTGACGGCGGGAACTTCGAGCCCGATCTTCCGTTCGAGCTCGGTGAATTTCGTACCGACCATGAAGAAGATGATCAACAAGAAGACGATGTCGATCATCGGCGTCAAGTTGAGCGTCGGCGTCTCGTCGATGTGCGTTTTAAGAGGCACCTTCCTGGCTCCTTTGTGCGAGCGATTCCGTTCGCCCTAGCGGTTACGCGGCTCGACGGGACGACTTCTTGGCGCCGCCGCGACGTTCTTTCCAACCATCCGACGCGATCGCGTTGACCACTTCCTGGCCCAGCGAGTCGATCTCCATCACCAGCCGATCGACTCGGCCGACGAAGAAGAGATACGCAATCAGGGCCGGCAGCGCCACCGTCAAACCGGCGGCCGTGGTCAGCAGCGCCTGGCTAATGCCGGCGGCCAGCAATTCAGGTCGGCCCATCGCATCGGCCGTGGCGATCGCATTGAACGCTTGAATCATGCCGAGCACCGTACCGAGCAACCCCAGCAGCGGGCTAATCGTCGAGATGCCGTTGAACAGACGGAGATAGCGACGCAGTCCGTTGGTGACTCGTTCGCCGCTGTCGATGATCGCTTGTTCGACTTCGACCGACGAGCGTCCCCACTTCTTTACCGCGGCCGAGAAGACCTCGGCGACCGGGCTCCGGTTCTCTTCGCACAGGGCGAGCGCTTCGTCCTGATCGATTTGACCTTCGCGGAGCTGTTCGAGAAACCGCTTCACGAACGGGCGCGGAATGACGCGGCCGGCTCGCAGGCTGATCGCTCGTTCAAAGACGAAGACCAGCAGCAAAAACGAGCAGAGGACGATGGGATACATCAGCAAGCCGCCGTCGCGAATGGCTTGCAGCATATTCTTGGTCGGAATCGGCGACTCGGCCGCTGCGGCCAGCGCGTCAGCGCCTTCTTGCGCGAACGCCGGCGCCGCGAGAATCATGCCCCCAAACGCCGCGATGATCGCCAATTGGCGGAGTCCTCGTCCGGCGGTTCGTAGCTGACTGACATCCATTTCAGTAAACTCCCGATCTTCCTAAGCCGGCGTGGGGCGATGCCGGCGATTATTTAAAGTGGTTGTTGGCGTTTAACGTCGCTCCGTCGTATTGACGTCGGCCGTTTCCCGCCGTTGTTTGACGACATTCAGACGTTGCTGAGCTTCGCCGGCGAAAAACGATTCGGGATAGTTGGCCGCGACTTCGTCGTAATACTTCTGCGCCTTATCCCACTGGCGCGAGATTTCGTAGCACTTCCCGATCTGCAGCAGCGAGCCTGCTTTCCAGCGGGGGAAGTTGTACAGCGCCGCGACCCGCGAATAAGCCTGGATCGCCGCCTGGTAGTTCTTTTGATGGAAGTAGGTCTCGCCGACCATCCACTGCGCCATCGCGGCCGTTTCGGTAGCGCCGCCGAGACGCGAGTCGATCACCAACTGATAGGCGTCGCGAGCTTCCGCGAACCGAGCCTGACGAGCCAGGCAGCGACCGCGGAGATAATCGAGTTCGTAGCGTTGCTCAAAGTCGGGGAAGCTGACGACCGCGAGTTCCGCCAGGCGGAGCGATTCTTCCCAGCTCCCCAGGTGAGCCGCGAGTTGAGCGCGACGCAAAGCGACAGTGCTGCTCCAAGGGAGCTCCCGTCCGCGAGCGAGCGAGTCGACGTCATTGAACAGTTTCGATGCGTCCGAGAACTTCTGCTGATGGAAGAGGGCTTCGGCATGCCAGAAGCTGGCCATCATGCGGAGTTGTTCGTCAGAGCTGGGCGTTTCGAGCTTCGCCATCTGCGCGGCGGCGGTTTCCCAATCGGCGGCGCCGACGGCGATCTGACCGAGCAGATACGTCGCATGCGGCGCAACGTTGGCGTCACCCTTGGCGACAATCTGCTGCAGAACCTTGGTCGCTTCGTCAGCCTGGCCGTCAGTCAGCAAGCTCTCGGCACGACGATACGCGGCGTCGCTCCAAAGTTCGCTCTGCGGATAGTTTTCGCAGATCATCCGCCACTGGTCGGCGGCCGCTTCCGGTTTCCCTTGGTCGACCAGCGCCCAACCGAGACGATAGTGGAGGTCATCCAGCTGCATCTCTTGGCTGGGAGCTTGAATCAACGCGCGGAAGAGTTCCGCGGCGCGACCAAATTCCTTTCGATCGTTCAAGATCTGGGCGGCGGTCAGCATCGCGCCCGGCGCCTGATCTGATTCGGGATAGTCGCGATAAATCTGTTGGTAAATGGCAAGCGCTTCGGCCGCCTGATTGCGATCGAGGAGCACCTTGGCCCGACCCGACAGAACCGACGGGATGAACGTGCTGGTCGGATCCTTTTCGATCAGCTGCTGAATCGCGGCGGTGGAGGTTTCGTTATCGACGGCGTCCAGCTGAACCCAGCTGAGTCCCGCGACGCCCGACTTGATGAACTCTTCCGGGTTACCCTCTTCGGCCAACTTCTCGAACAGCTCGCCGGCCCATTGCTTGTCGCCGGCCTTCATGGCGGTTTCGGCCAGGCGGCGCGTCGTCAGCAGGTAAAGCCGCGGATCGCATTTCGTACGATCGACCAGAGCGTAGGTCGCTTTGGCGTCGTCCAGTTGTCCGATACGAGCCAGGGCGGCGGCAAGCAGCAGACGAGAAGCAGGGGCTTCGTCACCGCTGGGGCAAACTTCCAGGTATTTCGCAAAGTTGCGAGCGGCGTCGGCGTCTTCGCCGCTGCGATCGGCGGCCAGGCCCAAGGCGTAGTAAGCCGAGCCTTGTTGCTGCGGATCGTCGGTCGCTTTGATCGCTGCGGTCAGCAGCTGGGCCGCTTGGCTCGCGTTTCCGGCGCCCAACTGGGCGATCCCGCGCAGGTAGGGCAATTCAAACCGCCACGCGGCGGCCGTCTTTTTCATCTCGGGCGAAACGTCGTCGCTGCCGAGCGAATCGAGCAACTGCAGAGCCGCCGCGTATTGTTCTTTTTCGAGTCGCTTGCCGGCGACCAGGCGAACCGCTTTCGGCGTCGCTTCGCGGTTTGGATATTCGAGGATCAATCGCTCGGCGGCGACCGAAGCCTTATCGACGTCGCCGGTCACGATCGCCGCTTCGGCCAGATAGTAAAGCGATTCGTCGCACCAGGGGGACGCGGGGTAGTCGACCAGCAGCTGTTCGAGCAGCGTCAGACCTTCGCTCGTTCCCCCTTGTTCCAGGCGAATGCGAGCGGTCAGGTAGTCGATCTCGTCGCGATACTGCTTCAGCGATTCGTCTTTGGCCAAATCTTGCAGGCGCTGTTCGGCCTGGGGCCAATCGCGGACTTCGTAGTAGGCCTTGGCGATCCAGAGCTTGGCGACCGCACTGTTGCGCTCGCCGGCGTTCGCTACTTCATTCAGCAGATCAACCGCGACGCGGTGATTGCCCAGTCGATATTCCACGACGCCTAGTTCAAACTTGGCGTCCTGCTTCTCGGTAATCTCTTGTTTCAAGGCGTTGCGATACGCCTGGCGAGCAGCGGTCAGTTGTCCACTTTCTCGCAGCGTGCGAGCCAGACCTAATTCCGCTTCTCCCTGCATCGCCGCGTTGGGAGCGATCGTTTTCGCTTCGCGGAAGAGTTGTTCGGCGTTGTCGTATTTCTCGTTGGCCAGCGCGATCTCGCCTAAGTAGGGAAGGGCGTGGGCATAGAGTCGATCTTCTTTACGCGACGCGACGAAGGTGTCGAAGTCGGCTTTCGCATGTTCCAGATCGCCGGTCAGGTAGTAGCATTCGGCAATGCGGAACTCCGCCTGGGGGCGACTCGCGTGGGTCTGGACGCGCTGGAGAAACTGTTCATACGACTTGCGAGCGGCGTCGAAATCTTCGAGCTGAATCAGCGCTTCGCCGCGATAGAAGTAAATCGGGCCGGCCAGCGAGTGATTGGGGTAGTCGTCGATAAAACGATCGAAAGCGACGATCGCCGCCTCCCAATCTTTGCGAGCATATTGGCTCGCCGCGACGGCGTACAAATCGGCTGGGCCATCGGCGCAAGCTGGCTTCGTCATCACGAACGAAGTCGCAATGAGGACCAGCGCCAGAAGTAACCGTATGTTTCGCATCATTCCGTTGTGCGTACAGGTCTCAATCCTTGAGAACTGCGGCCCGTGTTCCAAGAAGCCGTCAGATCATACTGATCGCAGCAGAGCGTTGACAGGGCGATTTGCTATCAATTTCCAGCCGTCAGATCGACGCCAAGAAAAGGAAAAACCGCTGCGGTCGACTGCGATATCTATGCAATCGACCGAGCGGCTGCTGTGGATTTACCGGAATTGCCGTGCGACACGCAAAATACGCATATCGCCGAAATTAACAGCTTCCCGCTAGCACTTATTTGTCAAGCGACTTGATCCGGATGTTGCGGAATTCGACCTTGGTGCCGTGACCCAGGAAGCCGATGTGACCTTTCTTATTGAGCAGGCCCGGGTGCTTCTGGCCGTCCAGCGTACCGTCCTTCGACGCTTCTTCGATGTTGGCGTCGACAATCGTTTCGCCGTTCAGGATCACTTTGATGTGATAGCCGTCAGCGATCACTTCCTGGGTGTTCCATTCGCCGACCGGCTTCAGGAAACCACGCTTGGCCGGGACGACGCCGTAGACCGAGCCGTGGGCCTGGTACGGTTTGATGCCCTTGTATCGTTCGTCTTCGGTGTCGAGAACTTGCAGTTCGATGCCGTTGTAGGCCGAGTTCCCTTCGACCGGCGAGCGAATCGCCAGACCGTTGTTGGCGCCCGGTTCGAGCTTGAATTCAAACTTCAGATCGAAGTTGTCGAATTCCTTGCCGTAGTACAGGTTGCCGCCCTTCTTGGGATTGCAAACGATCGCGCCATCTTCCACAAAGTAGCCGTTGACCGCGCCGATCCAGCCATCCAGATCTTTGCCGTTGAACAGCGGAGTGAAACCTTCTTCTTCAGCGCGAAGCGTCGACACGTTGGCGACGGCGCCCAGAAGGGTGAGAACGAGCAGCGGCAGGATACGTTTCATTAGGCGGGTCCTTGACGGGAGAGAGACAATTGGAGCGGGAAAGGAGTTGGTGCTTTGCACTCTCTGAAAATAGCCCCACAGCACGCGGCTGACTATACGCAAACCCGAATTTTCGCCCCGCGTGCGAATGAGGAGCAAATTGGCGCGAATAGACGCGCATTATCTGGGGAAATCAGTCCCCGCCGCCGCAGCCTCCTCCACATCCGCCGCCGCAACTACTGCCGCATCCAGAGTCGCTGCTGCAGCCGCTATCGCTACTGCACCCGCTGTCTCCCCAGAAGAACCAACCTCCGCCACAGCCCGATCCGCCGCCGCAACTGCTGCCGCAGCCGCTGTTCCCTTTGCCCCAGCCAAAGAGCTTGACCAGCAGCGAGAAGATCACCAGCAACACCACGATGACCAGGAAGACGCGAATGGCCATCGGCATATCGCCGTCGGCCAACAGTCCCGTGTACATCCCGGCGCCCAGCATCAAAGGCATGGCGCCGCCGACGAGCGTTTGGTAACGGCTCGAAAACTTCGGGATCACCCAGTTCGAGCCGACGTCGACCATCTGCATGCGGACCGACGGGTCGAAACGAATAGCGGACGAGGGCCAGATATCTTCCGGCGGCGCTTCGCCGAACAGTTCGGCGTAGCTTTGTTTCGTCCGCTCGTACCAATCGACAAACTTATCCGCTTCGGCCGAGCCTCCTTTGGTCGGACCATGATGCAGCGGCTTCTCCAAAACCTCGCGACAGAGTCGATCCCAATAGGATCGCGTATAGACCAGGTGCAAGTGCCAGGCCTGATCAACTTGCTCCGACGGCGTCACCGGATGTCCCGCCGCTTTGGCGAGAAACAAAAATCGCTTGTACTCCTCAATGACTCTCTCTGCGAAGGGAAGCTGCCAACCGTTCTCGCGGGCCAAACGCCGCGCGAAGGTCAGTTGCTCGTCCCCTTCGTCGATCGAAAAACTCTCGATCTTCCGCCATAGCTCACGTTGGCTTTCGTTCATATGGCCTCTTTCGTAAGAGTAGCGTCGAGAAAACGTCCCTGGGCAAGGTAGTTGCAAATGTCTTGAGCGACGTCGCGCCGCAAAAGCAACGCCGTGTGCATCGTCGGGTAGATGCGGTAGTCGACGCAACCTTCGAGATGCGCCGAATGTTCAGGGACCAGGTGATCGTACGTCGCGGCGATCGCCGCGAATTCAAAATCGGGAGGCGCCAGCTGGTTCACATAGCTGTCGGGCACGTCCGACATCTGCGCTACCGCGCGGCATTGCACCAGGTTGAGCAGACCTCCCCAAAATCGTCCCGCATACAGACCATGATGCGGGCTCGCGAGAAAGACGACTCGGCCCAAATGGGCCGGGCGATAAAGCTGCAGCGCTCGGCGGGTCACAAGTCCGCCCAGGCTATGCGCGACGATGTGCAAACGTTCGACGTCCGCCTCTTCGTCGATCTTGCGCAACGTCTCCGAAAAACGACGTGCGTACGCTTCGATATCGCCGATCAGGCTGAAATATCCATAGCGCTGCGTTGCGAATCCGGCCGCCCGAATCTGGCGTTCCAGTCGCTTCAATAACAAGCTGGTTGACGCGAATCCGTGGATCAGCGCCACTTTCTCGTTTCGGGTCGGCGTCGCCGAATCAATCATCGCTCCACTTTCCTCCTGACGCGAGAAATCAGGCTTCCCAGATTATGGCCGATTTGCCCGGCTGTTATAATCCGTATTTCCCCACCTAAGGCGGTCGTAGGCTGGTAGCGGTGTTGCGCTGGTGATTCGCCAGCCAAACCGGAATCTTGCCGCCCCCGGGCCGCGAAACTGCAAAATTGACCATGGAACGCCTCGAAATCTCTTGCCCAGACTGCCATTGGCATCGGATCTGCAACCATCTGGAGATGGTCCAGCGGCTGACGACGCTCGGCATGTTTCGTCGCGAAGAGGCTCCGGACCCTAATTTGGTCGTCGAACTCTTCCGCCGCAGTGCAGGAAAAATGTCGTGCGGCGATTGCGAGCGGATCGGCCTGAAGGTCGACATCCCGCGCGAAGACGAGGAAGACTGGGATCAGCGCCGCGTCTGCAAGATGTGTCGTCAACCGATTCCGCTGGAACGACTTGAGGTCTTTCCCGACGCCGACACGTGCGTCCGCTGTCGCGAAAAGCTCGACAGCGCCGATGATCACGCGACGCCCGACTACTGTCCGAAGTGTGGCGAGATCATGTCCCTCTCCACGAGCCGCGGCGGCGGCATGACCCGTTATCGAATGCGGTGCCCACGATGCGGATAGTTTCATTGTCAGTACGTTATGTCTGTCTGCTTGGCGCTCTTCTCTTTGTAGTGGGATGCGCGACTTCGACCACGCCGGAAGAGGAGCCGGCCGAGTTGTCGTTTCGCGAGCAGCTGCTTCAGGTCGTCAGCGGTAAGAGCGACTCAATCGAAGTGACCGAGCGCGTCGTCTCGCCAGCCGAATTAGAATTGCTCTCGCGCGCAACGAAGCTGACCCGGATTCGACTCGATCAGACGCCGGTCGATGACCAGGCCGCAGCGATCTTGGCGGCGCTGCCCGAACTACAATTCGTCAACCTACCGCAAGCGCAAATCAGCGACGTCGGCCTGGCCGAGTTGGCGAAGCTTCCCGACCTGGCGCAACTGCGAATCGGCAGCCCTCAACTAACAGACGCGTGCTTCGCTCCATTTAAGGACAATCAGTCGCTCCGCTTTTTGCACATCCTGCAAACGCCGCTGACCGACAAGTCGCTCGACGACATCGCCGAAATCAATTCGCTTGAGTCTTTTTACGTCGACCAAACGAAGTTCACCGAACCGGGGCTCGCCAAGCTGATCAAACGTCGCCCGCGATTGCACGTTCACTTCGACGAGGCCCATCTGCCGGGCCAGGAACACTAAACCGCCGTTTCTACCGGCTTTACTGGTGCCATGCTCTTGCGGCGTCTTCGCCGGATGAGCATGTCTTCGTCCTTGCAAAACGCATTGAAGACATGCTTACCCGGCGAAGACGCCGTGAAAGCATGGCGCCAACATTTTGAAGGGCATACCCGCGTGAACTATATTTGAGTGCGGTTCGTTTCCTCGTCTGCAGGACCTCCCTCATGCCTTGCTCCCGCCGTTTCGCCGCCGTTTTGATGTTGGCGTTTTCTCTCCTGTCGTCGACGCATACCTTCGGTGACGAGCAGCCAAAAGTGCGTGAGCCCTTCTTTGGCGTTCGCGTCGTCGATCAGACGGGTCGCGGCGTTCCCTTGGTCGAATTGAAAACGACGAACGAGGCGTCGTACTGGACCGACTCCGACGGCTGGGCGGCGATCGCTGAACCTGGCTTGATGGGACAAGAGGCTTACTTCCATGTTGCGAGCCCCGGCTACGAATTTAATGCGGATGGTTTTGGTTTTCGTGGCGTTCGTCTTCGCGTCGAACCTGGCGCTACGGCGACGATCAAGCTTCCCCGCCAGAACATCGCCGAGCGCGTCGTCCGCCTGACCGGCGAAGGGATCTTTCGCGATAGCCAGTTGCTTGGCTTGCCGCTGCCGGAAGGAATGAAGAACCTAAACAGCGGCGTTACCGGGCAAGACTCGGTGCAGGTCGTTCCTTACCAAGGGAAACTTTTCTGGCTGTGGGGAGACACGAACATCGCCAGCTATCCGCTTGGCAATTTCCAAACGACCTGCGCCACGTCGCCGTTGCCGGTCGATGGCAAACCTTCGCCCGATCACGGCATTCAGTTTGAATATTTAAAACAAGAGAATGGGCAAGTGCGTCACATGGCGCCGCTCGACGGCCCCGGCCCGGTCTGGTTGTTCGGTCTGTTCGCGATCACCGATGCCGACGGCACGGAGTCTCTCTATTCGCACTTCACGCGGCATAAGTCGCTTTCGGAAGTGGTCGAACATGGCGTCATGAAGTTCGACGACGAGGCCGGGATCTTCAAGAAGGTCGCCAACTTTGATCTGCAAGAGCAATGGCGCGGCCCGCAAGGAAACGCCTTTGTTGTTGACGATGCCGACGGAGTGAAGCGCGTCTACTTCGCCCATCCGCTTGCTCACACGCGCGTCGCCGCCGATGAGCAGAGCATCCTCGATCCGCACGCCTACGAGTCGCTCGTCTTTGACTCTGGCGAAAAGAACTACGTCTGGAAACGCGACGTGCCGCCGACGAAACAGCGCGATGAACAAAAACTGCTGCGCAGCGGCGCGATCCCTTCCGACGTTGCCCGGTACCAGTTGATCGACGTCGCCAGCGATAAACCCGTCGTGATGCACGGCAGTTCCATTGCGTGGAATGAATACCGGCAGAAGTGGACTATGATCGGCGTGCAAGCCGGCGATCAGGATGCCCCCTCATTCTTGGGCGAAGTCTGGTACGCCGAAGCCGAATCGCCGACCGGTCCCTGGAACAGGGCGATCAAAATCGCCACGCATCCGAAGTACACCTATTACAACCCGCGGCAACATCCGTTCTTTGCGACCGATAACGGGCGAGTGATCTATTTCGAGGGAACGTACACGCATACGTTCTCGGCGACCAAAACGCCGACGCCCCGTTACGACTACAACCAGCTCCTCTATCGGCTCGATCTCTCCGAAGCCAAGTTAAAACCAGCGCAAAAGTAATGTAATTGCCGCAGTAACGCCTGCTGGCGTCGCTTCATCGAAGAGGGAAACGCAACGCTTCCCTTACTCGCACAGGATGAAGTTATGTCGCATTCCCCCTTGCTGCAGCCGTATTCGCTGGGTGATCTCACGCTCAAAAACCGCGTCGTCATGGCGCCCCTGACGCGAGCCAGGGCAGGGGACGATCGGATCCCAACGGCGATGATGGCCGAATATTACGCGCAGCGGGCCTCAAGCGGTTTGATCATCACCGAAGCGACTGTGATCTCGCAGCAGGGAATCGGCTGGCTCAATACGCCGGGGATTTACAACGACGAGCAAACGGCCGGTTGGCGCGAGGTCGTCGACGCCGCGCATAGCGCCGGCGGAAAGATCTTCTTGCAGCTCTGGCACATGGGGCGCTCGTCCCACAGCAGTTTCCATGATGGGGAACTGCCGGTTTCGGCGTCGGCGATCAAGATTTCGACCGACGAAATCCGGACGAATGCGGGGAAGAAGGAGTTCGAAGTTCCGCGTGCGCTCGAGACTGCAGAAGTCGCTGATGTCGTCGCCGACTATCGGGCCGCGGCGGCGCGCGCGAAAGAAGCGGGTTTTGACGGCGTCGAAATTCATGCCGCCAACGGTTATCTGATCGATCAGTTTCTCCAATCGCGTACCAACCAGCGCACCGACCAATATGGCGGCTCGATCGAAAATCGTTATCGCTTCCTCGGCGAAGTGGTCGCCGCGGTGACCGAAATCTGGGATGCGTCGCGCGTCGGCGTCCGACTTTCGCCTAATGGGGTCTACAACGACATGGGCTCGACGGACTTCCGCGAGCAGTTCAGTTACGCGATGCAGCAGCTCTCGCCGCTCGGTTTGGCCTATCTGCATGTGGTCGACGGAATCGCGTTCGGTTTCCACAAATTGGGCGATCCGATGACGCTCGCCGAAATTCGCGAAATCTTCTCTGGTCCGCTGATGGGGAACTCCGGCTACGACCAGGCTTCGGCCGAAGCGGCCGTCGAGCGGGGAGATGCCGACCTGCTGGCTTTTGGCCGAGCGTACATCAGTAATCCTGACTTGGTGGAGCGTTTCGCGCACCAGTGGCCGCTCGCTACGGAGGCCGATCCCAAGATGTGGTATGGGGCCGGTCCCGACGCCCGAGGCTACACCGACTTCCCAACCTTCGCCGAAGCCTCCACGGCCGGTTAAGTTTCGATTTGGAATTCGCAAAAATGCTGTCAGTGATAGCGTCGCGTCAGATTGAACTTACGACGATCTCGCGTGACGCTACCCACTGGCGCGTCTAGTGTTAGGAAAAGGTGAAGAGATTGTGGTTGACGCAAAGTGCTACCACGATATATTGGGCCTCCGGCTGAGAAATTGATGTTGTCCAAGCCCTCGATTTGGCGATATTCAAATTTATCAGCCACAGGATCTTGTGTTCTGGTGGAACCCCTGGCACAATATCCTGTGGGCAAAGATTGCTGCCCTCGCATCCAAAACGCTGGCGTCGCTAGCAATTTGGACCGCAAAACTCCACTCGTGTGGGGGAGAGCGGATTAGGAGTCTGGCAGTCCTCATCTAGAGGACCTACGCGTCAAGGAAGACGGTGCGTTAATACGCGCGCTTCTATTTTGATCGCGGTGCAAGACCCTGTTACCGCCCTCACGGATCGAACCTTAATGTTCGGCCGCGAGTACCCAACCATACGCATTGGAGGCACAACCCATGGAATCTCATTCTCGCGCCCTATCCGGCCGCAAGCCGGTTCAGGAAGAACCCTTCGAAGGAGCAGATGTCATGACGACTGTCACCTCCGCCGTCACCACCACCCTGGAAGTTCGCAAACGCGACGGCCGCATCATTTCATTCGACTCCGGTCGCATTCATTACGCGATCGGCAAGGCCTTCCGCGCCGAGATCGGCTTGCCGGAAGACCAGGAGTTGGAAAACTCGCTCGAATCCCAAGTCAAAAGCATTTCGGAAGCGGTCATCGATCAGATCGAAAGCCGCCCGTTCAGCCGCGACGGGGTCGACGTCGAAACGATCCAGGACGCCGTCGAAATTCAGCTGATGCGGCACGGCCACTTCTCGGTCGCTCGCCGTTACATCCTGTATCGTGAAGAGCATGCCAAGCTGCGTGCCCTCCGCGCCGCCGATAGCGACGGCAATCTGGTCGCTCCGCGGATCCACATCAAGCAGGAAGACAGCACGAAAGAGCCGTTCGACGCGACTCGTCTGCGTCGCCGCATCTACTCGGCCGTTCGCGGCCTGGAGCAGAACTGCTCGGCCGAAGAGCTGGTCGAAGAGACCTATCGCTCGCTCTACGACGGCATCACGCCGCAAGAGATCTACCGGGCGATGATTCTCGCCTCCCGTTCGCGCATCGAACGGGATCCCGACTACGACAAGGTCGCCGCTCGCTTGATGTTGATGGTGATCTACAACGAAGCCTTGGGGCGTCTCCACCCGAAAGAAGACATCGCCGACGTCACGCGTCGCGACTTCTCGAGCTATATCGAAACCGGGATCGCCGCCGAACGTCTCTCGCCGAAACTTCGCGAGTACGACCTGGAGCGGATCTCCGCCGCGCTCCGCCCGGAACGTGACGCCGCCTTCCCGTATCTCGGCCTGCAGACGATTTACGATCGTTACCTGCTGCACATCGAAGGTCGCCGCATCGAAACGCCCCAGTACTTCTGGATGCGTGTTGCGATGGGTCTGGCCTGGAACGAAGAGCAGAAGGAAGAACGCGCGATCGAGTTCTACAACATTCTGTCGACGTTCCGCTTCACCTCGGCCACGCCGACCTTGTTCAACTCGGGCACGCTCCACCCGCAGCTCAGCTCGTGCTACCTGAGCACGGTCGACGACGACCTGGAACATATCTTCAAGGTCGTGTCGGACAACGCGATGCTGTCGAAGTGGGCCGGCGGTCTGGGGAACGACTGGACCAACATTCGCGCCACCAACGCCCACATCAAGGGAACCAACGGTCAAAGCCAAGGCGTGATCCCGTTCCTGAAGGTGGTCAACGACACCGCGATCGCCGTCAACCAGGGCGGTAAGCGGAAGGGCGCCGTTTGCTCGTACCTCGAATCGTGGCACTTGGACGTCGAAGAGTTCCTCGACCTCCGCAAGAACACCGGCGACGATCGCCGTCGTACGCATGACATGCATACGGCCAACTGGATCCCGGACCTGTTCATGAAGCGGGTTCGCGAAGGGGGCGACTGGACGCTGTTCAGCCCGGACGAAACGTCGGACCTGCACGACCTGTGCGGCTCGGCCTTCCAGGCTCGTTACGAAGAGTACGAACGCTTGGCAGACGAAGGCAAAATGCGTCTGTTCCGCCGCGTTCCGGCCAACGAACTGTGGCGTAAGATGCTGACCCGCTTGTTCGAGACCGGACACCCGTGGATCACCTGGAAAGATCCGTCGAACGTCCGCTCGCCGCAGGATCACGTCGGCGTCGTTCACAGCAGCAACCTCTGCACCGAGATTCTGCTCAACACGTCGAAGGACGAAATCGCGGTCTGCAACCTGGGCAGCATCAACATGGTCGCCCACGTCAAGAATGGCGATCTCGATATCGACAAGCTGCGTGAGACGGTCACCACCGCCGCTCGCATGCTCGATAACGTCATCGACATCAACTACTACCCGACTCCGGAAGCGAAGAACTCGAACCAGCGTCATCGCCCGGTCGGCATGGGTCTGATGGGCTTCCAAGACGCACTGTCGGCGATCGGCGTCAGCTACGCCAGCCAGGAAGCGGTCGACTTCGCCGATCGCAGCATGGAAGCGATCTCCTACTTCGCGATCCTCGCTTCGTCGCAATTGGCGGCCGAACGCGGTTCGTACCCGACCTACGAAGGGTCGAAGTGGGATCGCGGCATCCTGCCGATCGACTCGCTCGAACTGCTGGAGCAGGAACGTGGTCTGCCGATCGAAGTCGATCGTAGCTCGACCTTGGATTGGCAAGTCGTTCGCGACTCGATCCGCGAGCACGGCATGCGTAACAGCAACGTCATGGCGATCGCTCCGACCGCGACGATCTCGACCATCGTCGGCGTCTCGCAGTCGATCGAACCGACCTACAAGAACCTGTTCGTGAAGAGCAACCTGTCGGGCGAATTCCCGCAGCTCAACCTTCGCATGGTCCAGGATCTGAAGTCGCATGGCCTGTGGGACAGCGACATGGTCGAAGCGATCAAGTACTACGACGGCGAACTGACCGAAATCGACCGGATTCCGGAAGATCTGAAGCTCCGTTACCTGACCGCCTTCGAGGTCGAACCGAAATGGCTGATCGAGTGTGCGGCTCGTCGCCAGAAGTGGATCGACATGGGTCAGTCGCTCAACTTGTACATGGCTCAACCGAGCGGCCGCAAGCTGCACGACATGTACATGTTGGCCTGGAACGTCGGCCTGAAGACGACTTACTACCTCCGTACGCTCAGTGCGACGCAGGTCGAAAAGTCGACGATCGACGTCAACCGCTTCGGCATCCAGCCCCGCTGGATGAAGAACGCCAGCGCTTCGGCCGAGATCCGCGTCGATCGCGGCGAAGCGGCTCCCAGCGATCCGAACGCGGTTCTCGATCAACTGCCGCCGGAACAGCCGAAGACCTGCAACCTGGACGGCGACTGCGAGTCGTGCCAGTAGTTCAGGCCTTATCTTGATCAATATTTCGCAGCCGGCCGCAAGACGCGCCCGGCTGCAGAATACTAGCCCGAGGCGCAAGCCGAGGGAAAGTGGCCGCAGGCAAAGGATTAATGACTAAGCCCCAGTGTCTAATGAAGTCCGAATAACGAATTCCCAAGCGTTAGACATTAGGGCTTAGTCATTAGTGATTCCCGAACGCTCTCCCTCGGCTCGCGCCTCGGGCTAGTGTGCCGCCAATACTCTTCTGATTCGCAATTAATTCGTACATCAATCCCAAGGGAGACGATCCTAATGTCTATTCCCAGCGTCGATAGCCATCTGGAAACCGGCGACGGCTCACGCGTGAAGGCCAGCGAAAAGCGCTTGGTTAACTGCTCGCAAGTCGACGTTAACCAGTTGATGCCGCTGAAGTACCACTGGGCTTGGGAGCACTACCTCAACGGTTGCGCCAACCACTGGATGCCGACCGAAGTGCCGATGACCAAAGACATCGAAACGTGGCGCAGCGATAAGTTGACCGACGACGAACGCCTGGTCATCATGCGGAACCTCGGCTTCTTCTCGACCGCCGAAAGCCTGGTCGGCAACAACCTGGTTCTGGCGATCTTCAAGCACGTCACCAACGCCGAATGCCGTCAGTACCTGCTGCGTCAAGCGTTTGAAGAAGCGGTTCACACCCACACTTTCCTCTACGTGGTCGAAAGCCTCGGCCTGAACGAAGGGGAAATCTTCAACATGTACCACGAAGTCCCGGCGATCACTCGCAAGGACGAATTCGAGATGAAGCTGACCGCCGAAGTCCTCAGCCCGGACTTCAGCACCGATTCCTTCGAAGGCCTGCAAGCGTTCCTCAAGAACCTGATCGGCTACTACATCATCATGGAAGGGATCTTCTTCTACACCGGCTTCGTGATGGTGCTGTCGTTCCACCGCCGCAACCTGATGACCGGCATCGGCGAACAGTTCCAGTACATCCTCCGCGATGAAACGGTTCACCTGAACTTCGGCATCGACCTGATCAACGGCATCAAGGCCGAAAACCCGGATCTCTGGACTCCGGAGTTCCAGGCCGAGATCATCGACCTGATCAAACAGGCCGTCGAGCTGGAAATCGAATACGCCGGCGATTGCCTGCCGAACGGCATCTTGGGTCTGAACCGCGAACTGTTCCGCGACTACGTCCACTACGTCGCCGACCGCCGCGTCGAACGTATCGGCCTGCCGAAGCAGTTCGACTCGAAGACCAACCCGTTCCCCTGGATGAGCGAAACGATGGACCTGGCGAAGGAAAAGAACTTCTTCGAAACCCGGGTTACCGAATACCAAAGCTCCGGGGCGCTGAACTGGGACTAACGTTCGGTTCAAGTTCGAAAACAAAAAGGCTGGTCAAACCGACCAGCCTTTTTTTATGCCAACACTAGCCCGCAGCGCAAGCAAGGGAATGCGGGCGGCCATCTCCATACGTCCGCTCAGTTCGAATACCGGCTCTTCTCCCCGGTAAACTCCAACGGATCGTCATCCCTGCGGGTCAACCGTTCGATCTTACGTTGAATTTCCGTTTGGCGATCTTCATCGCCAAACCCGTCCAAGACCGTCGCGTACTCTTTCAGGCATTCGAGCCGCAGGGCCGGATCGCTCCGGCTGTTTTGTTCCAACTTGAAAATCAGCAGCGAGTATTCTCGAATCGTTTCATCCCGTTTCTGCAGGCCATGATTTGCTCGGGCGGTCTGTAACAACAATTGGTAAAAGTAGTAGGAGGTTTCACCCGTTTCCGCGGGGGACATCACCCGCCCTTTCATGGCGTACTCAAGCGCCGCTGCATGACGATTTAATTTATTCGACTCGTCGGCCAACAACGTGGCGACGGCAATATAGGTCGTGGTTTTTTGCATTTGATAATTCACCAACGATTTTAACGTTCGCTCACCCGCTACAATCGCCTTCTCGTGGTCGCGTTGCAGGGAGTAGAGCCGCGTCAATGAGAGTTGCGTCTCGCCGTAAATGCGATAGTCGGTGACTTCGGCTGCCTCCAGGCGTTTCGCCGCATCGGCGACGGCGGCGACTCCCTCCTCAATGTTTTCGCCGCTGTAGGAAATGGCGTTGGCCAACGAAATCTGCGTGCGGATCGTACAACACGCCTGAGGACCGTAAAGTTCGCGGCTGATCTCGACGCAGTTGCGACACTCTTTGACGGCGGAGGCGTAGTCCTTCGTTGAAAGCGTCAATTGCGCTTGCCGCGATTTGGCGATCATCGCTTTGAACTGTTCTATTTTCTCCGGCGAAAAGCTGAGCCCCAACTCCACGTCGCGCATGATAAAGTCAATTTCAGCAATGGAAAGGACGTTGCACTCGCCTTCGTGATTCCGCGTTAATTCGCGCATCTCCTTTAGCAGTGCGAGTTGCTTCGGGAAATCTCCCTCCGAACACGGCTCGACCAAAGAATTCAAAATCGCTTGCTGTCGATAAGAAGTGCCGGCATTGGAGCCAAATGGAGATTGCGCAAACGCCGTCCGGCACGCTAACGAACTGACAACCACCGCACAGCAGACGACAAGCGAACTTGCTTTCATCATGAATTCTCTCCAACAAAACGCAGGTTTCCCTTGCCGACGAAGCTCCGCCTGACCTCAATTCGAATACCGGCTCTTCTCCCCGGTAAACTCAACCTCCCCTTTGATCTTCCGCTGAAGGCTTTCGATCTTGCGGTTGGCGATTTCCAAACGTTCCGCATCGCCGGCCTTCTCGAGGATTTTCGCGTACTCTTGGAGAATCTCCAACCGGTTCTCCTTCGTGATTGCGGAATTCTCCTCGGCCTTGTAGACGAGCAGCGCGTAGTCGCGAACCGCCTCCTCCGGCTTCTCCAGCCCGAACTTCGCTTTTCCCGATTCGACCAACAGTTGATAGTAAGTCGCCGCTTCTTTCCCCTTTTCCGCTGGAGACGAGGCGAGTCCCTTGATCGCGTACGTAAGCGCCCCTTCGAATTGCTTCTCGTGATTGAGCGCCTGCGCGACCGCGGCCGTCATTTCAGCGTAGGTGCTGACTTGCCGCAGTTGCCGGTCTTCGATCATGGCGATCGCCAACTTGCCCGTTTCGATCGCTTGTTTGTCGTTCTTCTGGCGAACGTACATGCGAGTGAGAGCGATCTGCACTTCCAAATAGCAGTGATAGTCGGTCTTCCCCAACTCTTTCAGCGTATCGCTTGCCTGACCGGCGAGCTCAATTCCCCGCTCCACATTCTCGCCGCTGCGCCGAATCGCGTTCGCCAGGCTAATGCGACTGATAAGACCCTTGTACGATTTCTCGCCGTACAGCTCTTCGCTAAGCTCCAGCGATCGCTGGTAGTTCTCCGTCGCGGCGGCGAAGTCTCCTACCGTTTCGGCGACGCGGGCCTGGCGAATATGGTCTAACTCCTCTTGCCCTTGCTCCGCCTGTTTTCCGGTGAAGCCGAGCGCCAATTCGACGTCTTGGACGTAGAAGTCGATTTCATCAAGGCCGACGAGCTTTATCTCATGCTCGCGATAGGTGGTCAGATCGCGCATCTCCAGCAGCAGCCGATGCAGCTTCTCAAAATCGCCGAGTTGCTCCGCTTTCTTGATCTCCTCGTTCATTCCCATTTGCTTGCGCAGCAGATCGACGTCGGCGGCTTCCGCATGTTGGCGGCAGCTCAAGGCCAAGAGACCAACTAGACAAGCGCAAAGCAGGAATCGGGTGGCGCGCGTCACGATTTTTCCCTCAGAAAAGATCGGATAGATTGGCAGCGTTCGTCTCGAAGCGGCAGCGCTTCGCAGCGGCACGATAGCTCGTTTTGCCGATCTGGGTCAACCTCAATCAGGGGGGCCTTCGGAGTGGGGAGAGAGTGTGAGTACAAAAAAAGCGGATGCGGGCGGCCACAGCGCAAACGCTTAGTTGGAGTATCGGCTCGCCTCCCTAACTGGCTTACGTTCTTCGTCACTGGAGGGCGCCAGCTTCGCAATCTTTCGCTCGACGATACGAAGACGATCTTGGTCTCCCAGCGATTTCAGAAAGCCCGCGTACTCGGTGAAGAACTCTATTCGTTGAGACCTTAGGCAGTCGCGATCGTCTTCCACCTTGGAAATCAGCAGTTCATAAAACCGGATCGCGTCGTTTGGCGCATTCATCGCTCTTTTTGCATCCGCCGCTTCGATGAAGAGCCGATAGTAGTCGCCTGTTTCTTCCGGCGCAGGCGCCGCGATTCCCTTCATCGCATAGATAAGCGCCAACTCATGTCGCTTGCTCTGATTGGCCGCATGGGCGACCAACCGGGTCGTTTCGAAGAAAATCGGCGCTTCGCCCAGTTGCATTTTCACGACGAGGGCGACGGAACGCTCTCCGGCCTGGATCGCGTTCTCGTACTGCTCGCTTTGGGCATAGAGTCGCGTCAGCTCCACCTGCGTTTCGGAGTAGGTCCGAAATTCGGTCATGCCAGCCTTGGCCATGACGTCGGACGCGTAGCTGACAGCCTTGATTCCTTCTTCCAGGTCGCATCCTTTTCCAAGAATCGCGTGCGCCAAATCAATTCGACTCGTGACTGCTCTGAAGGAACCATCTCCGTAGAGCACCTCGCTCACGGCAATGCAACGACGTAGCAGCGCAATCGCCTGATCGTACTCTCCTTGCTCGGTAAGAGACTGTGCGAGGGCATGCTTCGTTTCCTCTTCAATAGCAAGTTCCTTCCATTTATCGGCGAATTCGACCGCCTTTTGCAAGTCGCGGGCGCAATATTCGATCTCCTCGAGCCCAAAGACCTTCCGTCTGTCAGCAAGATCGCGAGTCGCCACATACATTAATTTCAGACAGTTAAGCTGCCTCGCAAAGTCGTGCGTCTCTTTCGCCTCATTTAGCTTTTCGAAGAGGGGGCCTTGAATGGCCATCAAGAGAAACTCCTCGACCTCCGCTTCACTCACCTCTTCCTGAAGTTGCAGAGGATTGGCGGCGTTTTCGTTGACGCCGTCGATTTCGGCGAACGAATTCTGGCACTGGAACGACGCCACGAGACCAACGATGCATACCCAAACAAGGCGACGCGTTGAATGTCCCAAGAGTTATTCCCCCAGATAAAACTCGACATAGCAGTCAGGATCATTTCAAAGCGGCAGCGCTTCGCAGCGGCACGATAGCTCGTTTTGCCGCCGGGGGTCAATCCCAAACGAGGGGCCCGTCGCAGCGGGGAAGGGGCTCAATCGACATGAAAAAAGCGGATGACGAATTACTTGCGACTCGTCATCCGCTGCTTCGTTTTATCAGCTAGCCAAACGCATTCCCTTGCTTGCGCTGCGGGCTAGTGTTGGGGCTTTTTAGACTTCTGCGATCGTGCCGGTGCTGTCGGAGAAAGTTTCCGTTTCGACTCCCAGTCGCTGCAGCATGGTGACGTAGAGATTCGACAGCGGCTTGTCTTCGTGGCTCGTTTCGACTTGCCACGGTTCGCGACCGCCGGTCCAGGCGCCACCCTGCGGCTTGTTCGGGCCGTAGTTGAGGTATTGGCCATGCTTGAAGCCCATGTTCTTGCCGCCGGACAGCAGCAGCGGATAGTTCCGCGACAAGTGGAAGGCGCTCGAGGCCGAGCCGAACAGGCAGAGCGTGTTGTCGAGCATATTGCCGGCGCCATCCGGTTCCGGCGTCGATTTCAGCTTCTGGATGAAACGGCCATACTCTTCGCTGATAAAAGCGCAGTAGATGCCGAAGTTCTTCCAGCCGTCCGGGTTCTTCGTGTTGTGGGTCAGCTGGTGGGTCAGATTGAAACCGACCGCACGGGCCAGGTAATCGCTGGCGCCAACGCCGTTTTCACGGCCGAGCTGGTAAGTGGCGACGCGCGTCGAGTCGGTCTTGAACGCCAGGTAGATCAGCTCGAACATCGTTTGCAGGTAGTTCCGCGGATCTTCCGGCGTGATGTCGAGCTGCAAATGATCGACGCTCACTTGCGGCAGCGGAATGTTGGCCCAGCGTTTCGCCTTTTCGACTTTCAGCTCGGTCTCGCGGACCGATTGCAGGTACTCGTCGAGCGTCCCCTGATCATGTTCCGACAGCATCGATCGCAGCGACTTGGCGTCAGCCAGCAGGTCGTCGAGCGAGCTTTGCGACAAGGCGAGTCGACGCGCGGCGTCGGCGTCATTCTTGACGAAGAGCATGTCGAAGATCCGCTTCGGCTTGTTCTCGGCCGGAATGGCGCGGCCGCTCCGGTTGAACGACATCGTCTGCGCCCCACGCGGCGTTCCGGTGCCGCCGTCGGTCGACATGACAAGCGACGAAAAGCGGGTTTGCTCGCCGACGTGTTCAGCAAACAGCTGGTCGAGCGAGATTGTGTTTTTGTACTCGCCCGACATCCCGGTGTTGGCGCCGGTCAGAAACTGGTCGGCGTTGGAGTGCCCATGCACGCTGCGTGCGAACGTGTGCGAGAAGCCCGACAGGATTGTCGTTTCGTCGCGCAGCGGTTCGAGCGGCGACAAACATTTGGTCAGCGTAAAGTCTTTGCCGCCCCCATGTGGGAACCAGGCCCAATCCTGGTACGAAGGGTCGTCGGCCAGCGGCATCGGCACGCCGTCGGGCAGATAGAAGGCGGCGAAGCGTTTGCGATCGCTCGGCTGGGCGGCGGCGCCGGCGACGGCCGACGAGAAGGACTCGAGCCACGGCAAAGCGAGTGCGATCCCTGCGCCGCGCAAGAAGCGACGACGGTCGAGCGAGGCGATATTTTGAATCATCACGGTAGTCCTTCTCAGTTCTGTGGATAGAACCGCGTCTTCGATCGGGGGTCGAAAACGCTCGGCCTGTTTTACTTGGCCTGGTTCGATATTCGGGTGAGACGTCGTGTCTCGCTTCGCTGCATGATTGGGGTAGGGGTGGCGAACGTTAGTTCGCTTGGAACAATTCGCTGGAGACGATCGCGGTGATCATCGTGCCGAGCCCGTCGCCGTGCTGGCGAACTTCGGCCGTAATCTGATCAACTTCCGCATGGTCTCCAAAGGTCATCGGTCGTCCGAGGGCGTAGGTGGTCAGCTTGTGGACCATCGCCCGGACGAACTGGTCTTGGCGGTTTTCGAGCAGGAATCGCTTCAGCCCGTCGACTCCTTCCAGCTTCTGCTGGTTGAACAGCAAGCTCGACGCGTCGACCGGTTGCCCTTGGACTTCGGTCCGGAAACCGCCGACCGCGTCAAAGTTTTCAAAGGCGATCCCCCACGGGTCGATCTTCGCATGGCACGAGTTGCACGCGGCCTGGTTGCGATGGTTCTCGATCCGCTGCTTCAGCGTCATCTTGGCGATATTCGGATCGGCCAGGTCGATCACCGGAACCGCAGCCGGCGGCGGCGGGGGAGGATCGTTCAGCAGGCTTTCGAGCATCCAGATGCCGCGCTTCAGCGGGTGCGAGTCTTTGCCGTCGGAGTTCATCGCCAGCAGACCGGCCTGCGTCATCAAACCGCCGCGGCGGCTATCGGCGTCTAGCGAAACCTTGCGGAAGTCATTGCCGGCGATCCCTTTCAGGCCGTAGTGCTTGGCCAGGCGTTCGTTCACCAGCACATAGTCGGCGTGGAGGAAATCGAGGACGCTGTCGTTCTCTTTGAGCACTTCGGTAAAGAAGGCGATCGGCTCTTCCTGCATCGCCGATTTCAACTCGGCGTCAAACTGCGGGTACACTTTTTTGTCGACGCTTAGATGTTCGAGCAGGTCCATGCCGAGCCATTGGTAGACGAACTGCTCGGCAAAGCGGCGAGCCCGCGGATCGCCGAGCATCCGTTCGACCTGCTGGCCCAGCACGTTCGGGTCACGCAGTTCGCCGCGCGACGCCAGTTCGATTAGCTCTTCATCGGGCACGCTGCACCAGAGGAACATCGCCAAACGAGTCGCCAGCTGATAGTCGTCGGTCGACTTCGCCTGATCGGTCTGCACGACGTAGAGAAACTGCGGCGAGGCGAGGACCGTCGAGAGGACTTCGATCATCGCGAATTGAAAATCTTCGCACTGCGGGCGAATCTTGGCGAACAGGTCGAGCTTGCGGTCGACTTCGGCCGGCGTCACCTGACGGCGCCAGGCGCGGGTCATGAACGATTCGAGCACTTCGCGGGCATAGGCCGGCTCGTCGCTCTTTTGATCGCTGTCGACAAAGATGTGGGTCTGCGACTGCGGCGGCCACTGGTGATAGACCGGAGCGGTCACTTCGACATAGTCGACCTGAATGTCTCCCTGCGAGACCGAGCTGTTAACCAGCTTCACGTATTCCGAAGGACTCGGCGTCTGTCCCATCTTCGTTTCGCCGCGAGCCGAGTTGCGGGGATAAACCTCGCTGAGCGGAACTTCAAATTCGTAGAACTCCGGCGCTTCGGGCGAAGCGGTGATCGGCAAATCGCGCTGGCTGATCTTGGTCGATGCGGCCGAGTTGTTGCTCGAATGCCAACCGAACTCCAGGCGGAGACTCGGCGTGTAGGTCGCGTCGGCCGCAGTGCGCGACGCGCGGACGCGAACTCGCAGCAAACCTTCGTCCGGAATCTTGTCCCCCAGCTCGACGATCAACTTCTGGCCGCGGGGGAGGATCGCCACATCTTGCGACACGGCCGGAACCTCCGGCAGCGTATCGGACGACTTCCAGGCGAACTTGGCGCCGTTGTAAGCCCAACCGATCGACTCGGTTTCGCCGGTCTCCAGATTCTTGAAGTGAGCGTTGCCGGGGCGAGCATGGAACTTCGCCGCCAACTTCTTCAGTTCCTCTTCCAACTTCTCTGGATTGTCTTTCTGCTCCTTGCGAAGCTTGTTGAGCTGCTTTTCATGACCGGCCCATTCTTTGACGGCCCGATCGTGGAACGAAATGCCCCAATAGATTGGCGCTGGTTGCTGGGGAGGCCCCATCGCCTTTTGCAAAGCGGCGCGGCTCAGATCGCGGAAGTAACCGAACTGGACCGTCGACATCGCCAACATCTCGGAGCTGTTCTGGAAACCATCCTCCGATACCGGCTCCGGCGGCAAGTCGCCGGCGAAGTCGTACGGCAAGCCCAACAAGTCTTGCAGGGCGTAGTTGAATTCGTAGCGGGTCAAACGGCGGAACGAGGTATGCTCTTCGCGAGCGCGACGCACGGTCGACGCATTCTGAATTTCGCCGGTGAGCCAATCGACCACTTTCGCACGCTCTTCATCCGCCAGTTCGCCAGCATCGGCCGGGGGCATTTCCCCTTTGCTGATTGCGGCGCGGATCTCTACCCACCAGTCGGTATCTTTGCCGCCCAGCAAATCGGGATCGAGCGTATCGATCCGCACGTTTCCTTCCTGCGTGTCTGGTCCGTGGCAATCGATGCACGACTGCGTCAGGATCGGCTGCACGTCGCGACGAAACGTATCGAGCTGGGGCTGAGGAGCTTCGCCGCCGGCAGGACGCGCGTGTTGGTGCTGATAGCTGGAACGCTGCGGGCCGGTCGCTTTGAGTTGTTCGAGCGTCAGGACTTGCGACTTGGCGTCAGCGCCATCTTTGCCGCTCGCGGCGCCAGGCATGCCGCACAACAGCGCAATCAGACCAATCGCCAAAGGCGTGGTTCTCGCTTGAATCATTTCCGCTTCTCTGGTGGGACGCGTGAGGAACTCAGGGGTGTGCAGTGGGATGCATGAGTCTCAGGTGGGCTACTCAAGTATAACAACTCCCCCGCACATCGACTTCTCCAATTCTTCGGCCGAATTGAGATTCTTATTCCCGCCAATCAAGAGATGAGAAGCGGGCGTCATCGAGCGCAGAATTGGCCTCTGCAGTGCGGGTAATCGAAAAAATTCAAAAACAAGATTCGCATTTCGGGGCAAAATGCGCCATGATCAATACGCACCTCCAAACGCGGCCAACCCCCGGCCGTCCCTTCCCAGCCCTCCGCTTGTCAATTGCAAATACTCAGGATTCGCTGAAATGGCTGATCGAGTTGGTAGCGCGGAACCGCAAGAAGCGTCGCCGCATCCTTCCTCTGCAGATGAAACGACCCGCGAGATGGCGGCCGAGTGCGCGCCGCATGGCGCCCCGGCAACCAAGATTCGTTACCAGGTCGTCGGTTGGCTGACGACCGCCGCGGCGCTTGCCTATCTCTGCCGCAATTCGATCGGCATCGCCGAAAGCCAGATTCGCGAAGACCTGGGGCTGACGCTCACGCAGTCGGGACACGTGATGGCGGCCTTCTTTTGGAGCTACGCCTTTCTGCAAGTTCCGACCGGCGCCTTCAGTCACAAGTACGGGACGCGCGTCGCGCTGCCGATCTTTGCGATCGCCTGGTCGATCACAACGCTGGCGACCGGCCTTGCGCCAGGACTGTGGTTGCTGATCGCCGCGCAACTTTTCATGGGAGTCGCGCAGGCCGGGATCTTTCCCGCGTCGACCAATACCATCAACTACTGGATGCCGATGTCGCAGCGATCAATCGGTTGCGGGGTTCTCGCGGCCGGGATGCAAGTTGGCGCCATCGCCGCCAGCATCTTGATGGGCGTGCTGCTCGGCGTGATCGGTTGGCGGTGGAGCTTCGCGTTGATTTCGCCTTTGGGAATTGTGTGGGCGATTGATTTCTACCACCGCTTCCGTAACCGCCCCGAACAAGCGCCGACGGTGAACGCGGCCGAACGAGAACTGATCGTCGCCGATCGTCCTCGCCAACAAATTTTGGCGGCGGCCGCTGATGACGCCGGACCGACCGATTGGTGGGCGGTGCTCACGCATCCTGGTCTTTGGTTGATTCATGGCCAGCAGATTTGTCGCGCCGCCGGCTACATGTTTTTCGCCAGCTGGTTTCCGACCTTCTTGCAAGAGACGCGCGGCGTCTCGATCGCGCAGTCAGGCTACATGCAAAGCGTCGTGCTGCTCGGTGCGCTACTAGGCGGCTTGGCTGGCGGCGTGTTGACCGACTGGATCTGGCGCCGCACCGGCAATCTCTGGCTTAGCCGCAGCGGCGTGGGAGCGGCGGCGCTCGGCGGCTGTGCGATTTTGATTTTGTGCAGTTGGTTCGCTCAAGATGCGACCGTTGCGATCGGACTGCTGACGGTCGGCGTCTTTTTCGCTCAATTGGCCGGCCCGGCGATGTTCGCCGCGGTGATCGACATCAGCGGATCGCGCGTGGCGCAGATTTTGGGAGCGGTCAACATGACCGGCAATCTGGCGGTGGCCGTTTGCCCGATCATGGTCGGCTTTTTGTTCGAACGAACCGCCAACTGGAATCTCGTGCTGATCGTCTTCGCCGTGATCTACCTGTTCGGAGCAATTTGCTGGGCGCTGGTCGATCCGCGGTTTGGAATTTTTAACAAAGGGGAAGAGCAGGAAGAAGCGCCCAACTCGATCCGCGGGGCGCAAGTCGCTACCGCGAAGGAGTAACTCCCTTGCTCGGCGACCGCTATTCGCCAGGGGAGGTAAGCTCCTGTTGCAGTTGCCGCTCCTGAAACTGCTGCAGTTCCCGTAACTCCTGCGGCGGTGAAATCGGCGTCATCGAGACGTCATCCAGAATCGGCCCGCACATCGACTCGGTCAGGCTTTGAAACTTCAGTCGCGAGACGTCGCCGCTCGCTTTGACTTTGTATTTGTAATAGTGCCAGTTCACATGCTCAAAGTCGTCGCCGGCGACGTCAAACTGCAACTCGTCGAGCAATTCGCCGTCGAAGTAGACGCGTAGCTTTTTGATGGTCGGCTGATCAGCCGGTTCTGGATTGCCGGACGCCGCAAAGCGCAGCAGATACCAGGCGCCTTTTTCGGTCCGCACGTCCTGGTAAATCGTCCCGGGTGCGGCATGCGCGCCGCTGAGATCAAGCGACTGCTTTCCTTTGCGGGCTTCCCAATAGTTGCCGACAATGTCGACCGTTCCGCTTTCAATAACCCAGCCGTGCGGCATGGCGCCGTAACTGGAGAAAACCTGATAGGGGCCCGAGATCACCGGCTCTTCAAAACTGCCGCCGATCAATTCACCCGCTGGCGGCTGCGGCGTGTTGGGCATCGGGCCCGACCAGCAGATGAGCGGGTTCTGCTCCAGCGGAACTGCGCTGGAGACGATTTCTTCCGCCAGGGCCGACGTCCCTAGACTTGCGATGATTCCCAAGATCAGTAGCGTCCGAAACATGATCGGCCTCCGCGGCGAAGGAAAGGAACAGTCCTACCACGGTAGACGACGGACCAATGGAAGCCGTTTTCGCGAAATCGAACTTTGCCAAGAATTTGGCGACGGCTGCGGACGTTTACTTCAACGTCAAATCAAAGTTTGCGCTGGTCGATCCCTCTTTCGGCACGTCAAACGACAACTCCGATTGAGCGTTGTAACGAACAGGAATCGTTTCGCGAGCGACGACATCTTGCGTTTCTGGGTCGAGTCGCTTGGTGGTAATCGCGACCAGATGCCGCCCGATCACGGCGCCATCAATGCCGTTGACCGTCTGCAGCTGAAAATGCCCATCCGCATCGGTCTGAGCCAACGAAGGGCGACCTGTATTGAGCGACTCCCCCTGCGGAGCGAACGCGACCGTCGCCCCTTCCAGCGGCCGCCCATTGACCGTCACCGTGCCGGAAACAGGCGCGTAATCAAAACCGCCCGTGTTAGGTTCACAACCGACAACTGCCAACAATCCGGCGATCCAGAGACAACGAAGATAGGTATTCATTGGCGATTTCCTCGCAATATAAGTGATTCCAACTAGCGATCTCGAGGATCCTTACTCGTTAGGAATCACCTGCCCGTCGTCTCGTTGGATCAAGTATTGATAAGCCGAGAGATTGATCGTCTCGGCATAGAACGAAACCGATCCGTCCGCTTTGGCGAAATTGGCTCCCCCGGGATGAAGCGAATAGGCGAGCGCCCAGTTATTGGTGGAGTTGATCCCACTTGTGACGTCGGTCGCACTCCCCGGACCTCGACCGATGCAGGAATAAGGTTGTCCCCCCGAGCCTTCGCCGTTGCGATAACCGACCCAGAGACCGGCATTGTAGCTGATAGAACCGACGGTGGTTCCGCTTCGCTCGCCGAACAGGATGGTGTTCGAGGTTCCGTCGACAACGTCTCGAAACTTGACCGCGCTGTCGCCAGTGAACATCCCTCGATTAGCGGAGGTCCGATAGTAGACGGCGCTCATCGGCTTATTTCCAAACGAGGCGATATAATTCGACGTACCGCTGTTTCCCATCTTGGTGTTGATCGGGCCGATCACGTCGGTGGGACAAACAAAACCATTGATCGGGATCCTCGGAATCAATCCGTTCGGATTTCCTCCCGACGGTGCGCTTACCCACTGCCAGCCAAAGTCGATCTGATCATGAATCGCCGTTTGCTCGATGAAGGGCAAGAGAAATGTCCCCCATCCCCAATAGTTGCCGTTGACGAACTGCGATCCGGTGACCTTCACCCAGCCCGAAGGGAAGCTGCCATGCGTATCGTGATAGTTGTGCGTCGCCAGTGCGAGTTGCTTCAGGTTGTTGGTGCAAGCCATCCGCCGCGCCGCTTCGCGCGCTTGCTGGACGGCGGGCAAGAGAAGTGCAATGAGCACGCCGATAATCGCGATCACCACCAATAGTTCGACTAACGTAAAAGCAGGGCGCGTTCTCACAGGACGTGACATCAGATCGGCTCCAAGCGGCGGAGATAGGAAGGATTTCGAATTGACTGTCGCGAAAAGAAACAGCGACTACGAAGTAATGCTAACGCAAATGGCCAGATTTATCCTCACGACTCTGCACATTAACTCCCCCTCAGTTTGCGCAGGTCGTACCGGCCGAATCAGTGCCGCCGCACCAGCAAAAACGTCCCGCCGATGACCAGGGCCATTCCGCCGATCATCACCGGCGTGATAGTTTCGCCCAGGAACAGGGCGCCCCACAAGACGCCGAAGACCGGCACGATGTAGGTGACGGTCAGCGCCTTGGTCGGCCCGCAATCGGCGAGCAATTGGTAATAGAGGACGAAGCCGATGGCGCTGCACAGGAGCGCCAGCGTGATCGTCGCGGCGATGACCGTCGGCGTGAACAATTCGGGTTTGGGAGGATAGAACGCGAGGCCCGGGATCAACACGGCGCCGCCGATCAACTGCGCGGCGCTGGCGACTCCCATCGGTTTTAGCCGCCCAGTGTGAGTCTTGATGTAGACCCCAGCCGCCGAATAGCAGATCGCCGCCGTCAGACAGGCGCCAATCGAAGCCAACAATGCCCAGGACGTTTCAACCGGTCCCAGCCCGGCGATGACGCCGACCCCGATCAAACCGAGTATCGCTCCCACGATCATCATTGGAGTAGGGCGGTCTTGGAAGATGAAGGCGCTCCAGACGACCCCAAAAATAGGCGTCGTCGCATTGATCACCGCCGAATATCCAGCCGGAATATAGAGAGCCGCGACGCCGAACATGGTGAACGGAATCGCCGCGTTGAGCAGGCCGATCACCGTGTATTGTCGCCAGTTGCGGCGCCACTCGATCTCGAGCCCGCGAGACGTAAACCAGATCGACAGAATGATCCCGGCGATCAGCAATCGGCTCGAAGCGAGCCCGAACGGCCCCAGCGCCGGCGCCATGATTCGCATCAGCAAGAACGACGCGCCCCAGATCGAGGCCAAAATCGTCAGCTTGATGGTGTCGCTTGGTCGCATGAAGGAGGACTAGTTGGTGAGAAATGGAGAGGGATTCGACCTTCGACAGACGCGAATCTCACAAAAAAGTTCGCCTCCGAAATAATCGAGACCACTAACCTAGCAGAAACAGAGAGTTGCGGAAGGAATGCTGGCTCACATATGGCAGGAGATTACCGCAACTGCTCCTAAGACAAAAGGACAGTCAATCTCCGCTTTTTTCCTTAACAAACGTCAACTTATCGGCGTTTTGCCCAGCCATTCCGCCAGACGGCGAGTTTGCCAAAAATCGCTCGCGCCGAGCAGCGAGAAAACCTTTGACGCTGGCCCGATTGGAATCCATAATCTCGGCTACTCAAACCCCCTCGGCTTTCTTACTTGACAAGTCCGACGCACGATTGAGCCTAGCGATTGCCGGGCTCGAAAATGTCTTGTAGCCCTGTTGGAAAGTCGATCGAGATTGCCGCGCCGCCGGCAACCGGAGGAGAAGTGGTCGTCGATTCCTTTCAAGTAATGCGAATCGAAGACCCGAAAGTTTTTTGGAGACGTCTCTAACGAGACAATTAACCATAACCAGGCGACAAGAAGTCAGGCTTCGCCTAACCGTTTTTTCCAAAATGTCCGCGGAAAAAAACGAACGCCTACTCGTCAACGGCAAAAGCTTATCTGACATCACGAGCTTATTAGGAATACGAATACGATGGGACTTTTGGATTCACTTTTTGGAGGGATGGAAAGCTCCTCCAAACTGACGCCGCAGGAAGCGTTCGCCGGCATTTTGATGGGCGCCAGCGGATGCGACGGACATATCGCCGAGGACGAAGTCACCGGCTTGATTACCTGCCTGGTGCGGATGAAGCTCTACCAGCGATACGATGGCCGCCAGTTCGGTAAAACCCTGAACAAACTGCACGGCTTGATGAAGAAGAAGGGGGTCGAAGCGTTGATCGACGCTTGCACCGAAACCCTTCCGCAAGATCTGAAACGAGCGGCTTTCGCCAACGCATGCGACATCGTGCTGGCGGACGGCGTGGTCGAAAACGACGAGAAGATTTTCATGGAACGTTTGCGCGACAAGCTGCAAATTGATCCGAAAGTCGCCAAAACGATCGCCGAAGTGATGGTCATCAAGAACAAGGGCTAACCGGCTCCACTTCAAGACCGCACGTTGGTCGCCAACCCAACCAAACCCTCAGACGATTTGGAATATCTCATGTCACTTTTCGATGATGTATTTGACGACTCCTCCTTCGCTCCTGAACAGTTCGGTCCTCAGGAAGGCTTCGCCGGCACGCTGTTGGCCGCTTCGGCCTGCGACGGTCATATCGCGGACGAAGAAGTCGGGGCGCTCATTACGACGCTGTCGCGGATGAAGATGTATCAGAATGTCCCGCCCCACAAATTCAGCTCGATGATGGATCGCCTGTTGGGCGTCCTGAAACGCGGCGGTCCCGAGAAACTGATCGCCGTCGCCATCCCGGCCGTCCCGCCGGAACTGCGCGAAACGGTCTTCGCCAACGCGTGCGATATCGTCCTGGCCGACGGCGTGGTCGAAGCGGACGAAAAGGCGTTTATCGACGACCTGATGATCAAGCTCGAAATGGATTCGCAGCGAGCCAAGACGATCGTACAAGTGATGGTCTACAAAAATCAGGGCTAACCGTTTTTCCACCTCGCTTTCTCACTGGGAAAGCGACTGGCGGAGATGAAACAGCCCAACCGCATCGTCAACATGGCCGACGACTTCGCTACCGGAGTCGTCGGCTTGTTGTTTCTTGGGAATGGGAAAATTGGTCGGTCGTTTCCATTTCCAGCGAGTCGCGTTGGCCGCGGAAAATGCGCTCGTAGTCCCTGAACAATCGCCTTATTTGTCGCCGTCTTTCTTCATGCGAAACGAGTGCGCCGCATCTCGAAATCGAGCCATCCATTGGTCCGCTTCGTCGCGAGGAACCGTTCCGAAAATTTCGACGTAGCCTTTTGGTTTGAGCTGGAGCGTCAGCCGATATCCGGTCACCTTCCAAGGCGTAAGTCCATCCTCTCGCTCGGCGACAAACTCAAAGCCGTCAAGTCCATCGACCGTCGTAAAGTTCTCCGATCTGATCTTCCCGAGTCTCGTGAAGCCTGTCCCTTCGCTCTTGATCGAAAAGGCTCGCAAGTCTTTGATCGGCTCAGCGTTCGGATAGTAGCTCACACTAAATCGCGCCAGGGGATCTTCGTCCGTTAAATGAGCTCGACTTAAATGCAGCGACCGGTCTCGTGAGGATATCTCCGTTTTTTCCAGTCCAGGCACGCGATCGATTGTATAGGCCAACTCCGCAAGCGACGGATACTTGACCGGAATCAACTCAATGCTCTTCATGCAATCCAAGAGAGAGGATTCGTACTTCGTCATCTCCTTCTTCGGAAAGAGCGCAAAAGTGACGTACGTCTGCTCTTCAGTTCCAAATAGGAGGAAGATCTTCGTGTAGAGCACATCCCCCGACGTTTGTTCCGTATTGATCCGATAACATTCACGCCCCAACAACTCCATCTTTTCCTCGGATCGGACTCGAATCCCGATCTTACCCAAGCTTTTCGCAGATAATTCCTTCTTCACTTTCGCCAGCGGACGTTCAAATCGCATCCCGCCAATCAGCGCATAACCGTCTTCGCTGTCGTAAATAGCTTCGCCATCACGTGGCGTAAACCCAGCAATTCCCGGCAGAGAAATTCCCATATCGGGAAACTCGATTTTGAAATCTTCTTGCTTGACCGACGCCAGTTGCGCCGTCGCTGGCGTCGACCAACCGCTAAACGCAAGCAGCAGTCCCAAGTAGATTCGTAGGCGATCCAGGTTGAGCATAAAAGAACGACTTTCGAAGACTCTTAAACCAACGAAAAGGGAGAGGAGCGATATCAGGATACGATTCTCCCGAGTTGCACTACGCTACCAATCACGAAATCGAAAAGCCACATTTTTTTGACAATTCAGACGGCAATTTTACGAATCGTGCCGCCGTCTGTTTCGTCCTTCGCTTCGCTCCTTATCCGGCTATAATCACAGTCGGTTTCCATTTCTCTCTTATACCAATCTCCCATGTCCACCTCCCGACGTCCTATCGGCATCCCGGTCACCATCGCGGTCATTATGATCGTGCTGCTGGTCGTGTTGATCGTCGGCTGGGTGCTGCTGACCGTCTGGGGCGCCTACAACAACGAAGATTCGGCCACCCTCTACTGGACGATGTTGCCGATCGGCGCCACTTTTCTGTCGACCGTGTTGGGGGGCGTTATTTTTTACCTGGTGCTGTCGATCAAATCGATCAATTTGAACATCCGTCAGGCCAACTTCATCGACAGCGTCACGCACGAACTGAAGAGCCCGATCGCCTCCCTCAAGCTCTACCTGCAAACGCTCAACCGGCTGAAAGTGTCGGAGGCGGAAGCGGCCGAGTTTTACGACACGATGCTCAAAGACGTCGAACGGCTCGACCACTTGATCAATCACCTGCTCGAAGCGGGGCGGCTCGATCGGAGCCGCGATGAGGCCGAAGCGGAGGAGATCCGGCTCGACAAGCTGCTGATCGGTTGCGCCGAGTCGACGCTCCTGTTGTACCGAGCGCCGCGGGAGACGATCCAGTTTCACCTGCAGCCGTGCGTCATGCACAGCTACCAGGGAGATCTCGACATCATCTTCCGCAACCTGATCGATAACGCGATGAAATATTCCGGCAGCGACGCGCTGATCGAGATCTTCTTGCGGCTCGACAGCCAACAGCGCGCGGTCGTCGAAGTCTCCGACAACGGGCCCGGCATCCCCAAGGGAATGCGTCGCAAGATCTTCGGTCGGTTCGTCCGCTTGGGGCTCGAACTGCAACGGGAAAAGCCGGGGACCGGGCTCGGTTTGTACATCGTCCGGACGCTCGTGCGACGGCTCAAAGGATCCGTTAAAGTATTGGACGGACGGCAAGGGCAGGGGACACGCTTTATCGTCACCTTGCCTGGGGCGCGGCCGCTGATCGAGAACCCGCCCAGCGAAGAACAGAACGCGGCATAAGCCAGAGAGGACGTCGTGCCGATGCACGGTGGTAAGTCAAAAGAACAGACGCGAATTCTGGTCGTCGAGGACGAAGCGCACCTCGCGATCGGCATTCGTTATAACTTGGAAGCGGAAGGGTTCGACGTCACCGTCGTCGAGGATGGCCGCAGCGCGCTCGAAGTGGTCGAGAAAAGCCCGCGGCAGATCGACCTGGTGATTCTCGACCTGATGCTCCCCGGCATGAGCGGCTACGCTGTCTGCGAGACGATCCGGGCCAATGGCGAGGATATGCCGATTTTGATCCTCAGCGCTCGGACCCTCTCCGAAGATCGCAAGCGTGGGTTCGACGTCGGCGCCGATCAGTACATGATGAAGCCGTTCGATCTCGACGAGTTCATCAGCCGTGTGAAGAACCTGCTCGCCGCCCGCAATCGCCGCGAACAAAGCCGCAGCCGCGAAGAGCCGGAGGCGATGCGGCAATACGAGTTCAGCAACGTTAAAATCGACTTTGACTCGTTCCAGGTCTCGATCGGCGACAAGACGGTCCGCTTGACGCAGCTCGAAGCGAAGCTCCTCCGCTACTTCTGCCAGAACGAAGGCCGCATCATCCCGCGCAACGAACTGCTGACCGAAGTCTGGGAGATGTCGCCGAACATCATCACCCGGGCGCCCGACCAGTTCATCCTGCGGCTGCGGAAGCTATTCGAACGCGATCCGTCCAACCCGCAGCACTTCATCACGATCCGCGACGCCGGCTATCAGTTTTTGGCGAGCGGAACCCCGGAAGGGGAGCAATCGGCCGAAGCGGAAGAAACGCTGCCGGAAGAACCTTCGACTGACTAGGTGGCAATTCGTCGCCTTACTCATCCAAGGTATAGAGGATATCGATGAATTCCCCAAAACTGCTCGCGACCTGCGAAATCGTACCGGTTTCGTAACTCACGTCGACGACTCGCATCGGACTTGTCATCAAGTCAAGGTAGAGATAGTTCCCCCCGGCATCGGCGGCGATTGGCAACAGCTTACGGTCTTCATCGTCGGTGGGCGCCATCACCGCCGAATCAATACCGCCCGATTCGTATCGCATGAACTCGACGACTTGCCCTTCCCACTGCTGCTTGGCGTCGGCCTGAACAAACTTGAAGCCGAGCTCCAGATCGCTGGGAGCCTCGTAGCTGAGAAACGCAATATAGTCAGCGGGCAACGCCGTCTCACCGCTCTCCAAGGCGACAACCAAACCGGCGTGCCGAGTCCCACGTGAAAAGCCAAGTTCTTCGAGCTTTCGCATACGTCGAATTCCAGCCTCGTCTAGCGAGGCACAAGGAGAGTGCCTGGCGCCATGCTCTTGTCGCGACTTCGCGAAAAGAGCATGGCGCCGGTAAAGCAGATGCATAAAAAAAGAGGGCCAACCAGGGCCCTCTCTTTTTGTGCAGCGATCGCGGCGATTAGTGAATCGCCGAGCCGTCTTTGCTTCGCTTCTTGTAGTCGACCACGTTCCAGGCCAGACCGGTCAGCTTCATCGCGCGGATGATGTTGTAGGTCAGGTCGAATTCCCACCACTTGTGACCATGGTTGGCCATGCGGGGATAGGCGTGGTGATTGTTGTGCCAACCTTCGCCGAAGGCGGTCAGGCCGACCCACCACAGGTTCTTGCTCTGGTCGGTCGTTTCGTAGTTGGTGTAGCCCCAGATGTGCGAGGCCGAGTTCACGAACCAGGTGACGTGCAGCACGAGCACCAAACGAGCGAACATCCCCCACAGCACCCACGAGATCGCGTAGTAGCTGCCGCCGTACATGTAGCCGCCGATCGCCATCGTGGCGCCCAACAGCAAGTGCGACGGGATGAACGCGTAGTTCAGGAAACGCATTCCCCGTTCTTTCAACAAGTCTGGCGCCCAACGTTCGTGGATCGAACGCTGTTCGGCGGCGTTGCGGAACGGGAAGAGCCACAGCATGTGCGACCACAGACCGCCATGGATCGGCGAGTGCGGGTCTTCTTCCTGGTCGCTGTGGGCGTGATGCTTACGGTGCATCGCGACCCAGTCGAGCGCCGAACCTTCCCCCGCCAGACCGCCGATAAAGGCGAGCAGCATTCGAGTCGGGTAGTGAACCTGGAAGCTGGTGTGGGTCAGCAACCGGTGGAAGCCGAGCGTAATGCCGACGCAACCGGTCAGGACGTAAAAGACCATAAAGATCGCGAAGCCGCTCCACGAGAAGTAGAACGGCGCCGCCAAAGCGACCGCGTGAATCCCCGCGATCCAGCCGAAGATGATCCACGCGAACCCAGCCGCGTAACGGTCACGCAGCTTTTCGGCGATCGGCGGTTCGATGCGACGCGGCTTACGCGTCACGGTCTTCTTGGCCGGTTTGGTTTCGGTTACCAGATTGGACTCGTTCCAATCCTCTTGGGAGACGGCGTCATTTTCGAAGTCGTCCCCCGCATCTTTGTTTTCATCGGTGACAATCGACATGGTGGCTCATCAATCCATGGGAGAGGTCGCGTCCGAAAAACGGGAAATCCATCTTTCCGCGATCGGGCGCCTGATTTCATTCGCAGTGATTGTAAAGAGTGTCGAGTGAAAGTGAGTAAACGGAACGTCGGAATTTCGTAATAGTTGTGTAACATTCGCGGTAACGTCCGCTTCCCTCGGCATTTACGCCTCAAATCCGCCCGTTTAACCCCTGCTATCACGCCGCCAGGGGGGCACAAAAAACGCCGCTGCGGGCAGTCGCAGCGGCGTTCCAAATTTCCAGTCGCAAGCTTAGGCTTGACTCGCCCCTACTCGGCCTTCTTTTCGACGGCCGGTTCGGCTGGCTTTTCTTCCTTTTTCTCGGCCGGCTTTTTCGCCTCGGCAGCCTTCTTTTCTTCCTTTTTCGGCTCCGGTTTCGGCTCTTCTTTTTTCACTTCCGGCTTCGCTTCTTCGGTCGGTTTCGGCGCCGCCATTTTCCCTTCCAGCGGCTTCAGTTCCCGCAGCCAGATATTGCGGAAGCGGACCGGGTTGCCGTGGAACTGCAGCTCGATGCGTCCCTTCGGGCCATGCTTCTCCGGCTTCGGCGGGCTATCCCATTTGGTCGCGCCGAGCAACTCGAAGTTGTTCTGCACCAGGATGCCGTTGTGCAGCACCGTCACATGCCCCGGCTTGTCGAACGTCCCATCCTTCTTGAAGGTCGGCGCGTTGAAGATGATGTCGTAGCTTTGCCACTCGCCCGGCTTGCGCGACGCGTTAACCATCGGGGGCGACTGCTTGTAGATCGAAGCGGACTGGCCGTCGAAGTAGGTCGGATTGTCGTACGAATCGAGCACTTGCACTTCGTACTTGCCGAACAAAAAGATGCCGCTGTTGCCGCGACCTTGACCAGAGCCTTTCACCACCTCGGGCGAAGCGAACTCGACATGCAACTGCATGTCGCCGTATTCATCCTTGGTCGAGATCCCACCTTTCGCCACTTCGGCGTAACCATCTTTGATGATCCACTTCTCGCCGCCGTTCCATTTCGACAGGTCGGTCCCGTCAAACAACACGATCGCGTCGGAAGGAGCGTCGCCCGACTTTTCGCCCGGCGTGACCATCGGCGGTTCGGGCCATTCGATTCCGCTTTTCCATTCGCCGGCCGAAGTGAACGAAGCGGTCGACAAAACGAGAGCGCCCAAGGCGGCGCAGAAACTTAGACTCTTCATCAGGGGTTATTCTCCATAGGGCAGGCGCCGCCCGAAATTTCCCAGAATTGGCGGCTACAGGGGCGTGCAGAACCGTTATTCTAGTTCGTAGCCGATCCCAAGTCACGTTGGCGGCCGCTACTTCCGGTCATGACGAACACCTTTTCGGAATTTGACGATGCGACGAATCACTTCTGCGCTGTGGCAACGATTTTTACGCTACTTTTTGGCCGGAATTTTGGCGGTGATGCCGCTCGTGTTGACCGCGATGATCGTGATCTGGCTGGTCGGATTTCTTAACGGATTCGTCGGGCCCGATTCCTTCGTCGGCCTAGGTCTGAAAAAAATGGGCATGAACGGCAACCTGGAAGAAGGTTACCTCGCCTATATCTTCGGCTGGGTCATCGTACTCGCGATCGTCTTCGGCATCGGCGTGTTGGTCGAAATGGGGCTGAAAAACACCATGGCTGCGATGGTCGACTCGGTGATCAGCCGCGTCCCGCTGATTGGCAAGCTTTACAACACCGCTCGGCAATTGGTCGGCATGCTCGACAAAGGAGACAACGAAGAGCTCCGCGGCATGCAGGCGGTCTTCGTCATCTTCGGCAAAGAAAATGGCGCCGGCATCCTCGCCTTGATGCCAACCTCCGATCGCTTCGACATCAACGGCGTCGAACACCACGGCGTCTATCTCCCCACCTCGCCGATCCCCATGACCGGCGGCATCGTCTTCGTCCCCTGCGAAGCGGTCCACCCCGTCGACATGTCCGTCGACGGCTTGATGAGCATCTACCTGTCGATGGGCGTCACGTCGCCGCAGTTCCTGAAGACGACCGGCAAAGGTTTGAAAACGGCAAAAGTGAAAGCCGACGAGCCGACAGCAGAGTAGACCGCGGCCATTGGTAGCCCGAAGCGCGAGCGAGGGAAATGCGGTTGCAAGTTGTGGATCAGGCGTCGACGACGAGCGTTTTACGAAGAATCGGAGTTAGCGCCGCTGGCAATTGGTCCGTGTGATGAGAAATCTCGGCGATGCGGCAGAATATCGCGATCGATTGGCGGCGCCGATCTTTGAGCTGTTTGAGCGGTACGAGGATCACCAAGAGGATTAAGCGGTAGGTCAGGCCTTGGCCTGACTTAGGCCTCTTCTTTGGCAAAAAAATGAAACAACGCCTGGACGCATTACTAGAACGCTTTCGGCGTCTCAGCGACGAGCCGCCAGGGGATCTGACCGACATCCTGGAACTTCAACCAGTTGTTGATGAGCTGCCGCCTCCGTGGATGACGTGGACGTTGATCGGCCTGGTTCGGCATCACCGCCGACAGCAATGGGTCGCCGAGATCATCAAAACGCGTTTGCAGGGGGATCCGAAAAGACTGGCGGCGATGGGCGCATTCGGACATCCCGACGAGATCGCCCGACACGGCTCCGTACCTGGCATGCCCGAATGGGAGTATTACTTTCATGGCAATGGGTGTCGCCTCAGCCACAAAGTGGACGGCATCGAAATTGACGTCGACTTCATGGACAACACCGCCGACTACTTCGACACCTTTTTCTACGAGAATTACCTGAAGTCGCTCCGCCGGCCGGAACCGCCGGAACGGCGGCTGCTCGAACTCCATCCCACCGCCGATACGATTACGCTTACGCTCCAAGAGCTCTTGATCGCGGGCGGATTGACGCCATTACCTGGGCGTGACGCCAATCCCTATCGACTGTCGGACGAAGTCTTGGCGATCGCCAGCGACGTCGACGCCTTTTGCATCGCATGGGAAAATGTCGACCGCCGCGCAGCACTGGCCGGATCGATCGGAGATTGGCCGGCGGCGGAAAAAGAGGTGAGCGAGATCGGGGCGTTGCCCGAGCGGGTCACCCCTTATGCGGCACAATGCCGCGCCGAATGGCGGCGGCGACTTGTCGCTTTTCTCGACCAAGACTTTAAGGGCGCCTACGCACTACAGGCCCTGGCAGATCTGCAGGCGCCCGAACTCGACGCCTATTTAATGACGACGCTATTGGGCCCGCCCGGCGGAAAGATCTCGGCAGCCTTGGAGGTGATCGACGCGTCGGACGATCCGCGCTGGTGCGAGCCGGCGTATCAGCTCTTTACTCGCGTTCATCCGGAAGGCCAAATCCCGGAACCTCGCAACTGGATGAACGCGTTAAAATTCCTCCTCCGGAAGCAATATAGGCTCGATGTCGTAGTTCCGGCGCTCTCTCGAGCCGGCGGAACCGAAATCGCCGAAGCGGTACTTCTGTCGCTCGAAAACGCGCCGGAGCTGACATTGCCGCTGATCCGTAAGACGTTTCAATCCGGCGTACCGGGCTGCCGGACTGAGGTTGCGGCGATCCTCGCGCTGATCAACGCGCCCTGGAGCCGACGCGAATTACTGCGGGCGCTGGACAGTTCGGACGATCAGCACGCGACAGCCGACGCCCGTGCGGCCTTGCTGGAACTTTGCGATCCCGAACTGGAGCAAGCGGTGCTGGCCTGGGAAGAACGGAACCCGCACGAGAACGAGGTCGGTTCCTACATCGAAGTCAACGGCCGCCAACTCGGCCCCTTCTATTCGATGAGCGAATTGTCGCTCAAGCATAAGGCCGCGCACGTGCAATACGAAATGCAACAGCTATTTGATCGCGTGCAACAAGTAAAACAGGTCGTTCCGCCTGAGACGTTGTAGCGAGGCGAATGCCTCACTTCCTCGACATGGCGACATTCCAGCGAACTATCGCGCAGCCGAACTAAATCCGAGGCAAAGGGGCTCTGTGACGCGGCGTTTCTCGTTTGACGCCAGTTCCCCTAGCGGCACAATAAAAGGAACCCCAGCCGAGCTTCTTCGAGAGGAAACCGCCCCATGTGTCGTTGGCTCGCGTATCACGGCCCTTCGCTCCGTTTGAGCGCGCTCTTGACTCGTCCTGATCATTCGCTGATCGATCAGAGTCGGCATGCGCGGCAGAATGTCGAGACGACCAATGGGGACGGCTTTGGCGTCGGTTGGTATGGAGAGGAGCTCGCGCCGGGCCTTTATCGCGAGACCCATCCCGCGTGGAACGACCTCAACTTTCAGCATCTGGCCGACCATATCCATTCGCGGCTGTTTCTCGCCCACGTCCGGGCAGCGACCGGAACGCCGATTCAGCGGACCAACTGCCATCCGTTCGCCTTCGAGAACTGGCTGTTTCAACACAATGGCTCGGTCCCTGAATTTCGCCGCCTGAAACGACGGTTGCTGTTCGATATCGATCCGCGCTTGTTCCCTTTTGTCGAAGGCTCGACCGATTCGGAAACGCTCTTCTATCTCGCGCTGACGTTTGGCCTGCGTGACGATCCGCCGGCCGCGTTGGCGAAGATGATCGCGCATGTCGAGCAGATCAAACAAGCGGCCGAAATCGACCAGCCGTTCAACTTCAGCGCCTGCACGACTGACGGCGAGCGCATTTGGGCGGTCCGCTACGCCAGCGACGGGGAGTCGCGAACTCTCTATCACAGCCGTCACGTCAATGCGCTCCGCTCGATCGACGGAACCTACGCGCCGCTACCGGAAGGAGCGGCGATCGTCCTCTCCGAACCGCTCGACGAAGTGACCGAACACTGGGAAGAAGTGCCGGAGGGATCGCTGCTGACGGTCAACGCCGAGCGGACGACGATCACGCCGTTTGAGCCGGCGTTTTCATAAGGCGATTTGCCACGTCGCGTAGGGCAGGCCGTGCCTGCCGAAAGGATGCGGCCTGGCATCGGCAGTCGCGGGGCAGCACGACACGCCGATGACCAGACGCGCAAATCTACATAACTTGCGGCCGCATTTCCCTCGCTCGCGCTGCAGGCTTCTATCGGTTTACTTCTCTAGCGATTGCAAATAGGCGACCAAGTCGGCCAACTGCTCTGGCGAAATGTTATCGACCACGCCGGCCGGCATGGTCGACAGGTCTTGCTTCTTCATTCCATCGATATCGTCTTCCAGCAGTTCGATGATCTTGCCGTCAGGCTGACGCAGCTTGAGCGTTCCTTCGTCTTCGTTTTCTTCGACGATCATGCCGGTCAGGACCTGGCCGTCAAAGGTGAGCAGGCTCCACGACTCGTACCCTTCGGCGATCTTGGCCGATGGCTTCAAGATCGACTCGATGATCTCCTCTTTCTTCAGACGCTTGGCGATCCCTTCCAGCGGCGGGCCGATTGGTTTGGCGCCGTCGACGCTACGGTGACACGAGACGCAGGTTTGCGACACGAACAGCGCAGCCCCGGCGTTCGCGTCGCCGGAAGCTTCGGCCGCCGTCTGCGCGACTGCGTCGGGATCGAGCGTGCGAATCCAGTTCGAGTCGTCGATCACCAGTTCCTTCTTGCCGCTGCCGATCTCCAGCATGTAGTCGGCGATCAGGGCGAGCTTATCTTGTCCCAAGTGGGCCATCGGCGGCATCTTGTTGAACTGCTTTCGCTTGTAGCCTGGCGCCGTCGCCCAGGCCACAATCTCTTCTGGCTTGTCTTTGTGCAGCTCGTAGATCTCCTTCAGCGTCGGCGCCGCCTTGGCGACGTCGACCTGGTGACACGAGGCGCAGACCATCTTGAAGAGCTGCTCGCCCGACTGCGGGCCGGCCATCCCTTTGGCGAACTCCACGTTGAACATATCAACTTCATGTCGGAACGCCGCAGTTCGCTGGGCGACCGCCACGTTGAACGATTGCAAAGAGTTGTCGCGGTATTGCTGGCGGCCGGCGCCCATCGAAAAGGCGACGAACAGAAACACAAAGTAGATCGGCAGCCAGAGCCGACCGATTCGCTCGTCGCTGGCGTTGATTTCGATCTTCATCAGCACCAGCAGCACGACGCCCAAACAGGCGCCGGTCAATATCGCACTGAGCATGAACGTGCTCAGCCCAACTCGCGGCAGCACCAGCAGCAATGTCGGCCCAATTACAAACTGCGCCATGGTGACGTAGAACGCGATCGAATAGAAGGTGCGGCGAATGCCTGGGGCCGTAAATCCTTCCGGCAGCATGTTGCGAACGCGTTGGCTGTAGGTGAGCCACATGCAGAGGAAGAGCGAGGTCACCGCAATCGACGCGACGACAAAGTGGAGATAGCGGAAGTAGACGTTGCCGTTGCCAATATTGAGCGCCGAGAAGAACCCCTGGACGTCGTACCACTTGTCGGGATAGTTCATCAGATTGACGTTCCCCAAAAAGATGAAGGGGATCGTCAGAAAGAGGAACGTCGACAGCATGCCGACCCAGATGTGCAGCAGCTTCCAGACGCCGCTTTCGCACCGATTCCAGGTGTACTTATGCAAGTAGGTAAGCAAAAAGGCGAGCGTCACCAGCGGCACGATCAAGATCCACGCGTGCCCGGTCAGCGCGTTCGACGAGTAGAACGTCAGCGTGTAAAGCAAGTTGACGATCAAGAGCGGCCCCACGCCGAGCACCACCGCCATGCTTTTGTTGACGGTCACCGTCTCGGCGATCTTTTCGGCCAGGCGATCCCATTTCGACTCACGCTGCAGATAGCCCATCCACTCGAAGAGGGTCGCCAGGATCGTGCCGCCGACCATCAAGTTGACGAACAGGATATGCAACAGAAACAGCGGAATCAGCAGACTGCGCAGCACTTCCGCGTCGACCGGCAACGGCAATGCGATATCGCGGGGAACGACGGTCTCCGCGAACCAGGTCCAGTTTTCCATCGGTTTTCGCCTTGTAGCTATCTCAGAAGAAGTGCGTGACTAATCGAGGTTCCGTTCCGCTTGCTTTTCAATCACCGGCAGTCCGGCCGCAACGCTGCCGCCGTCGAGTCGCTCCGATTGCTCCTCTTCTCTGGCGACGCCGATCGGATGCGGGATACCGGCGACCTGCGCGCCTGCGATCACGGCCGGGTTTTCATGCAGATCTATCAGGTAGGCGACCAGCGTTTCCGATTCCTGCTCGTTGCCAGGGAAGGGGGGCATGTAGGGATGCGATAGATGCATACCGCGAACGAAGCTGTTCATCTGGGCCGGATCCCACTGCTCGCCGTACAGCTTGGTCAACTTGGCGTCGATGCCGTTCATTCCGTTGGTCGTATGACAGCGCGAGCAGGAGATGACGAACAAGTCTTTGCCGGCCGCCAGCTTGTTCTCTTCGGTTACCTTGGTCACCGACGAAAAGCTGGAGTAAGGGAGGATCCCGTGCTGGCGGTAAAACTCGACTTCGTCGACGCGAACGCCGTTCGAATACATGAAGCCGGCGATGACGTACGGCTTGCGGATGAACTCGCGCACCCGTTCAAAGTGCCCCAAGAGCGCGATCCCCAGGAAGAACGGAATCAACAGCGCGGCTCGCGGCACCCAGCGCGGCTTCAGCAGCCCGGTCAGCGCCACGATCCCGATAAAGCTGATCACGCCGACGCTCGCCCAGAGTAGCGCATCCTGCCAGGTAATGAACTTCTGCGTCATCATGCCGAGCGGAATCAGGCCCTTCATCGCGTCCGGCACGACCGACATGTACCACCACGCGGCGAGTCCCCAAAACGGCATCCAAAACAACGTCCAGGCCGACACGAACCGGGTCACTTGCACCCGCAGGTCCTGCTGCGATTTCGGGATCAACCCGATCATGAACCAGGCGAATAGTCCCGCAGTGGCCAGGGCCAACGTCGTGCGGAACGCCAACTGCGGCAGATAGATGGGATTGAGGACTGCCGTCAGCAGGTCGGATCCTTGTTCCCAGCTGCCGACCGACATCATGAAGCCAAGGATCGCCACGATGATCGCCATCGTCGCCCACGACATCAGCGAGAGAGTAACGCCGAGGCCGATATGCCACGACTTGGCCCGTCCTTCATTCCAGCGATCCCAGGTCATGTAGTAGAGGAGGATCAGCATCACCTCGGTGATGAAGACGATCCACTCGGCAAACCAGGCCCAGAAGAAAACCCGGATCAAACTACCAATCGCAAACGGGGCGACGAGCGACGTGGAGAACCAGATTCCGACGCCCGTCAGCGCCCCGAGCGACGTGGTAATGATAAAGACGACGAAGGTAATCCGCTTGGCGAATTGGTCGAGCCGCTCGTCCCCTAGCTTTCGCCCCCGCCATTCGAGCAGCGTGATCAACGGATAAATCCCGACCGCCAAGGGATGATTGATCATGACATGGATGATCGCGATGACGGCGATCAGCATGCGATTTCCCATGCCGTCGAGGTGAAAGATCGGAAAGTCCATGTTGGCTGCCTTCGAGCGTCCGTCAGGTGGGTAAAACGGGCAGGAAATTCGTCGCGGAAATCCGGAAATCTGAAATGTCGCGATCTTCCAGAGTATCGACTGAACCTCTCAATCAGCCAATGCGACAAATTGTCGCACGACATAGCGCAAGAGTTATAAGATCCGCCGTCTCCCCCGATTTAGCCCCTTGTTTTTCGCATCATTCGCTTCTTTTAATTGCGTCCCTGTTATAACATCTCATAACAAGAGGTGGCCGCCTCTCTGCTATGCGACGAAGTCGCTTGCGGCGACATTGCAACCTTTACGAAGCTCTCCCGCCTGTTTTAGGCTGGTCACAGAATGACCAGCGGACGCTCCAGATTGGCGGCGCAATTCCGCGCAAGCTATGGCATACTGAGCGATGTCGTTAGCACCTGGGGCAAGGCGCACACGATTTTCTGCGAGACCGCGCGTGCGAGTTCCGTTTCTCCTGGCACAGGCCAGCCTCACGGCGATCCTGTTGGCGGGGTGCGACATTTCGGATCATGAGGCCGGGCTTGTTCCCGTTGCGGGAACGGTCTTTCTTGCCGGTCAACCGGCGCCGCGCGGCAGCGTCACCTTTCACGAAGATCCGCCGCGGACCGGACAGACGCCAATCGGCATGATCGCCCCCGACGGAACGTATCGCCTGTTTGTGCAAGGGAAGCCAGGCGCCATGCCGGGCTCCTACCGTGTGACGGTCTTCGTCAACGAGGCGTCCCAGAGCGGAGCAGGGCATGCCGGCTTGCCGAAGAGCGTGATCGATCCGAAGTACTCGCGGAAAGAGTCGACGCCGCTAGTGGTCGAAGTCGTGAAAGACGCGCCCGCCGACGCGTACGATTTGAAACTTCCCTGATCACGAGAGCCCTCTTCGCCATGAGCGCCAACTTCACACGTTTCCGAAAATCGCCGCGCGGCTTTACGCTGGTCGAGCTGTTGGTGGTGATTGCAATCATCGGGGTGCTGATCGCGCTGCTGTTGCCGGCGGTGCAGCAAGCCCGCGAAGCGGCGCGGCGGATGTCTTGCTCGAACAAAATGAAGCAGATCGTGCTGGCGTCGCACAACTTTGAAGCGGCGCAAAAGTCGATCGTCTTCAATCGCTACAGCGACCCCGGCTACAGCAACTTCGCCGGCTGGGATGCGTGGGGGGACTACGGCGGCGCGAACTCGAAAGGGTGGAGCTGGCTAACGGCGCTGCTGCCTTACCTTGAGCAATCGGCCATCTACGATCAAGGGCAGATCCCCAATAGCACCTTCGGCGCCAGCGGCGCCGTGCGGCAGTCGGTCGACCTCTTCTTCTGCCCCAGCGATTCGATGCAGCAGAATAGTCCGTATGTCGAGCAGACGCATTACATGGCGGGCCTTGAAGTCGGTCTGACCAATTACAAGGGAGTCCTCGGCTCTAACTTCTGCTGGGGACCGTACGCCAACACCGGCGTCAATGGCAAGTGCGAACCTTGGGCCGATGGTGACGGGCTGATGATCCCGCTCGCCTGGCATGCGAAGAAAAAGCAGAGCAGCATCGTCGACGGCTTAAGCAATACGTTCATGGCCGGCGAACAGATCTGGAGCGAGGAGACCGCCAATTGCGGCGCGACCGGTTATGGCCTCGGCTTCGCCTACGCGCACACGATTGAAGCTTCGGCCAATTGCGCCTTACCACCCAACGCCAAGAAGCCGGACGGAACCGAGTTCGCCAAGACCGACTTTGAAGGGCAAAACGGGTTTCGCAGTCGCCACCCCGGCGGCGTGCAGTTCGGATACGCCGACGGCTCGGTCCACTTCGTTTCGAACAACGTCGAACTGGCGATCTACCGCGCCATGGCGACCATCGCCGGGGAAGAGGTCTTGGCGATTCGCGATTGATTTGCCGGGACGCCGCGGACGACACAATCGCTACGAACGCCTCCCCCGCCGAATCGCCGACGTTCGGCCCCCTCAAAATTGCTTGCTTCGCTCTGTTCGCCAAGCTATTCTCAGCGCACATGCTTTTCGGCGTTTTGAACCGGCGAATCCTTGTCGCTGCGCCGCCAGGCATCCTCTTCTTTCCTGGTACTCCGACGTCATGCAACGTCTTCCTTGCGGTCCTCGACTCCAACCCTCGCTTGAATAGGCGAAAGCACCATGTTCGAGGAACTGTCGCATCTCACTCGACTGGCGATCGGCCTCTTGCTGGCGATCTTTTTGCCGCGATTGATGGAACGGATTCGCTTGCCGGGGGTATTGGGATATATCCTGGCCGGCGTCATTCTGGGACCCTGCGTGACCGGCGTCCTAACGCCTGGCGGACCGGTCCTCGAAGTCTGGGCCGAGCTGGGTAAGCTCCTCTTCATGTTCTTCGTCGGGTTCGAAATCGACATCGACGAATTCAAAAAGGTACGAAACAAAGCGGCCCTCTTCGGCGGGCTGACGTTTCTCTTTCCGTTCGCGGCCGGCTACTTTGTCGGCTACATGCTGGGCTATAGCTGGGTCGCGTCGATGCTGATCGGCTCGATCATCGCGTCCCATACGCTGCTGGCGCACCCAATCCTCGCCAAGCTGGGACTGCTGGAACGAGAATCGGTGCTGATCGCCGTCGGCGGGACGATCTTTACCGACGTCGCATCGATGTTGATCCTGGCGGTCGCCGTTTCCATCTTCCAGTTTGGCTTCAGCTGGCAGTTCTTGCTGACCGAGCTAGTCGAACTGGCGATCTACGTGCCGCTCGTGCTGTTCGGACTGAGCAAGCTCGCCCGCCGGTGGATCGTGCACTATGGCGAAACGCCCGAGGCGCGCGTCTGCATTCTGCTGGTGATGCTCGCCGTCGCCGCCGAGTTGGCGCAATTGATTCAGCTGGAAGGGATCGTCGGCGCATTCCTGGTCGGCTTGGCGATCAAACGAACGTTGCGCGGCAAGTTCGCAGTCGAGCAACTGGAAGTGCTCGCCAAAGCCCTCTTCATTCCAACCTTCTTCCTGACGACCGGCTTCTTGCTCGACTTCCCTCTGCTCGGCAAGACATTGACGACGCAGCCGCAATTGGCGATCGGTCTGCTCGTGTCGCTGGTGCTGGGGAAATGGCTGGGCGCCTTCATGATCGGCAAGATCTGCAACTACTCGAAGCTCGACGTCCGGCTGATTTTCAGCATCACGTTGCCGCAGATGGCGGCGACCTTGGCCAGCGCCGTCGTCGGCTATAGCACGATGAACGCCGAGGGAGAACGCATGTTCGATCTTGAATTCGTCAACGGCGTGTTGGTGCTGGTCGTCGCGACCTGCGTCGCCGGGCCGATTCTGTCGAAACGTTGGGGGAGGATGATCGCCGAGGAGATCAAACAGGAGGAGGCGGCGGAAAAGAAAGCTGAACCGGAACCCGCAGAAGCCCCAGTGCCGCCAGAGTAAACCGCAACTCGAGCCCGCAGCGCCAGCGAGGGAATGCTCCTGGAAAATCTCCGAATAAAGGCTAGACGCCCCCGGCGCTCGCAACTCGTCACGAAGCTCCGATCGCTTGCCGCAAAGATGGTGAAGGTTTGCGACAGATCTTTGATCGAGCGATCTTCGCGCCGTAGACTGTACGAACAGGATGGCGTCGCGATCCGTTGCCGGCCGCTAACGCGACCTCGCGAATCGCAGCCTTCCACTCTTTTCCATTCCGCCGCAGCGTTGGGAATCCTCTCGTGGCCAATCAAGTAAGCAAGCGATTCGTAGCCGGGCTCCTCGCATTCTTCGCCCCCATCGCCGCTCAGGCGGAGACCGCCGACCTGATCTATCACGGCGGCGCGATCATCACGATCGACGACGCGGCGCCAACCGCCGAAGCGGTCGCGGTGAAGGAAGGGAAGATCGTGGCGGTCGGCAAGCTCGACGATGTCTTGAAGACCCAAAGCAAGACGACGAAGCTCATCGATCTCGACGGCCGCACGATGCTGCCGGGCTTCGTCGACGCTCATGGTCACATGATGGGTGGCGGCCTCCAAGCCCTTTCCGCCAATCTGCTGTCGCCCCCGGATGGTGCGGTGAAAGATATCGCGTCGCTCCAGCAGACGATGAAAGACTGGATGGCGGCGAACAAGGAAGCGGTCGACAAGATTGAACTTGCGGTCGGCTTTGGTTACGATAACGCTCAACTGGCCGAAGTGCGGCACCCCACGCGTGAAGACCTCGATGCGATCTCAACCGAAGTTCCGATTGTCTTGATTCATCAATCGGGCCACTTGATCGCGGTCAATTCGCTGGCGCTCGAAATTGGGGGCATTACGGCGGAGACTCCCAATCCCGTCGGCGGCGTCATTCAGCGCGGCGCCGATGGCAAGACTCCGAACGGCGTGCTGGAGGAAACGGCCGCCTTTCCGCTGGCGTTGAAGCTGCTCGGCAGAGCAGGGCCGGAAGGGTCCGCCCAATTCGCGAAGGCGGGCTCTGAGCTTTGGGCTCGCTTCGGCTATACCACCGCGCAAGATGGTCGCACGATGCCCGGAGCGGTGAAGACGTTGCAAACGGTCGCCGACGCCGGCGGGTTCAAGATCGACGTCGTCAGCTATCCCGACGTCCTGGTCGATCGCGAACTGATCCGCCGGGAAGTTAGCCCGACTTATAAGAACCGGTTTCGCATCGCCGGCGCGAAGCTGACGATCGACGGCTCGCCGCAAGGCTTCACCGCGTGGCGCGATCGTCCCTATTACAATCCGGTCGGCAACTATCCGCCGGGCTACTCCGGTTACGCCGCCGCCACGCCCGAGCAAGTTGGCGGTGCGATCGACTGGGCGTTCGCCAACAACATCCAAATCCTGACCCACTCCAACGGCGAGGCAGCCTCCGACGAACTGATCGCCTATATCAAAGCGGCGAAGGCCAAGCATGGCGGCGAAGACCGTCGCCCGGTGCTGATCCATGGCCAGTTCCTGCGGGAAGATCAAGTCGACTCGCTCAAACAGCTCGAAATCATGCCCTCCCTCTTTCCGATGCACACGTTCTACTGGGGAGACTGGCACCGTGATCGAACCGTCGGCCCGCATCTGGCCGACAACATCTCTCCCACCGGCTGGTGCGTCCAGCGAGAGATGAAGTTCAGCTCGCATCATGACGCGCCGGTCGCATTCCCCGATTCAATGCGCGTGCTCGACGCCACCGTCACCCGCCGCTCTCGTTCCGGCGATATCCTCGGCCCGGCGCAGCGGGTCGACGTGCCGACGGCGCTCAAGGCGATGACGATCTGGCCTGCATGGCAGCACTTCGAAGAAGACCGCAAGGGTTCGATCGAAGTTGGCAAACTTGCCGACTTCGTCATCTTGGATCAGAACCCGCTCACGATCGATCCGGAGAACCTCGATCAAATCAAAGTGACCGAAACGATCAAGGAAGGGGAGACGATCTTCCTGCTGGATGAGAAGCAGGCCGCGCAGCGACTGCCGTCAGGCGACAATCTGGCGATCGTCAATTTGCTGACGGCGATGAGCGGAAGCCTTGCCGCCACCGGCGATGGCGAAAACACGGCGCCTTGCTCGACATGCACCTGCGGGACGTTGAGCCAACTGATGGAGATCATGGCGTCGGCGAGTCGCTAAACGCATTCCCTCGCTTGCGCTGCGGGCTAGTGTTTGACTACTCGCGGTGCGTCTTGCGCCACGCTTTCGGCGTTACGCCGCGGATCTTGCGGAAAGCTCGGTAGAAGGTCGAGAGTTCGCCGAAGCCGCACTCAAACGCGATCGACGCGATAGTCCGGTCCGACTCTTCCAGCAGCTGACACGCGTGATCGACCCGCTTCCGCTGCACGTAGTTGAGCCACGTCTGCCCGGTAAGGCGGCGGAAGATGTGCGTGAACCGGCGGCGCGGCATGCCGAGCTCCTTCACCACGTCGTCGATCGTGCTCGCTTCAAAGAAGTAGGAGTCGAGATGCCGCACGTAAGCCGCGACCTCGTCAACGTCCGGCTCCAAGCTCAAATCGCTAACCGGTTGGCTCGAGGGAATCGACTCGGACGTGAGAAGCGAAAGAACCTCGAGCGCATTGGCGACCATCGCCAGCGACGTGGTCGGATCGGCTTGCCATTGCTGGTAAAGCAACCGACGGAGCCGCCGTTCGATCCGCTGCGAAAAGTGAAGCTGACACGCCTGCTTGCCGTGCGGCAGGACCGACGCGACCTGCGGATCGAAGTTAAGGAGCCGCTTCTCGATGCAAAGGATGTAGAGCGACATCGGCGAGCCTGGATCGTCCTCGATCCGGTTCCGCCGCTCGGCCGGGACGACGATGATGTCGCGGGGGCCGACCGAGTAGCTGTCGTTGCCGATGTGGATCTCCCCTCGCCCCGCTAGCACGTACTGCACTTTGATAAAGGGATGCGAGCGCCACTCCATGACGAAGCCGGGAGCATGATGGCTCTCAAGGATCGCGACGCCCCAGCTCGGCAGGTTCTCGGCCAAGGCGGTCTGCGTGCGCACGACCATTCGCCGCCCGGTGATGGGATCGATCTGCGGCGAACTGGAAGGCGGCTGGGTCATAGGAGACTATGGTAATCGCAAACGGGCTTTGGCGCGACGGGCGCATAAAAAAACCGCGCCCTGGCGAGGACGCGGCTTTTTCTATTTTGACATAGCCAGCGGTTGGTCTTAGTGACCCGGCGGGCAGGTCGGACAATCCGGCCCACAGCCTTCGTACGGGTCGCCGACGCGGTGCAGGTGGTTGTGGTCGATGTAGACCACTTCAACCGTTTCCTCATCAACCAGCGTGTGCGGGAAGGGCCAGCCGATACGCTTGACTTCGGTGTAGTTGACCGTGCACTTGTAGTGAGCATGGTGCAACTGAACCGGGCCGACCAGCGGCATCACCCGCGGAGGATCGACGTAGTCAGCGATCTTTTCCTTCTTAATGCGGACGTTGTTGCGGTTCGTCTCGTGCAGGAACGGCATACCGCCTTCAACCGGGCGAGCTCGTTCCAGAGCGCGAATCACTTCGTCGTCGCTCGGCGGGTCCAGGGCGACGTGCGGACCGCCCGGCGGAATCGGCGGCAGAATCGGCACGCGGCCATAACGTTCGTGTTCGAGAAACTCGTCTTCTTTCTGTTCCTGGAAGTAAGGCGAAACCGGGAACGGCATGAAGAACGGGCCCAGATACGGACCTTGGGTCGTACAGCCGACGCTGGTCATCAGCGTGCTAGCCGCGATCGCCAGGCCAAGGGCGGTGCGTAGGCTTAAACGGTACATGGATCAACCTCTCAGTTTTGCCAGGGCGCTTTTTGCGGGCGAAGCCCAATCCATTAGGTCGCCGCACAGAAGCGCGGCATTTGCTGCTAGTGCTATTTATCGTGTGAAGCTGTAACAAACTTGCGGCCTTTTCCGGTCGCAAGGCAATTTCCTGAAATGAGGGCCCAAAAATTGCCCTCTGCGCATAAAAAAACCCCTGAAAGGCAGCAATCTTTCAGGGGTTCGGATCGCCATCCAGCTTTCGCCCTGGCTAAACGGCTACTCGCTTTCGGTGATGGTATCGCTTACGTAATTTGACCATTACCAGCGGCCGTGACGGCGGGCCTTGAAGTCGACCGTCCACCAGCCCTTGTTGAATTCCATGGTGACTTTACGCCAGCCGAGCGGAACTTGCGGGTACGGGTAGAACGGACCGATGTAAGGCCAGGCAGCTGGCGAGTACTGCTTCGGGTATTGGAGAGCAGCGTAGTTCGGGTAAGCCGCGTAAGCCGGCCAAGCGTAGCCCGGCAGCGTCGGGTTGTCGTAACGAACCGGCGAGGCGTAACCAGCGGCGGTCGGGTAGTAGGCCGGCGGCTGCATCGCAACCGGGGGCTGCATGCGGGCCGAGGCGTAGCGGAAGTCTTGCGTTCCGGCCGGAGCGAAAGCGCGCGGCATCTGGCCTTGGGCCATCGCCGGTTCCGGCTGATAGTTCGGCATCTCAGCAGTCGGAATCATCGCTTGTTGCGGAACGGGGCGAAGTCCTTGCGGAGCCAGCGGAGCGGCCGAAGCGGTACGCGGCAGATCGGCGTACATCGGCGACGCTTGCAGTTCACGCGGCGGTTCGGCCGGGGTCGGCACCGATTCGGCGGCCGAAACGAGGACGCCCTGGATCGCCGGGGCTTGCGGCTGATTGACGGTCACGCCGTCGACAACCTGCTCAACGCCCGAGATGCGACGAGCGATGTCGATCGCCAGGTCATGCTGACCCTGATCCGAGACATGCCCTTCCAGCCAGACGACGCCGTTTTCGACGCTCAGACCGATGTTGAAGCCCTTCAGGCTTCCTTCCGCCTTCTTCATGTTCAGTTGTTCGACGATCTGACGCGAGATCTCGGCGTCGTCGGCGTTCAAGACGCTGACCGGGGCGAGCGTAATCGCCGCGAGTAGCGCTAATTTCCAAAACCGTCGCATAATTCCCCCTCCTGAGAATATCCGTAAGCGATCCGAGTGAATGACGTCCGCCTTAGTTCCCGTTGCGGGTCGGAAACGTCAACTTGCAAAAGTCGACTGGCGAAGACGTTTGCTGCTCTCATGCTGCGTCGCTTGCGTTCACTACGCACCGCGGATGCGGCATAACTGTCATTAGTTGTCGGCAATGCGGACGTCCTAATGGCACAATTTTTTCGATTTTGAGGGCACAAAAGCCGTCAAAATCGCTCCCTGCGCAATAAAAGAACCTCGTCAGCGGACGAGGTTCTCTAATCGTTTCATTCCCGCACCGGCCAATTAGTGGGTGTGGTGCTTCGAGCGGCGACGGTGGAAGTCGAGCCACCAGTAACCGTCATCCCATTCCAAGGTGACGTTCTTCCAGCCCAGCGGAATCTGCGGATACGGGTAGTGCGGGCCAATGTACGGATAGACCGATGGAGCGTGCTGCTTCGGGTATTGATCCACGCCGAAGCCCGGGTAACCCGGAGCTCCACCCATGCCCGGATTCGCAAAGCCGGGATTGCCGTAACCACGGACCATGTGACCATGGCCGCCGTAGCCGGGAGGGCAAGTTTCGCAGTTCTGCTGGTAACCGACCTGTTGAATCGGCTGACCCATCGGATAGCCAGCGACAGCCGGCTGCGGCATTGCGGCCGGGCCAGCGGCGATCGGCACCCCAAGCGGCATTTGCTGACTGGGCGCTTGAGCCAATGCGAACATCGGCAGCGCGAGTAATAGGAACGTGCTGGCGCTCCCGATCCACGAAAATCGCATCATCGCCTCCTGGTTGCAGTGCGACATATTCGATGATTTCGCCCCCATTGAATTGCTGCAGGGACGAACAAAAGTGAGTCATTTAGCGAAGCCGACCAGCCCCATCGCGTTTCCGCGACAGCAACACCGACAGACTTCTAGCAATGATTTCGGCAGATCCAGGGGCCGAAAGGTAGAAATTTTTCCGGTTTTGGCAATCATGCCGAAAGTAAGAGACGCTCCGCGCTCAAAACCAGGGGAGATAAAGCGACCGTAGGGTCGGTGGAGCAATCGCGAACAGGCGATTTGACCCATTCAGCGTTATTCGCTTGCGAAACCCACCATTCACTTGCAAGCACATTGTCGACCTGGTGCCATGCTCTTGCCGCGTCTTCGCGGGATGAGCATGTCTTCAATGCACTTCGCCAGACGTAAGGTGGGGTGGAGCGAGCGCACATTGTTGGGTTGCGCTTCGCTGCACCCAACCTACGCGAGAGACCCTCGCTAGCAGCCGAGTCTCTTAAAACGACTGATAGCTAACCCGACTTCCTTGCCCATCAAAGACGCAGCCGACGACCAGCAGCGACAGCACGCTGGCACTGCAAATCCAATAGGGACAGTTGATCGCGATCTGCAACACCGCCAGTCCGCAGACGACCAACATCGAAGCGACAGCTCCGCATCGACAAGCGGTCGCGATCCAGCCGGCGATCCGACGCTTCCGCGCCAGCATCACCCACGCGGCGCTCAACATATAGATGACGGCCAAGAGCCACAAACCTCTGACGTCAACTACGTGAATAAGACCTAGCATCCGTGCCTCGAGATAGCAGAGGAGGGGAAACCGGCAAGACTTCCTTGTCTTGTTGCGAGCGTGAATATTTTTCACCTTTTCTCTCGCTGGCACACTTTTTACTAAAGTCGCCTCCTTTCACGAAGAGCAATTCCCGCATTCCGCCCAGTTTATCGCGAAATCGCGCCCCCCATCCGCTGAGGGTGAGAAGTCGCGAATCCTGGTCACCGGGTGCCATGGCCACGGCCTTGCGTGGCCATGAATGCGGCCCAAAACCACCAACCGGGCGCCACTGCTGGCTTGCCCAGCAGTGCGAAGCGTCGACCCGACGCCCACTACTGGACAAGCCAGCAGTGCCACCCCATTTTCCACCTCCCGTTTGATCACCGTCGCCGTTTCTTCCGCTTCGGCCGCCTCCTTGGTCCGTTCCGGGGCGACTGGACTGGACTCGGCGTCGTTTTTTTCTGTTCCTCCTTACTCAAGGCAAGCAGTTCCGCGGTCGTCAGCGAAAGACAGTCTCCAAACCAAGTCCCGAGTGGACTCAGCGGCCCACTTTCTTCCGCGGGGAGTGGACTGGACTGCGATTTTTTTTCTGGGGGCGACGACTCAGCGGCGTCTTCCGTTTCCTCTGCAGCCGGAGAGTGGACTGGACTGCACGCAATTTTTTCCGCCAGATCGACCAGGCGATAGCGAGGCTCTTTACTCATTCCGCCAGGCGCCAGCACAATTTCGCCGTCGGCGACCATCCGGTCCCAGGTCACGCCGAACTTCCCGCCGCTCATGCCTGACAGCTCGCGGATCTTCAGTTTGGTCGCATTGGCCGGGTCGATCTGCTGCATCACGCACCGGAGCCGCCACCAGAGCCGATCGGCCAGCGTCTGCGCCTCTACCTCGGCCGCCTCCAATTCGATCGACGCGACATCGCGGATCGTCGCTTCCCACTGGCCGGCGGCCGAATCGACTTCCGCGCTTTCATTAATATCTACACCCCACTGGCCGCTTCGCCCGCTGCTCGCGCCGAAGGTGAGCCACAACCGATGCAGCCCGCTCCCTGGCTCAAACGCTTCGCGGCGATTCACCAAAAGCCATTGCCGCGCGATCGCGCCGCACGGCGAGTCGGCCAGGTCGGCCGCATCCATCGCCCGCGGCTTTATTTCCTTGCGGGTGCGGCAACAAACGATCGGCGTAGCGCCGGCCGCCAGACAACAATCGGCGAGTGCCCGCAGCTGCGCCGCTTCCGCGCGGCGCGTCATCGGCGCCAGATCGGCCGCGTCGATCAGCACCACCTCCAGTTGGTTCCGCGCAATCCAATCGCTCAGGCGATGCATATTCACCGCGCCGCTTGGCTCGACCAAATTGAACGCCCAGACAATTTGCTCGAGCGCCGCGAGATCGCCGCGCCGCTCCGCCAGACTCATCACCGCCGCTTGAGCCGCTTCGCCGCCGACAAACCCGACGCGAAACGCTTGCTCCGCAGCAAACTCCCCCAGAAACGCGCCGCCGCTCGCGAGCGCCGCCCCCAGATCAACCGCCAGCGACGTCTTCAAACAACGACTCGGCCCCAAAATCACCGCCGCTTCCCGCTGCCGCAACATCCCCGAGAGCAACCACCCCGGCGAATCCCGCCGCGACAGTAATTCCGCAATAGTCAAACTCTCCAGCGGCTCATCAACCTGCCGACAAGCGACTACTTCGCCCCCGACAGAAATCTTCGGTAGGCTGGGTCGAGACCCAGCAAATTCGACGTCGCCAAGAGGAAGAGCTGGGTCGCGACCCAGCCTACCCGGACTACTCGGAAGCAAATCACTCACCACGATCGACATCGCCATCTCCTCCCTCGGCTCCCGGTGAGCGCAGACAACGAGCGCCACCGCAAACGGCGTTACCAAAAACAGCAGAGCCAAACCGCAGCGCCCGGCCCGATCCCCAGACCCAACGCACCACTGAAAGAAACCGAACGCATCCCGCAAGCGCCGGCAAATGGAGAAAGGCATCGCCGATTCAGGACGAAAAACCCGAATCGGCGAACATGTACAAATTTATACTAAAGATCGAACAGTGCGTCAAACATTTTTGCGAGTGCTGGGTGCCATGGCCACGGCCTTGCGTGGCCATGATTGCGGCCAACAACCAAAACCAGCGCCGCACTACCCAACCAACAACAATCCCCCGACGTCTCTCCCAACGTCAATCTTCCCAAAAACGCTTGCAATCCCCGACTCCAAACCAAATACTCCCTGCATGGCTACTCCGCATCGCAAGACGATTCATCGATTCGACACGCCAGGCGACGTTCACTTTCTGACGTTTTCCTGCTTTCGTCGCTTGCCATTATTGAGTCGAACACGGACACGTCAGTATTGTCTCGACGCGCTAGAAGTAAGCCGAGAAAAGAACGGCTTTGATCTGTGGGCGTTCGTGATCATGCCCGAACATGTTCATTTGATCGTGCTGCCGCACGCTGGCGTAAAAGTCGCCCCGATTCTATCGACGATCAAACAGTCGGTCGCGAAACGAGCGATATTCTGGCTTCAGCAAAACGCTCCGCAGTTTCTGTCGCGAATCGAAGACCTACAGCCCAATGGAAATCGAAGCTATCGTTTCTGGCAGCGAGGCCCGGGGTACGATCGCAATCTTCGCTCCGCACGGGATGTTCACGAAAAGATACGATACATCCATGAAAATCCGGTGCGACGCCATCTTGTCGAACGACCGGAGCAATGGCCCTGGTCGAGTTGCGCCGCATGGGAATCGGGTTCTAATGAGCCGATCCCGCTAGATCGCGCCAACGTACCCGCGCTGACCAACTTGGACGACTCGATCACTTCAGATTACTGGAGATAAACGAAGTTCCACGCACATTCATGGCCACGCAAGGCCGTGGCCATGGCACCCGTGCAAATTCACCGTCGTCCAGTTCATCCAAAGCTGGGTCTCGACCCGGCCTACGATACTAAACCGGAGCCCCACCGTTCTCGGCCATCCAGACTAACCGAGCACGATCTAGCTTGCCCTGATAAGTTAGCGGCCACTCTTCGACGGTCGCGTAGCCTACGGGAATCGCCGCCAGCTCCAACTTATCGGCAAGCCAATGCGACCATTCGACATCGGTGGGCAGCACAGCCCCTGGTCGAAGCATTAGGAATGCAAACGGAACCTGGCCGCACTCGACATCAGGGGCTCCAACGACGACGGCCTGCAGGACCGCAGGGTGCTCGCCGAGGGCCGCCTCGACCATTGGCGGAGCGATCTTTCGACCGCCTCGGTTGATCATGTCTCTTAAGCGGCCTGCAAGCCACAGGAATCCATCAGCGTCCCTGCGGGCAAGGTCGCCTGTGTGGAGCCAACCATTGCGGAGAACCCGAAACGTCTCGGCAGTATCATTCCAATAACCGACCATCACCCCAGGGGTCTCCAGTAGGATCTCGCCCACCTCGTCGGGACCTACCTCATTTCCCATGGGGTCGATCAGTCGCACTTGAATCCCTTCCAATGGTCGGCCGATCGAACCGATGCGCGCAGGGCCGCTCGCTGGGTTCATCGCATAGAACCCAGCCTCCGTCATCCCGCAGATCTCAATGAGGTCACGGCCTGTGGTCAATTGGAACTTTGTTTGAAGGGCCGCCGAGACCGCATCCCCGCCAGAAAGCCAGAGGCGGAGTTTGGAATGGTCGGCCGTGGCTGCGGCAGGGTTGGCGAGGAGTTCTCGAGTGAGCGCGGGGATCGCGACCACAAACGTGGCCCGCGGCTCGGCCTGATAGGTTTCCCAGAACCCCTTCGCTTGGCCTTCGTGCAGCACCACCCGGCCGCCGACTTGAAACGAGGCAAGGACCTGCCCGAACAGCGGCAGCGGACGGCTAAGCTGCTGGACGACCAGCGCCACATCTGACTCGGTGAGTTGGATCTCCTTCGTAAACGAGGCGACACGGAGCGCGAGTCGCTCTTGGGTGTGGACAACTCCCTTCGGTCGACTCGTCGTCCCAGAGCTATATACGATCAGAGCCAGATGGTCCCGCCTTGGATCGGGCGGGTCCGGAGGATCTGAAGGTCCCGCCTCCACGATTTCCCAAGGAAGAATCCGATGCGGCGGGTTGGGATCACCGATCGTAATTGTGACGTCGGGGCGAAGGTCGTCCTGGCCCTCCAAGACCGTTTCGAGCATGGCAGGCGACGCAACGAACCCACGTGCCACGCTGGTCCTCAGTACATAGCGGATGTGGACCGCAGGGGTCCACGGGGCGAGCGGCACCGCAACGAGTGAGGCGCGGAAGCAGCCAAGGAGCAGGGTTAGATGCTCAATGCTGTTACCAAGCACCGTCACCACTCGGTCACTAGGGCCGAGCGATTGGAACCGCAGCCCTGCCGCAACTCGCTCGACGCGGTCATCGAGGTCCGCGTAGGTATAGTCACGGCCTCCAGCGGTCACGGCAATCCGATCCGGGAAGCGTGACGCCGCGTCGCGAAGAACCCGCCATAATGCCATCGTAAGAAACCCGTGTCGAAGAATATGGTCCGAGCGAAATGATACGACAAGACAACGGACCTCCAAACAGCGAACACCCAGTTTAGCGATAGATTTAGCAGACAGTCTTCCTGGTCAAAAACGACCTCACACGTTGGAAATGACGAATTTCGAGCTTTCGGCGCACTTCGGCGCTTCGTCAAACCCCACTTTCGAGAAGAAAAATTCGGCGGGAACTTGTTGAGTTACAGCAATGAAGAACAGCTTTTTTTCTTCTTGCGGTCAGCGAAACCTATTACCCTGCTGAAGTAACGAAAGGGGACGGCGGTCATTTCTGGGAGAGATTCAAAAACGACCCCCGCCCTTCTTGCCCGTCGAGTAGGATGGTTCGAAACCCTGTTCTTTGAAGTCCGCGCGTCAACCTGCTGGGCCTCGCCCCAGCTTACGATACTGCCATGTGTAAAGTCCGTTACAAAATAAAGGGAACGTCTCTCGAATTGACATCGAGTTCCGGCAAGTCCACGACAGTTGGTTTGCAGTGGCCCGTAAAGGAAGTGCTAGTTTTTGGAACAGTGTTCGTTGTTCGTACCGAGCCACAACCTGGAGCGCATGACAACGAGAATGTTCACGGAGTGAGCGAAGATGGCGGAATCGTTTGGACTGTCCCAAAACGGAAATACATCTATGCCGACAGCCCATTCACAGGGATTGTCGAAGAAAAGGGGACTGTAAAGCTGTTGAACTGGGACGGAACAGAGATATCAGTCGATCCTCAGACCGGAACCATCATTCAGGAGTCATACGGCAAGTGACAAGGGGAGCAGTTTCGTAGGCTGGGTCTCGCCCAGCTCCTAGAGCCCCAAAGCGTCAACATGCTGGGTCTCGACCTCAGTTTTACCCACATTTTTTCTCCGCGAGGTCGCAGCCGCGGAGGATTAGCAGTAGTTTTTCGAGGCCGCACCAGAGGGTTTGCCAGCCGGGGCGGCCGTCGCATTTTCGTCCCAGGTGGCCTCCGAGGCCGCCCAGGTGTTTGATGAAGTCGGCCAGCGTCATCGTGGTTGCGTCGAGGCGCGGCGAACGGGGGCTTTTGCCCTGACGCACTTTGGCGATCGTTTCGACCCACTTCTTCGGCGCGACATCCGCAGCGATCGCGTCAGGCTGTTCATCCGCCAAGTTGCGCAGCCGCAACAACTGCACCGCCACGATCGACAGCAGCCCGGTGATCCGTTCCAGACGCTCCGCCTCGCGGTAGTACCGCGCCTCGACCTGACAGCCGGTCTTGAGCGCTTTGTGATACTCTTCGATCGCCCACCGCTGCGCGTAGTAGTCGACGATTTGCTGCGCTTGCTCGACCGTTTCGACCGGCTGTGAAGTGAGCAGCACCCAGCGAACTCGCTCCTTCTCGGTCGGCGGATGGACTTCAAGCAGTTCAACCGCCCACATCGCCAGCGGCTCGCCCGGCGCATGTTCGCGAATCCAAGCGTTCGTCACTTTCGGCTGCGGCAGCGACAACGGCGCGAATCGCAACTCCAACTGCGCCGTGCGGGCCGAACGCTTCGCCGTCGCAGGCACGTCCAGCGTCTGAAGTCCGCGGACCGGTTGCGCGGCGAGATGCTCCTTCAAGGTGATTCGTTCGCCCGTCGGAGAGATTACTTGACGATTCAAGCGACAAGCGCGAATCACCCAACCGCAGCCTTGGCGATAAGCGCGGCAGAAGACTTCGTAGTCGTCGGCGCCGCGATCGCAGACGTGCAGCCACGTTGCGCCGGGCGGCGGCGAGCCGACCTGATCGATCAACCGTCCCCAGACCGCCTGTTCGCGCTGGGGATCACGCCGACGCGCGTTCTTGGCGCCTGGCTTTTTCTTTTTAGGGCGATACAGAAGCTCTTGACCGGCCAGGCCGATCACCTGCTTCGAGTCGGGATCGCGCATCAGCGCCGAGTGAAGAAAGAATCCGCGTCCCGTGTTGCGTCCGACAGGCCCCAAGCCCTTCGCGCGACGCTTGCCGCCGTAGTTGATTTCGGTCGTATCGTTGAGAATCAGCCGCACCGAACCGGCGTCGCCGTTACGCCTGGTGCGTTCGTAATGGGGCGTGGTGATCGCCTGAAAGCTGACGTCGTCGCAGTCCATCAAGCGGTACAGAGCCTTGCAATCGGCCCAGGTTTCGGTCTGCTTGGTAGAACTGCCATCCGGCCACGCAAGCGTCTTCGCGGCGGTGCTGATCAGCCGCTGGGTTCGGCGTTTATCCCCCAGTTCGCACTCCGAAAATTCCATCTTCGCCCACTCCGTTGGAACCAACAACATCGCCATACGCTCCATCGCCGATAAGCGTCACGCCGCCCATCGCGCAGCCAGATTCGACGCCGTCAGCTCCCCATGCCGGAGCCGGAAACGAGAGGGTCCCTCCCTCGCGCGTCGACAAGCTGCCTAGATGCACGCCGAATGCCAATCGCAAAATTGGCGAAAAACAGGGCGAAAACGAAGATCGTGTTGTAAAAACTGCGAGCTAGCGTTGTAGAAATGTGGGTAAACCTAAGGTCTCGACCCAGCCTACAATACTAACGATACTATAAAACTCAATTCATCCCGCCACCAATAGACTCTTCCCCACGGCCCTCCGATGAACAATGAATCCTTTGCCGAATCTTCTCGCCGCCGGTTTCTGCTTGCTGCGTTGGCGGGGACGGGGGCTATTCCTGTTGCAGGCTGGTGTGCGGCGGCGGATGGGGATGATGCGTCGGCGGTGCGGGCGGGCCAGTTTCATGAACCGGCGCGGGATCTTCCCTTGGTTCGTGATGCCGATGTGATCGTCTGCGGAGCCGGTCCGGCCGGCGTGTCGGCGGCGATTGCTGCGGCGCGAGCTGGGGCGCGCGTTCGGCTGTTCGAGAGCAATGGCTGCTTGGGCGGAGTCTGGACGGCGGGACTTTTGACCTGGATCTTCGATTTCAAAGGGGACGGCTTCACCGCCGAACTGACGCGTCAACTGGACGCCCGCGATGCGCGACGGGGCGACAGCACGAATCGTTTCGTCTATGAGCCGGACGAAATGAAGCGGTTGCTGGAGGATCTGTGCGTTGAAGCGGGCGTGCAATTTCGCCTAGACACGCGGCTGGTCGCGGCCTATCGCGAAGGTCGGCAACTGACGACGGTGATTACCGAATCCCGCTCGGGGCGCGAAGCGTGGGAGGCGCCGGTCTTTATTGACGCGACCGGCGATGGCGCGTTGGGGGCGATGGCGGGCTGCACGTGGGAACTCGGGAACATGGAAGACGATCAGGCGCCGCAATGCGAATGCCAACCGCTGACGATGAATGCCCTGGCGGCCGTGAAGGACGTGACGAAGATGAGCGACTTCATCTCGTTCTATCAGGGCGATCTGAACTGGCACGTCGAGGCGACGAAACATTTCAAAGCGGAGATCCAACGGGCCGGGCTCGATCCGTCCTATGGCATGCCGACGATCTTCCACGTTCGCGACAACGTGGTGCTGCTGATGATGAATCACGAATATGGCATTCGCCCCGATGACGCCGATGCGATGACGAGAGCGACGGTGCGAGCACGGAAGGAAATCTTTGACATCGTTCATGCCCTGCGAAAACTTGGCGGCGTCTGGGAAGGGTTGCAGGTCGTCGCCACGGCGGAGCAGATTGGAATTCGCGATGGGAAGCGGATTCGCGGCCGCTACACGGTGACGAAGCAGGACCTGATCGACGGCGCCCGGCACGAAGACGCCGTCGCCCGGGTCACCTTCGGCGTCGACATTCACGCGAAGAATAAAAAAGACAACGACAAGCTGACCATCGAACGCGGGGGCGTGAGCCGAACCATTCCGTACGACATCCCGCTTCGCGCGCTGATCGCGAAAGACGTGGACGGGCTGATGATGGCAGGTCGCTGCATCAGCGGCGATTTTGTCGCCCATGCCAGCTACCGCGTAACCGGCAATGCCGTAGCCACCGGAGAAGCGGCCGGGATCGCCGCCGCACTGGCGGCAACCGGAAAGCGTCAACCGCACGAGGTTTCGTGGGCCGACTGCAAAGCGGTGCTGGAGAAACTGCCGCGCTCGATTTGATGGGTAGCTTCGCCACGAGCGACATCGCTGAGCAGGGCCCACGTTAGGCCGAGGCCTGACCTCTATGAACTTGCCGTTCCTGCGCAAGAAACGCTTGCGTCGCCTGCTGGCAGACGAAAGAATGGCGTAACGCATTTCTCCGCTCGTCTTGGAAATGCGACGCACCCCGCCGGCTTCCTCATCGACGCCAATCCCACCTTCCCACCGAATTGCTCTTAGGACGCTTCCTCATGAGTGACGCCAGCCTTCGCCTTTTCGCCTGCCTGTTCCTCCTAGGCGTGACGCTCTCGTTTCCTTGCGACGCGAGCGCGTCCGAACGTCAAGCGACGCCAACTTCGTCGATCCGCCTGAAGGACGGATTTCAGATCGAACTGCTTCGGTCGGCCCAGCCCGACGAAGGCTCGTGGATCTGCATGACGTTTGACGACAAAGGCCGACTGCTGCTGGCCGACGACCAGGCAGGCGTGTTGCGGATGACGCTGCCTGTGGGCGACAAGAGCCCCACCATTGAAAGACTTGCAGGGACCGAAAACCTGAAGCACTGTCGCGGGCTGTTGTACGCCTACGACTCGCTGTTCGCGTGCGCGACCAATGGCGAGGGGATTTACCGCTTGCGCGACGCAGACGGCGACGGCACGTTCGAGACGCAAGAGTTGATTTGCCCGCTCGAATATGAAAGTCGCTACGGCCATGGCGCCAACCAGCTGAAGCTGGGCCCCGACGGCATGATTTACGTCGCGATCGGCAATGACGTCTGGTTCCCGGAAAACGTCAGCGCGAACTCTCCCTACCACGATCCGCACGACGACTGGCTGCTCCCCAATCCGCAGGATGGCGAACATGACGAGCGCGTCGGCTACGTTTTGAAAATGTCGCCGGACGGAAAAACGCGCGAGATAGCCGCCGGCGGTTTTCGCAATCAAGTCGATGTCGCGTTTAACGACGCTGGCGAGCTCTTTACCTGGGACGCCGACATGGAATGGGACGTCGGTTTGCCCTGGTATCGCCCGACCCGCATCAACCATGTCGTTTCGGCGGGCGAATATGGTTGGCGAAGAGGGACCGGCAAGTGGCCGACCTGGTTTCCGGACAGCTTGCCGAGCACGCTCGACACAGGCCTGGGATCGCCAACCGGCCTGACGTTCGGGGGCGGTAGCCAATGGCCCCAGCGATATCGCGGCGCGCTCTACGCCGCCGATTGGCAGAACGGGCGGCTGCTGATGATCGATCTGCTCGAAGCAGGGGCTTCGTATCAAGGGAAGTCGGAAGTTTTTGCGGAGGGGAGCCCACTGAATATTTGCGATCTCGAGTTCGGCCCCGATGGCGCCCTCTACTTCATCACCGGAGGACGCGGCTCGCAATCGGGACTTTATCGCATTACCTATACCGGCGACGAGAAAACGGTCGAGACGGACCAGCTGCCGGCGCCATCGGCAGAGGCGGCCGCGGCTCGCAAGGTACGCCATGAGCTAGAAGCGCTGCATGTGCGTGAAGACGCGGCGCAGTTGCCGCTGATCTGGAGTCACTTGGGAAGCGACGACGTCTGGATTCGCTCTGCGGCCCGGCTCGCGCTCGAAAACCAGCCGGTCGAAACTTGGCGCGATCAAGTACAAGCCGAGCCTGACTCGAAAGCGCGGCATACCGCGTTGATGGCGCTGGCTCGTGTCGGAGGCCCCGCGGATCAGGCGATCGTGCTGCAAGGACTTGCGGCAGCCGATTTCGCCACGGCGAGCCCTGACGAACTGCTCTGGCTGCTCCGCACGATGCAACTGACGCTGATTCGCCAGGGGCAACCGGCGGCGGAGAGTCGCGACAAGCTGTTGGGTCTGCTGCAGAAAGTTCCAGCGTCCGATCGCTTCGCCGCGAATTGGCTGCAGAGCGAACTGCTGATCGCCCTGAACGCCGACATGGCGCTGGAGAGCATCGGCCAGAAGCTCGCAACGGCCGCAACGCAGGAGGAGCAGATTCAATACGTGAAGCTGCTGCTGCGGTCTCCCCAACACCGCAGCCGTCCGTTGCAGGCGCAACTGCTGCAATGGTTCCAGCAGAATAAGCGACTCCCCGGCGGCAAACTGGTTCAATCGACGGTACTGGGAATGCGAAAGGAGTTTGAGGCGACGCTTACCGAGCAAGACCGAGAGAACTTCCAGAAAGAACTCGCCCAACTCAACGAGCCGGCCGAAGAAGGGGAGGGCGCCGCGCTGCAGTCATCACGGCCGCTGGTTCGCGACTGGACCGTCGACGATCTGGAATCGCAACTGGCCTCGCTCAATTCTCCCTCAGGCTCTTCGCAAGCCGGCAAGACGCATCTGGCGGCGGCCCTCTGCTTACGTTGCCACCGCTTTGGCGACCGCGGAGGACAGGTCGGCCCCGACTTGACGAACGTCGGCAAACGCATGGATCGCCGGACGCTGCTCGAATCGATCGTGAATCCCTCGAAAGAAATCGATCCGAAGTACGGCAATTCGGTCTACCTGCTGGAGAACGGCCAGGTCATCTCGGGACGGACCACGATGGTCAATCGCAATCAGATCGGCGTCGAAACCGACCCCCTGACCGGCCAATCGGTCACGATCGAGCGGCAGGAGATCGCCGAATCGAAAGTGTCGCCGGTCTCGCCGATGCCGCCAGGATTGCTGAACGTCTTTACGGCGGAAGAGGTGCGCGATTTGGTGGCGTATTTGAGGAAAGAGGAGTAGTTTGTAGGGGAGCGCGGTCGAGTATTGCAGGCTGCGTTGAAACCCAGCTGTTCGACGCCTTTCTTTTAACCACGAAACGACGATGACATTCTTGGTCTGCCCACTTTGCGGAGATGGGATGCACGGGCTTCCCAACATGGCTGACGAGGCGGCATGGTACGCCAAACACCATCCTGACCTTGAAGTTGGTTCGGTGATCCCAGAGATCCGCTTCAATTGCAGGCACGAATATTCGATCGGAGATTCGATCGTTTGTCGCGACCGCAACAACTCAACCATCTATACCATTTCGTCCTTGATTCAGCGTGAGAACCAACCCCCATTGCTCACAGCAACCTCTCCGGAAGGGCGGACATTGCATTTCGCCGTGACGCAAGTTCGACCGCACCGCGACGACGATCCCCGAAAGGCGGATCCAGCGGCAAGCCCTTGGAAAGGGTATTTTTGAGGAGCGGCTCCAATTACTTGCATCGCAGCTTCGTAGAATGGGCCGAGACCCGACGCCATGACGTTTTGAAAGACGCGTTTAACAACAACCATCTGCGCTGATCATCTTCATCTGCGGTTCCAACAACTCTGGCGGTAAGGTAGTGAACCGCAGATGAACGCAGATTTACGCAGATCCGATACCAGGAGTTCATCAGGCCAAGACCTGACCTACCGGAACTCGTTAAGGGAAGATCCGTTTTACAGGCTAGTAAATGAAGTCCGCAATGATCAGCTACGATCTCGTGATGGATGACGAGATGGAATTCATCGAAGGGACGTTTCGACTCCCCGGCGCCGACTGGCAAGTTATCGTCACGCTCCGTCAGGACGTTCTTGAGCCGGCGGTGAAGCAGGTCCGCTGGGATTCCGGCGTTACAGGCGTCAATCTGATCGTCCCCCTCTCGATGCAGCTGAACGCCAGCGTGGTGGAAGCTGCACTTGGCGAGCATTTTGGCGTCGATCGCTGGGTTGTCGTGCAGGGGCCTGACTCGATGGTCCTTCGTTGAGAGTTTCGCAGGCGAGTGCAATGTCGCCCGGCCACGAATAAAACGAATAATGAGCGAATCGCTATCCCAATCACTGTCGTCCAGCGACATCGAATCAACACCGCCTAAAAAGCGCGGCCTTCACTTTTGGCGCGGCTTCTGGCTGACGTTTCTGGTCGTGTCGCTCGCGTACGCCTGGTATTGCTTCTACGTTCCGTCGAATCGGATTGCCTGGGCGGAGAGTTACGCGGCGGCCCAACAGCAAGCGGCGGAGTCGGGCCAACCGATGATCCTCTACTTCACCGGCACGTGGTGCGTCCCGTGTCGCATTATGAAACGGGAAGTCTGGGCCGACGATCAGGTGGCCGAAGCGGTCAATGGGCATTTCATCCCAGTGGCGATCGACGTAGGGAACCCGGACCACGCCGCGATCATGGCTCGCTACAACGTCGGGGGCGCGCCAGTCACAATCGTCGTCAATTCGCAAGGCGACGCCTTGCAATGGAGGGCAGGGGGCATCGGCAAGGCGGAGTTTCTGGAATTGCTGACGGCTTCCGAGTCGTCCGCCGCGCAGGATCAGTGATCCCGAAGCGCGGGCGCGATGGCCACGGCTTTGCGTGGCCATGAATGTGGTCGGCAATCCGGTTCGCGTCATTGCCCCCTAGAAGGTCACAAATCACTTCGCTTTCGCTAGGGCGACGGCCTTTTCAAGAATTCCACGCACAATCATGGCCACGCAAGGCCGTGGCCATGGCTCCCAGATTTGAAAACAAAAAAAGCCGCCCCAGCTGGGACGGCTTTTCGTTTTTCAAGCTCTTTGTAGCTACTATTTCAGCAGCTTACCCAGCTCCGAGTCCAGCTGGCTGACGTGAATGTTGCGGCTGATCACCTTTCCATCCGCGCCGATCAGGAACATCGTCGGCAGGGTCAGCACGCCCAGGTCGGTCGCTAGCGGGCTGTCGAGGCCGCCATCTTCGTAGATTTGCGGCCAGGTCAGCCGGGCTTGCCCCAGGTACTGGGCCAAGTCGGCTTTGTCCGAGTCGAGGCTCACGCCGATCAGCTCAAAACCCTTGCGACCATACTTGGCCTGCAGCTGACGCATGATCGACTGATCTTGCTTGCACGGTTCGCACCAGGTCGCCCAGTAGTGAACCAGCACGACCTTGCCTTTGAGGGCGGCGAGATTGACCTGCTTGCCGTCGAGCGTTTTGCCGGCGACCGAGATCGTTTTGCCGACCGAGGTCAAACGACGGAGCGAACCTTCCGCCTTGCGAGCGAGCGGCGTACCGGCGAAGTCGTCGCCGATCTGCGAGTACCAGGCCTGCGCCTTTTCTTCTTCGCCGGCGAATTCGTTGGCGATTGCCAGCTGCAGCATCGCTTCGGCGGCGTCGTCGCTCTTCGGATACGCTTTTACGAAGCCTTCCAAGCTTTCGAGCCACGCATCCTGCACCTTGGTGAAGTTGGCGTTCGGATCTTGCAGCTGGGCGGTGTAGTCGGCGCTCATGCGGCGGAATTCGACGTACGAAGCGACGTCGCTACCCGGCGCCGCCTTCGCGGTCGCTTCCGACAGCGCGATCAGCTTGGCCATGCCGTCCGGATATTCGCCGGTTTGGACGCCAGCGCTGATGACGTCGGCCATCTGGCGAGTCCAGTTGTCGCGCGATTCTCCCTCACCGCTGGCCGCAGCCAACGATTCCATCAGCGCGACCCGCTTCTTGGTCAGCTCCTGACGAGCCGCCGCGGTGGCGGCAGTCGCTTGCTTTTCGTCGAGCGCTTCGAGCTCGTCGAGCAGCTTCTGCATTTCGGCGTTCACGGCCGGGCGACCGGCGACGCCTTCCATTTCGGGACGGCGAGCGGCGAACGAAGCCTGGAAAAAGAAGCCTTGCGAGCCGTTTTCAGCGACGGCGGCGGTACGCGGAGCGGCGATCACCTTCCACGAATTGCCGAGCTTCACCAGCGTGCCGATGTCGATCTGGCTATGTTCGCCCGCGGTTTCGACCACAGCGGCGACGTTTTCATAAACCAGCAGGTCTTGCGTGGCGCCGTCGGTTCCAGCCGGAACGATTCCGGGACGTGTCGCGCCGAAGTGGACCCATTTGGTTCCCTGGTTGACGGCGGTCTGGGCGCCGGCCCATTTGGTGAACTCATTGGCGGCGGCGTTGAGCGAGCCGAGGAGCTCGGCGGCCTTATCCTTGCCGAGGCCCAATTCTTTCGCTTCGTCGGCGGTCAACAGCAGGGCCTGGAACCGTTTGACGTCTTTATCGCGGACGGCGGCGACGATTTCGGCCGAGACTTCTTCGGGGGAAATGATTTCCCAGCGATCGATGGCGCCATCTTCGTTGTCGTCAAATCCCCAGCGCGAGCCGCCGGTGGCGAGCCAACGGTATTGGTCGGCCTTGCTGTTGAAGTCGGTGTCGAGATCGCGGTAGACCTCGATTCCGTTGTTGTAGTAGGCCCAGACGTCGACTTTATTGTCCCCGTTGGAATCGACGAACTGACGCATCTTTTCGCCAGCCGGTCCGTAGACGACCCAGCCGGTGGCGCCGTTGACCTTTTCGGCCCGAATCGAGCACTTGGGAATCTCGTCCGCCGTGGGGATTTCGTATTCAACCTCTTGCAGAGGCGTAAGCTGCAGAGCCTGCTCGACAGTGGGGGTCGCGGCTTGCAGCGTCCCTGTCGCCGCAGCGGCGAGCGCGGCGGCCAACGAGAGGGTGGCGTAAGGCTTGGAAATCGCCATGGTTCTTCGCGTCCTTGCTTCTGAGTAACTCAACGAATGACAGCACTGGGGATTATTCACACTTTCCCGAAATGCTTCACCATCAATTTTCGACGAAATGGGTCGGTTTAGGCGAACCAAACCGGATTTTTTCGCCTCCTTTTTTGGAGCCAAACCCCTGATCTGCAGCGGTTTTACCTCGATTTTCCCGCATCTAGGGACATATTTTCGGCGGAAGCCCGTTAGCCCGTTTGACAAGGAACGAGCGCCGCCTAGAATAACGAATTCCTGTTACGGCAATGCCGTCAACAAGGGGCACATAGCTCAGTTGGTTAGAGCGCGTCGCTGATAACGACGAGGTCCCAAGTTCGAATCTTGGTGTGCCCACTATCGATTCCGAAGAAGGCGAAGCGGTCAGGATTGAACCCCTGGGGCCGTAGCTCAACTGGGAGAGCGCCTGCTTTGCACGCAGGAGGTTGCCCGTTCGATCCGGGTCGGCTCCACTCCTTTTTCTGGAACGTTTTCGCTGGCTAACACCGCCGTTGAGCGTGCTAAACAGCCTCGAAAACAACTTTCCAGAAAATTGCAGCCAGCCCCTTTACTTCGATTTTGGTTTCGATATATTTGGACGCTTCCCCAACGGGGCCGAGACTGATCAAGGAGAGTTCAGTCACCAGGATTCGATGAATTCGAGCCTGAATTCTCCTCGCTCAGCTTCGAGCGGTTAGCCCAAGCGGCCGACAAGTTCTTTGACAATTTGGCAAATGAAGTAGATGGCATTCGTCACGTTTTGTTGACGTAGTTTGCGATCGACTGAGAGAACTGCGAGAGCAGGGAGTCTTGGTGGATTTGCGGCTGCTAAGCAAGCGTGAGAATTATAGAGAATGCAAAAGTAACCGGGTCCCCCGTTCTACAAGCGGGGGATCACATAAGGTGAAATTCTCGAGCGAAAATATCGTTAAAACGGATCGGATATCTAATGGCGTCGCCGCCGTGAGGCGTCGACGAACCAATAGGTCCGGTAGCTAGGCGAATATTTACAGCGAAAAGCTTTGAATATTTGTGGTCAAGCTATTAAGGGCGTATGGGGGATGTCTTGGTATCAGAAGGCGATGAAGGGCGTGGAAGACTGCGATAAGCCTGGGGGAGTTGTCAAACGAGCGTTGATCCCGGGATTCCTGAATGACTTGCACTGAATACATAGGTGCAAGTGGCTAACCCAGAGAACTGAAACATCTCAGTACCTGGAGGAAGAGAAAGAAAACTCGATTTCGTTAGTAGCGGCGAGCGAACGCGAAATAGCCCAAACCGTGGAGATTTTCTCCACGGGGTTGTAGGGTCTCTCACATGGGAGTTACAAAGCGAACTACTAGTTGAACGACATGGAAAGGTCGGCCACAGACGGTGACAGCCCGGTAAACGAAAGTGGATTCGCCTCCCGAGAGATACCTGAGTAGGTTCAGGCACGTGAAACCTGGACTGAATCTGCGGGGACC
>NZ_JAJKFT010000003.1 GCF_020966755.1 Blastopirellula sediminis
GACTTGTCCGCGGGAAAGGCCTGGTCGACGTCCAGTCCGAACGCCGCCAAATGCATCCGCCAGATAGCGTCCTTTTGCTCTCTCCCTGGCAGATCGAGAAAGAAAACGGCGTCGAAACGCTCGGCCCGGGCAAACTCCGGCGGCAGCTTGGAAATGTCATTCGCCGTCAAAACGACAAACGTATCGCTCGTTCGATCGTTCAGCCACGACAACAGCGTTCCAAACATTCGTGACGAAACGCCGCTGTCCGACTGACCTGAACCGGCGACGCCGCTCAGCCCTTTCTCAAATTCGTCGACATAAACCACAGACGGTTGCATGGCGTCGATCGTCTCCAAGGCTCGGCGGGTTCGCTCCTCGGTCTGTCCGACAATTCCCCCCATCAATGCGCCGATATCGAGTGAAATCGTCGGCCGTCCGACTTCGTTCCCCAGCGCTTTGGCGAAGGCGCTCTTCCCCGTTCCCGGTACGCCCAGCAACAAGATGCCTTTTGGCATCGCAGCGGAAACGCCTGCGGAGCGATTCCGAAGTGCGCGCAGACAGAACTGCTTTAACGCCGTCAGTCCTCCTAGTTCCGCGAACGCCTCGCCGCCACGGTGCAGCTTCAAGAGGCCATTCTTGAGCAGCGTCTGCGCCTTCAGTCGCCAAACGACGGACGGTTCGATCCGACCATGACGAACGAGCGCCAAACTGAAGGCGCCCTCCGCTTCAAAGCGGGTCAAGCCGCTCGCGGCATCCAAGGTGCGTTGCAGCGTTTCACCTTCGGGCATTTCTCCTGGTTCGGTGCCAATCGCCGCGGCGATCTCCTCCAGTTGCTGGCGATCGGGGAGCGGATGCGGCAGTTCCACGAAGAGCCGCTCCAGCTCAATCGGAACCTGATATGTGGGGGAAAGGATGACAACGAATGCGCGGCGATTCTTTCCCTCTTGGACTTGCCGCGCGATCGATTGAACCACTTCCACCGAGCCGAGAAAGCGATGAAAGTTCGCCAGGACCAACAGCGTCGGTCGCTCGCCGTCTGCCAACGCACTCAGCGACCGAATCGCCGCTAGCGGATCTTGAGCGGAAAACTGGCTTTCCGCGTTCGACTCACCAGCACAGCGAAGTCCCCGTTCGATGTCCCAGGTCGCCAACTTCCACGCTTCCGCGCGACAGAGTTGAGCAATTTCCTGGATCGCGTCGTCATGCTCGTCGCTCCGAATCCAAATGCCGGCGCAGCACGCGCGTACCATCTCCGACAATTGTTGAGTTAACCTCATGAGATTCCTCGTCTTAGAATTTTGAAAACAGATTTCGCTTCGCCGTGATCTTGGCGTGAGCGTTATTCGCCTTGGTAGAGATGGGCGTTTTCCTGGGTACTGACCTGATGAAATTCAGCAGTCAGTTCTTCGGATGTCGTTCGTCCAAGAGCCTTCTCCAGGAACCGGCTCGCGATGCGACATTCGTCGCCGACAAAACCATGCGTTTCGACGCGCGACGTACCATCTGCGGCGACGAGGACTACGATTGTTTTCACTGGGCCCCTCCCGCTTGAATGGTCAGCTTGATTCCGCCGTCGGCCAGCAGCTGTTCGTGAACCGCGTGCCCCGCTTTGCGGGCTTCCAGTTTCGCCTTTTCGACCGCGTACCCCTGCAGGAACCGATCGAGTTCAGCCTGCTTACCCAAACGCCCTTGAAAATTGTCAAACTCGATCCGGCCGGTAGTGACGTCGGCCACCACGGGATACCGCCAATCGGGAAGTTGAACCGCCCAGCCGGTCTTTGTTGCGCTGTAAAGGCGCACCTCGCCGAAAATGGGCTCCGGTAATTTCAGTCGGTGCGTCGCCAGGCGAATCGCCTCGACATCCCGCACTTCCGTATGAATGTGAACTATGTGAGACATACGTACTCCTTCAAGAAACAAAAGAGCCCCGAGACGCGCGACTGGCGCCTCGGGGCCGAAATACCACCTACTGGAGATCTCGCAGCACCTGCATGAACGCCGCGTACTGCTAATTCCCTCCACTACCTGTTATGACACGAAATCGTCCAGAATTTATCGCGATCGACGCCGCCGACTTCGTCGCATTCTCCAGCCGCAATGCAGCCCGAGAAAACGGCAGAGCCAGATCAGAAAAAGCGCCACGCTGCCAGCCAACAACCAAGCCAGCTTCCCCTGGAGCGTGTCGGTCAACTGCTTTGTCGGCAGTGACAGTAAACCTGACTTGGACATCAGGGTGGGAACGCCTGCTTCGTCAAATGCGATCTCATCGCCGCCGAGAATGCGATCGGAATTCGGTAGAAACAGAGCCAAGAAGGTCGCGGATCCAATCGTCTTGCCTGGGTTCTTCTCAATGAAGTTTCCCAGCCAGGCGAAGAACCGCCGCGGATCGGCGGCAACGACCTGCTGCAGTTCGTTTCGCTGGGCAAGTGGGATCTCCGCGAGATCATCCAGGTACTTTCCCAGAGCGATCGCCTCTTCCTGCTGCAAACCGCGACAGAGCGCGGCGCCCTGCCCTGGCCAAGTCCGCAAAATTTCGAGTCCAACGCCAGGATGCTTGATTTCGCTCTTCAGGACTTCGACGCCAAGTTCTTCCGTCGCCGCGGCCAGCTCCCTCCCCCGAGCTCCAGCGGCCAGCCGCGACGCGGCCAACTGGACGTCTGCGTCGGGCAGTTGATTCAAAGCCTGGACGATCTTGTTCGGCGAGGGGACGTTGTCCAGCGCACGCAGTACCTCCGGGCCATACCGAACTGTCAGTTCCGC
>NZ_JAJKFT010000004.1:1811311-1813020 GCF_020966755.1 Blastopirellula sediminis
AGCAAGTTGAAAGGAGCAGGTCTTATGGCGAACCGAGATCGGGGCGAAAGTCGCCCGGCGAATCCAGCGACCAAGGAAGTCGCCGCCGCAACGCGGGACTTTGTCAGGATGCTGGCGAGAATCGTCGCTCGAAAAATCGTCGTAAAGAAGGACGTCAAGGCAAGATGTTCCAAGTGAGCGTTACGCGTCGGTTCTGAGCGAGAAGCGGAAGAAGTTCGCTGGATCGGCCGGCGAACGAGTTGTTCGAATTCCACTCTTAGAAAGGAATTGAATATGAAACATGGAGAACAGCGGAGTATTCGTCGTCGTTGTTACGAACCCTATGGTGTTCCACGATTGGTCTTCGCGATGGGACTATGTGTTCTCGTTGCTGGGGTAACAGCAGTCTGCTGGCGTCGCGTCGGGCCGCCGACAGTTGAACGCGGTTCGAAGTCGTTTCAGGATCCAGCGGCGATTCGCCGAACGGTCTTTGACGAGCAGGTGTTGCCGGCGATTCGCGAAGCGGACGAGGCGAATCGCGCTGCCGCAGATCGATGTTTGGCGCGAATCGCGGACTCCTTCGCGGGATATCGCTCCGGGATTGTTCCGTTTACGCGGGACGTCACAAGTATGGGAAGTCGATTCGGCGTCATTCGCCGAATGCCAATCGACTGGTGGTACGAAAGCGAGACCGTGGGGGACTTCATCGGCAGAAAGCTGGAGAAGCATCTCTTCTCGGCGGAACGCATCGAGCGAGATCTCGGGGCGGCGGTTACGATGTTTCGCCAAGACATCGAGACGAACCAGGCGAAAATGCTCGCAGAAATCCAGGCCGCTGTCAGCAGCGCTTCGATTTTAGAGCTCAACCAACTCGATGCGGCCACTTTTACGCGCGACGTTCATGAAATGCTGCTGTCGTTCGCTGCGGAGACAGGTCGACGCGACGCTGCTTTGTTCGTGGCTACGGAAGCGACTTCCGGCGTCGCCGGGGTCGTCGCCGAGCAGATGTTCGTCGCGATTCTGATTCGATTAGTCGGCGTCAGCGGTGGTTCGCTCGGCGCCGGAGCAGCGGTGGGCGGAGGAGGGGGGCTTGTCACGGGGCCTGTCGGCGCAACGCTCGGTGTTGCAGTTGGCGTGATCGTTGCACTGGCTGTCGAACGGTGGTGTACGGAAAGTGTGCATGGGGAGTTGCGCGAGACGGTGCGTCGGCTGATCGACCAAGTCGAACAAGCAGTTTTGAACGGAGTCACGGGCGAAGAAATGCCCGATTTGCAGCCGCGCCCTGGTTTGAAGAACCTTTTGAACGACTCGTGCGACCAGCTGCAGCGGGCCTATGGCGAAGTCTTTCGGCAACGCCTGCTCGGAGATGCAACATGAGAGCCTTTACATTTTGTTTTGTTGGCGTCTTGTTTGGCTTCACCGCTTTGGCGTCAGCGAACGGCTCGCCGGCGTCGATGCTTTCCCAGTCACTGCTCAGGTTGGGCGCCAAAAAAGTTGGCGAAGATGTCGCGGAGCGGATCGCCAAGGAACTGGGGTCAGAAGCGGTCGAACGGGTGTCCGCCAAGGTGATGCGCGAAGGTGGGGAAGCGTTAGCCGAAGAAACTGCGGAACTGACAGTTCGGTATGGCCCGGAGGTACTGCGTGCGCTGGACAACGTCCCCTCGCCGAACAAGATCGTCCAGGCTTTGAATCAACTGCCCGACGCAGACGTCCAGTTGGCCGCGTCGCGG
>NZ_JAJKFT010000005.1 GCF_020966755.1 Blastopirellula sediminis
TAGTTGAACGACATGGAAAGGTCGGCCACAGACGGTGACAGCCCGGTAAACGAAAGTGGATTCGCCTCCCGAGAGATACCTGAGTAGGTTCAGGCACGTGAAACCTGGACTGAATCTGCGGGGACCATCCCGCAAGGCTAAATACTCTCTGATAACCGATAGTGAACTCAGTATGGCGACTGAAAGATGAGAAGAACCCCTGTTAGGGGAGGTATGTGAACCTGAAACCATACGCTTACAAGCGGTCGGAGCCCGATTATTGGGTGACGGCGTGCCTTTTGCATAATGATCCGGCGAGTTACGGTCTGCGGCAGGTTAAAGTCTTCCGGACTGAAGCCAGAGGGAAACCGAGTCTGAATAGGGCGCTAGTCGTAGGCTGTAGACGCGAAACCAAGTGATCTACCCATGAGCAGGTTGAAGCGCGGGTTATACCGCGTGGAGGACCGAACCCACTTGGGTTGAAAACCGAGGGGATGACTTGTGGGGAGGAGTGAAAGTCTAATCAAACTTGGAGATATCTCGTTCTCTCCGAAATAGCTTTAGGGCTAGCCTTGAGCCACTACGTACCGGGGGTAGAGAGACTGAATCGATTTGGGGCCCCTTCCCGGGGTACCCTGTTGGACCAAACTCCGAATACCGGTGCGACTATCTCAGGAGTCAGTCCACGAGGGATAAGCTTCGTGGTCGAGAGGGAAACAACCCAGACCGTCTGCTAAGGTCCCGAAGAAACGCTCAGTCACTAAGGAGGTTGAATTACTGTGACAACCAGGATGTTGGCTTAGAAGCAGCCACCATTTAAAAAGTGCGTAACAGCTTACTGGTCGAGTAATTCTGCGCCGATAATGATCGGGAGTAAGCGTTTCACCGAAGCAGCGGACGAAAGTGGTAGGAGAGCGCCGATAGTCAGATACGAGCCGTACCGAAAGGAGCGGTGTTGGGGCTATCGGGTGATTATGCCGGAATGAGTAACGATTAAACAGGTGAGAATCCTGTTCGCCGAATACCTAAGGTTTCCTGGGGAAGGCAATTCCGCCCAGGGTTAGCCGGTACCTTAGTCGAGGCCGAAAGGCGTAGACGATGGATAGCAGGTTAATATTCCTGCGCTAGAACGTTGGACCGATGGAGGGACGGCGTCCGAACCGTGATCGGGCTGGTGGATCAGCCCGTGATTTGCAGCAAGTTGGGGAGATTGGAAAATCCGCTCCCGGAATACAAGCTGTCGATCTGACTCTTTATGAGGTAATCATCAGAAGGACGTCCAAGAAAAGCTTCTAAGGGTTGAAGACGTTTTAACCGTACTAAAACTGACACAGGTAGGTAGGTCGAGTAGACCAAGGCGCTCGGGAGAACAGTGGTTAAGGAACTCTGCAAAATGACCCCGTAAGTTCGCGATAAGGGGTGCCCCTGATGGTGCAAGCTGTTGGGGGCCACAGAAAATCGGCTCTGGCGACTGTTTATCAAAAACACAGGACCCTGCTAACTCGCAAGAGGATGTATAGGGTCTGACGCCTGCCCGGTGCCGGTAGGTTAAGGAAGAGGGTGAAAGCTCGCGACCGAAGCCCCGGTAAACGGCGGCCGTAACTATGACGGTCCTAAGGTAGCGAAGTTCCTTGTCGGGTAAGTTCCGACCTGCATGAAAGGCGTAACGACTGGAGCACTGTCTCAACCACTGACCCGGTGAAATTGTAGTTGTGGTGAAGATGCCACATACCCGCAGTTAGACGGAAAGACCCCGTGAACCTTTACTGTAGGCTGATATTGGTCTGAGATATGTTCTGTGTAGGATAGGTGGGAGGCTTTGATCTCGGCGCGCCAGCGTCGAAGGAGCCGTCCTTGAAATACCACCCTGAATATGTTTTAGCTCTAACCCTGAATATCCGTGAATCCGGACAGGGAACAGTGTCAGTTGGGCAGTTTGACTGGGGCGGTCTCCTCCCAAAGAGTAACGGAGGAGTGCAATGGTACCCTCAGCCTGGTTGGCCATCAGGCAAAGAGCGCAATAGTAAAAGGGTGCTTGACTGCGAGACTTATCGGTCGAGCAGGTACGAAAGTAGGTTATAGTGATCCGGTAGTCCCGTATGGAAGGGCTATCGCTCATCAGATAAAAGGTACTCCGGGGATAACAGGCTTATCGCATCCGAGCGTCCATAGCGGCGATGCGGTTTGGCACCTCGATGTCGGCTCATCACATCCTGGGGGTGTAGAAGCTCCCAAGGGTTCGGCTGTTCGCCGATTAAAGTGGTACGTGAGCTGGGTTCAGACCGTCGTGAGACAGGTCGGTCCCTATCTGCTGTGGGCGTACGAATTTTGAGGAGGTTCTTCTTTAGTACGAGAGGATTTGGAAGGACGACCCTCTGGTGTCCCAGTTGTCATGCCAGTGGCACGGCTGGATAGCTATGGTCGGAAAGGATAAACGCTGAAAGCATCTAAGCGTGAAGCCCGCTCCAAGATTAGAATTCGTAAGCACTTTAGTGCGAGAGTCCCCTGGAAGACGACCAGGTTGATAGGCTGGATGTGTAAGCACAGTAATGTGTTCAGCTAACCAGTACTAACGGACGAAAGCTTGACCACTTATATTCAACGCTTTTCACTCGAGAATAGCATTCTCTACCAATTCAAACGAATAACCGTCGCACGTTTAAGCTCAACCCCGTTTGGGCTCGATTAACGAAGCTTCAATGCTTCAGACGTGCGACCAGTGGCCACTACGCTGCGGATCGCCAA
>NZ_JAJKFT010000006.1 GCF_020966755.1 Blastopirellula sediminis
TGGACCGGCGCCGAGATTCGCGCCTGCTGTCGCTTAGCGGCGCTATTGGACGTGCCGCTGGAGGTTGCTGCGCGACAAATCGTGCCGGTTGCCGTAACCGCTCAGGAATCGGTCGAACGGGTTCGGCGGTGGGCCAACGGCCGCTGCCTTTCGAGTGAAACGTCTGGCATCTATCAGGCGCCGGCCAGTCGTACGTCGCGGCGATCGTTGAACCGTGACGTCAGTTCGAACTAACCCATACTTGCTACTCTTCTATGGAGGAAAACTATGGCGACAATGCTTTCGGAACGATTGGAAGGGGCGACAAGCCCTGCGGAACGAATTCGAGCGACGATGATCGCGACTCGCATCAGCTTCGTATGGCTTGGTACGCGAAAGGCCCTTACGGCCGAGCAGAGGTCTCAAGCCGCCGAGTCGTTTGATGCGGCTGGCGATTTCTTAAGCGCCGGGAAAAAACTGTTGGATACGCGATGCCCCGCCTTCAAGGCGGTCTCGGCCGTTCGCAATAACGCCCGCGGCTACTGGCGAGC
>NZ_JAJKFT010000007.1 GCF_020966755.1 Blastopirellula sediminis
TCGCAGCGCGCATAAAAAAACCTCACGCCAGCGTTAGCTGACGTGAGGTTTCGTATAAATATGGTTGTGACCAAGCTGAGCTGAGTGAGACTGTCCCATGGTAGACGTCTAGTTAAGCGATTGCTCGCTCAGAGCTAGAGGGAAGTGTGAGACTTCCACTGTCGTCACCAATTTTCCTTAGAAAGGAGGTGATCCAGCCGCAGGTTCCCCTACGGCTACCTTGTTACGACTTAGTCCCAATCGCGGAGTTCACGTTCGGCGCCTGCCTCCTTACGGTTAGCTTAGCGACTTCGCGTGCACCCCACTTTCGTGGCTTGACGGGCGGTGTGTACAAGGCTCAGGAACATATTCACCGCGGTATGCTGACCCGCGATTACTAGCGATTCCGGCTTCATGCAGGCGAGTTGCAGCCTGCAATCCGAACTGAGGCGCGTTTTCTGGGATTTGCTTACTCTCGCGAGTTTGCGTCCCTTTGTTCGCACCATTGTAGGACGTGTGCAGCCCTAGTCATAAAGGCCATGAGGACTTGACGTCATCCCCGCCTTCCTCCGGTTTCACACCGGCAGTCTCTCTAGAGTCCCCGACATTACTCGCTGGCAACTAGAGATAGGGGTTTCGCTCGTTAAGGGACTTAACCCGACATCTCACGACACGAGCTGACGACAGCCATGCAGCACCTGTGCAAAAGCTCTCCGAAGAGCACTCTTCCCTTTCAGGAAGATTCTTAAGCATGTCAAGACTAGGATAAGGTTCTTCGCGTAGCCTCGAATTAAGCCACATCCTCCACCGCTTGTGTGAGCCCCCGTCAATTTCTTTGAGTTTCAGCCTTGCGACCATACTCCCCAGGCGGAGCACTTAACACTTTCGCTACGACCGAGAAGATGTGGGAGTCCCCTCGATCCAGTGCTCAACGTTTACAGCTAGGACTACCGGGGTATCTAATCCCGTTCGCTCCCCTAGCTTTCGTGCCTCAGCGTCAGTAGAGACCCAGTGAGCCGCCTTCGCCGCCGGTGTTCCTGATGATATCAACGCATTTCACCGCTCCACCATCAGTTCCGCTCACCCCTATCTCCCTCAAGCCCTACAGTTTCAAGCGCAGTTCCACGGTTGAGCCGTGGGATTTCACACCTGACTTGTAGGGCCGCCTACGCACCCTTTAAGCCCAGTAATTCCGAATAACGTTCGGACGGTTCGTCTTACCGCGGCTGCTGGCACGAACTTAGCCCGTCCTTCCTCTGAGGATCAGTCAAAATTTCTTCCCCTCTGACAGCGGTTTACAACCCGAAGGCCTTAATCCCGCACGCGGCATCGCTCGGTCAGGCTTGCGCCCATTGCCGAAGATTCTCGACTGCAGCCACCCGTAGGTGTCTGGGCAGTATCTCAGTCCCAGTGAGACGGGCCACGCTCTCACGCCCGCTAACCATCGTAGCCTTGGTGGGCCATTACCCCGCCAACAAGCTAATAGTGAGCAGTCTCATCCCCGGGCGCCGGAACTTTGATCCGTAGATGTTATTCGGTATTACCGCCAGTTTCCCAACGCTATCCCGAACCCGAGGGTAGATAAACTACCTGTTACTCTCCCTTTCGCCGCTTTCACTCAGGAGCAAGCTCCCAAGATATCGCGCGACTTGCATGCCTAATCCATGCCGCCAACGTTCATTCTGAGCCAGAATCAAACCCTTCAATTGTTATATGCTTGAACGATC
>NZ_JAJKFT010000008.1 GCF_020966755.1 Blastopirellula sediminis
CCGCGACGCGGCCAACTGGACGTCTGCGTCGGGCAGTTGATTCAAAGCCTGGACGATCTTGTTCGGCGAGGGGACGTTGTCCAGCGCACGCAGTACCTCCGGGCCATACCGAACTGTCAGTTCCGCGGTCTCCGTAACCAACGCTTCACCACCTTCACGCATCACCTTTGCCGATACCCGTTCGACCATTTCTGATCCAAGTTCCTTGGCGATTCGCTCCGCGACATCTTCGCCAACTTCTTTGGCGCCCAACCTGAGCAGTGACTGGGAAAGCATCGACGCCGGCGAGCCGTTCGCTGACGCCAAAGCGGTGAAGCCAATCAAGACGCCAACAAAACAAAATGTAAAGGCTCTCATGTTGCATCTCCGAGCAGGCGTTGCCGAAAGACTTCGCCATAGGCCCGCTGCAGCTGGTCGCACGAGTCGTTCAAAAGGTTCTTCAAACCAGGGCGCGGCTGCAAATCGGGCATTTCTTCGCCCGTGACTCCGTTCAAAACTGCTTGTTCGACTTGATCGATCAGCCGACGCACCGTCTCGCGCAGTTCCCCCTGCACACTTTCGGTACACCACCGTTCGACAGCCAGTGCAACGATCACGCCAACTGCAACACCGAGCGTTGCGCCGACGGGCCCTGTGACAAGCCCCCCTCCTCCGCCCACCGCTGCTCCGGCGCCGAGCGAACCACCGCTGACGCCGACCAAGCGGATCAGAATCGCGACGAAGATCTGCTCGGCGACGACCCCGGCGACGCCGGAAGTCGCTTCCGTAGCCACGAACAAAGCAGCGTCGCGTCGACCTGTCTCCGCAGCGAACGACAGCAGCATTTCATGAACTTCGCGCGTGAACGTGGCCGCATCGAGTTGATCGAACTCCGGAATCGAAGCGCTGCTGACGGCGGCCTGAATCTGCGCGAGCATTCTCGCCTGGTTCGTCTCAACGTCCTGGCGAAACATCGTAACCGACGCCCCTAGATCTCGCTCGATACGTTCCGCCGAAAAGACATACTTCTCTAACTTCCTGCCGATAAAGTCCCCCACGGTATTGCCTTCGTACCACCAGTCGATCGGCATCCGGCGAATGACGCCGAATCGACTTCCCATACTTGTGACGTCCCGCGTAAACGGAACAATCCCGGAGCGATATCCCGCGAACGACTCAGCGATTCGCGCCAAACATCGATCTGCGGCAGCGCGATTCGCCTCGTCCGCTTCGCGAATCGCCGGCAACACCTGCTCGTCAAAGACCGTTCGGCGAATCGCCGCTGGATCCTGAAACGACTTCGAACCGCGTTCAACTGTCGGCGGCCCGACGCGACGCCAGCAGACTGCTGTTACCCCAGCAACGAGAACACATAGTCCCATCGCGAAGACCAATCGTGGAACACCATAGGGTTCGTAACAAAGACGACGAATACTCCGCTGTTCTCCATGTTTCATACTCAATTCCTTTCTAAGAGTGGAATGCGAACAACTCGTTCGCCGGCCGATCCAGCGAACTTCTTCCGCTTCTCGCTCAGAACCGACGCGTAACGCTCACTTGGAACATCTCGCCTTGGCGTCCTTCTTTACGACGATTTTTCGAGCGACGATTCGCGCCAGCATCCTGACAAAGTCCCGCGTTGCGGCGGCGACTTCCTTGGTTGCTGAATTCGAGGGGCGACTTTCGCCCCGATCTCGGTTCGACATAAGACCTGCTCCTTTCAATTCGACTGGCGCATAAAAAAGCCCACGGCGATAACTTGCCGTGGGCAAAACGAATTCAATTTTCGCTTAGCGGATCATTGTTCAATCTCGTTCGTTTTCGGTTGAAACTTGTAGCGAGGATGTTTGTGTCGGCGCATCTTCAGCAAATCAGCGGGAGGTGCGTCGACCGGTACGTACGGTTTTTCGAGTCCCAATTCGTTCATTCGCGCCTGCAATCGCAGCGCATTTTGGACTGCCGGTTGCGTAATCCTAAGTTCGGCCGCGATTTGCCGCTGGAATTTGCCGGCGGCTCGCAGGGCAACGATCTCTTCGCGATGTTGCTCACGCTGAACCGGGTCGAACAAATCGACTTCCAACGTCCGCGTCAACAACTCGCTGGCCGCCGGAATCTCGCTCAAGTCGGGGAAAAGTCCCGAGAGACGCAGTTCAAACTTCGCCCGGATGAACAGGGCGCCGCCGTCGCACAGACGAATCGGGAACGCATCGATCCGACGAATCAATTGGCGCATCACGCGACTGAGGGCGTAGGGGTCCGAGGCCATCTCCTTCAGCGAGTTCCGCGCGATTTCGCGCACCTCGCTCGCCAACGGAAGTTGCGGAGCAGCGTCAGGACGTGCGGTCATCTCCTTTAACCGTAACTTCGCGTCGCTAATTTGCTCTTCGCGCTCCGTAATCTTCGCGGCGATCGACGCTGATGCGTTCCCGCTTGCGATGAACTCAACGAGATTATTCATCTCCCGCTCCAAGCTGGCTATTTCGCGTTCGAGTTTTCCGGTTTGCGTCTTGCGTGCGCCCGTCAACGCCCAAAACTCAGCCTGAACCGCCTGGTAAAGCGTTTCGGGAAACTCCGGTAACGCTTCGATTTCGTCGTAGACGGCTGTCAAAATCTTTTCCGCAGCCAGCGTCCCATCAAACGAAGCGCTCTGCCAGCAGGCGTATTCCTTCGCCCCTTTACACATCATGTGATCTTGCTGGCCATGTCCTCCCCAAACGAACGGATGGCCGCAAATCCCGCAAAACGTCTGCTGACCCGGAAACCGCGTTCGCTTCTTCGGGACGTTAGCCCGAGAATCGCGTCCGTTAACCTTCTTACGGCGAAACGGAGCATTCCTTTCGTCCAACATCCGAATCAAACGGTCGTACCGATCGGCATCCAGATAGGCGAGATGCGAGCACTCGCGCACCAGCAGTTCTTCCGGCGGAGCTTTTACCGATACCCGACGCCCAGTCTTGTTGATCCGTTTCGAAATCTTCCGATTCGCCTCCCGCACCCCTTTGAGGATCGGGTTGTGCAGGAGATTCGAGAGAGTGGAAACGGTCCACTTGTTCGAACGAACATAGCGTCCGGTCGGAACGCCGCTAAGATTCAACCAGTCGACGACTACGGAGTACGACTCCCCCTTTTCCAGGCGTTCGATCATCTCCGCAATGATTAATTCGGCCTTCGGATCCTTCGTGACCTCAGCGTCCGTCGCACCATGCGACGGTTTGATGTAGCCATAGGGGACCGTTTTGATCATCCCTTGCCCAAAACGATTCCGTAGGGTACGACGAATTCGCTTCGACGTATCGGCATTGCTGAATTCATGGCGCATCGTCGCAAAACCCGCCTTGAAACGCCAATCATCCTGGTCGGTATCCAGATCGTCGTTGAGGGTGACGACGCGAACGTCATTATCTTCCGCCAATTCCAAGAACGTAATCGCAGCGCTTCGCCGACAGATCCGCCCGAGGTCTTCCGCGATCACTAAATCGCACGTTCTCAACTCAATTGCGTCTTCCAAATCCCGCAGTTCCCGGCGATCCAGTCGCTCGCCGCTACCTCGACTTTGGATGACTTCGACGACCTTAAATCGGTCAGGCAGATTCTGATCGCACCAACGACGACAGGTCGCGACCTGATCATCCAAGGAGCGAGGATCTTGATGCTCCGTACTGATCCGAGCGACGATGAGGACGCGAATTACATTAGCGCTGCCGAAAAAACCCTGTTGATGATTCGTCATCACGAAACTCCGAAAGAGGAGTCCGTCTAGAACGTAGTCGCGTTGGCCCAATGGGACAACAACCTTGATCAATCGCGAGAAACCATGATCACAGGCGATAACGAATGATCGCCTTAAAACAATTCCGAGATCAGGACTTACGACCGCAAGTCGTCGCTTTGCACGAACTTACGACATCCCTTTTTCAGAATCCCGCTCTCTCCGCTTCCGTCGAAAGCCGTCAACGTAAGTCGTTGCCGGCTTTTATTTTGCGCCGATGGCAAATCGTTTGTCCCCCTCACTGAGACAAACACTGGGACAAATAAACCGGCTTGTCCTCCCCAGTTTGACTGGGTTGGCGGCGACTTCGTCTCCTTTTACCCATCTTCGTCTGCGTCACGCTTCTCCCTGTTGGTCGTCATGTCGACGAAAGCCAAGTCCAAAAACTACGCGACGTCAAAACTCGAACCTTCCTCGTCGTCGCTTCCGAGGAAGTTGATTTGCTCCATGCGCCGATGGCTGTCTTCCCGTAGGAGATGCCGATACAGCTGCGTCATTTCCGAATCGCGATGACCGAGCCATTCCAGCAGTTCGGCGTCTCGCGCTCCGTTGCGATACGCCTCACTACAGAAAAAGTGCCGCAGGCCGTGGACCGTCCCGGACTGAAATCCGATCTCACCAGGGGGCGTCGGAAACTCTTTCGTAAGCGGTTTGATGATCCGCTGCTGCAGATTCTCCAGCACGCGCCGATCGCTCAGGCGCCCGCCACGCGGACCATGGAAAATGCGCCCATCGGCCTGACGCGGAATCTGCTGCAAGACCTTGAAAAACTCTACGTGCATCGGCAGCGCACGTCCGCGCTTCCCCTTAATCCGGCGTTCGCTCCCAGTTTGCCGACGCCGCGGTACAGACCGCTCATCCGTAATCCGAATGGTACGTACGTCCAGGTCGACATCGCTCCAACGAAGCTGAGCCAGCTCGTTGATCCGCAGCCCCGACGTCGCAAGGCAGGTGATCACTTGCCCCATCCAAACAAGATCTTCGGTCTCGTTGCAGAACTCGATCATCCTGGCGACTTGGCGCCGCGTGTAGCAAAACGTCGAACTACCGCTTACCTTCGTCATCTTCAGGAGGAAACGGCAAGCCTGCGGCAGATGTCCCTCTTCCGTTAGCCATTTCGATACCGAGCAGACCATGTTCGCCTCACAGACGATCGTTCGGTCTGCGTAGTTCTTCTTGGCCAACATCGCGCCGTAGTCCAGCGTGTTCGCTTTCGAAATCTGCGACCAATACTGCAGCGATTTTTTGGCGCAGTATTCTTGGTGCTTGTCGCGAACCGACTTGTACCGCTGGACCGTCTTGCGACTGACGCCCCCCAACAACTCCGGCTTCTCGCAGCGCTCGATGTAGAGCGCCCATCCGGCCTCGATGGTCACGTCCTGGTCGGCGGCGACTGCCGCTGCGTCAATCAGTCCAACTTCAACCGCCTTTGCATGATCAAGCCGCTGTAATTGGCGAAAGGCCTCCTCTCGGTCTTTCGTGCCAAGCGACGGCTTTCCAAGCTGATACTTGCTGTTCATGCGACCATCGGCGAAATAAACGCCGGTTGGCTTACGCCGCAAATACCAGGTGAAGTTTGCGCACACGATCGGCGCATCTTTCGGTTTTCTGGGCATGTAATTCCTCGAATGAGTTTACGTACGAGCCGCAGACATCCAGGCCGGACGCGGCCCAGGAAGCGGCCCGCTGGATGTTTTGTTCGTAGTTTTCGCCTCGACCTGTTCGCTCGCAGCGGTTCCGTTTCGCTCGAGCGCATCGCTCGGAAACAAGACACGCCCCCCTTTCCCGGCCGGTTGGCGATAAGAGATCTTGTTATCGCGCTTGAGACGCCAGATGGTCGCCAAGGACAGTCCGGTACGACTCGCCAACGTCTCTGCGTCGACGTATTCCAATTGACGGTGAGATTCATCCGTACGCGATCCGTTCAGAAACGGGGAAATCGCTTCCGACTTCACCCATCGCCGCAGCGTGTCGACGGAAACGCCAGAGCGTTTACTAAGCTCTTGAATCGAGAGCAATTGCGTTGCTTCACCAGAAGAATTGGACATGCTTCAACCGGAAAAAAAAGAGGATGAACTTCCTATCCTCTTCCGGTTGCAAAATAACGGTCTCGCTATTTTGGCTCGACCCGCGCACGAACTAGCTCAATCAGTTGATCGAATTCGACCGCAGTCGTAGCGTCAATATCCAGAGCTTCTCGGATTTGATCGTTCGACTTCGCGCTTCTAACAAGACTCTCGATATCCATTATCAATTCCGCCAACGCCGTATTCGCTTGCGTTTGTGAATCTGCTTGCTCGCTCGCGATTCCCCCCAACGTTTCGTTACCTGCCAGTCCAGATTCGGGCAAAGCCGATTTCGCCCGTGATTTGGTTGGACGATGTTGAGCGACCTTCCCAATTGATTCCTGAACGACCTTTGACAACTTCTCGATTCCCATGAACCGAACCCACATCGGGATCAAATAGGGATGCCCGGTAACTAATTGAAACGCAGACCGATAACGCATGTTCGCCGTCGAAGGTTTGATCTCCAATTCGTTCGCCACTTCTTTGAGCGTCCTCTCCCTATCGGCCGAGTAAGCGCCCGCTTCCCAACCTTCACGCAGATCCCAAACGCGAAGGTAATCGGCATAGCTGTCCGATCGATCTCGACCAACGACAATACCTTTCTCATTGCGCCAGCGAGAGAGCATTGGCTTCAAATCACGTTCGATCTGCCGATCCGAGACTTCAGGATTGATGTAGACGATCGGCTCGTTCAGCATCTGATCGATCTTCATCTCTTCGATCTGACGAAGAGCCCCCAGGCCCGCCGCTTTCCGAAACCCTGGATCCTTCTCATCGCTCATTGCCGCAGTAATCTGCGTAGCGGCATCCTGAAAGTCCTCAGCCGACATCGCTGAAATCAGAATTCCCCAAATTCGCCGCAAGCTTACCGGTGAAATGGAACCGCCGAGCCATGGTGTTAGCCGTTCTGATCCTTCAAGGTCGTCGAACTCAAGCTGCGGATCAGGCGCGAAGGAGGAAACGCCAATCGCATTAAGTAGCTGGGCGGAACGAGCCGCTACCTGAATTCGCAGCGACGATTCATTGTCGGTCGGCATTTCCCGGCCTTGCTGCGCCCACTCAAAGAAAAACTGGGCGAACTTCCAATTCTGGAGATAGACCGGATGCCGTCGCGTGACTTCCCAACGGAACTTTACAGGCAACTTCCGCAATTGGCCCTCAGGACGAGGAATAACGAGATAGGGTTGGCTCCCGACATCGCCCTGCTCTTCCACCAGAATCCTCCTTGCGTCACGTTCTCAAATCTTCCGCTGAAACTGCCGCAGTATCTCGGCTCGAACGCCTGTTCAATGCATCCGTAAATGCTAAACCGTTCACCATATTATTATGACGCAAAAGCGGCCAAAATTTAGCGCAACTCGCACCGCACGACGCGCCAATAAATGCGTTTTTCGTTTTATGCCGCGATCACGGCGATTTTTTAGCTTCACCGGCTTGGTCAAATCGCAATCCGGTGACAACGCGACGCCGAATTCCGCCAAAAGAACCCTGATGCGGGACCGCCCCAATTGACCAACCGTGTCAAACCCCACCGGTAAAACCATCTATACCGCCCCCGCCCCAGTTTCCGCCTGGTTCCGGCGTCAACAGGGATGCGTCCAGCCTCCCGCCCCGTTAAATTAGGCGGGTTACTGCTACCCTTCGCGGCGAATGAGCGCCGTTTTGAATTTGCCTGAATGCAAAGACTGCGATGAATCAGAATCTCTCTTCGTTTATTTGGTCGGTCGCCGATCTGCTCCGCGGCGACTACAAGCAGTCGGAATACGGCCGCGTTATTCTTCCCTTTACCGTCCTTCGCCGCCTCGACTGCGTGTTGGAGTGGACCAAGGTCGCCGTTCTAAAGGAGTACGACAAGCGGAAAGCGGCCGGGGTCAATCCCGAGCCGTTCCTCCGGAAGAAATCAAAACAGCACTTTTACAATACCTCTCCCCTCGACCTGAAGAAGCTCATGGGGGACGCGGATAACATTCGCGAGAACCTCTTCTCCTACGTCGAGGCCTTTTCGGCCGACGTTCGCGACATCTTCGACTGCTTCGACTTCCACAACCAGGTGCAGCGGCTCGACAAGGCCAATCTCCTTTACCTGGTGACCGAGAAGTTCGCCAATATCGATCTCCATCCCAACGTCGTCTCCAACGAGCAGATGGGGCACGTCTTTGAAGAGCTGATTCGCAAGTTCGCCGAAATCTCCAATGAGACCGCCGGGGAGCACTTCACGCCGCGGGAAGTGATTCGCCTGATGGTCAACTTGCTCTTCATCGAAGATGACGAGGCCCTCACCAAGCCGGGCGTCGTCCGCTCCCTCTACGATCCGACCGCTGGGACTGGGGGCATGCTCTCGGTCGCTGAAGAGCATCTCGCCCAGCTCAATCCTGACGCGCGGCTCGTCATGTACGGGCAAGAGCTGAATGCCGAGTCGTACGCCATCTGCAAGGCCGACATGCTGATCAAAGGGCAGGACGTCAGCCAGATCGTCCTCGGCAACACCCTGGCCGACGACGGGCTCGCCGGGCAGCAGTTCGACTACATGCTTTCCAATCCGCCGTTCGGCGTCGAATGGAAGAAGATCCAGAAGGCGATCCAGGACGAACACAAGCAGCAAGGCTACAACGGCCGCTTCGGTCCCGGGCTACCGCGGGTCAGCGACGGTTCGCTCCTCTTCCTAATGCACCTGATCTCGAAGATGCGCCCCGCAAAGGATGGCGGCAGCCGGTTTGGGATCGTGCTCAACGGTTCGCCTCTTTTCACCGGCAATGCCGGCAGCGGCGAAAGCGAGATCCGCCGCTACGTGCTCGAGAACGACCTGCTGGAAGCGATCATCGGGCTGCCGACCGACATGTTCTACAACACCGGGATCAGCACCTACGTCTGGATCGTCACCAACCGCAAGCCGAAGCATCGCCAGGGGAAGGTGCAACTGATCGACGCCAGCGGCCTGTGGCAGAAGATGCGGAAGAGTCTCGGCAGCAAGCGAAAAGAATTGTCGGACGACCATATCGAGCAAATCACCAAGCTGTTCGGCAAAGCGAAAGCAGCCAGCACGACCGACGCCGACGGCCAACAGGTCCCGATCAGCCGGATCTTTAAGAACCAGGACTTCGGCTACCAGACGATCACCGTCGAACGCCCCGAGCGCGACTCCAAGGGAAACGTCGTCAAAGAGACGAAGGGAAAACGCAAAGGACAACCGAAGCCCGACAGCAGCCTCCGCGATACGGAAGACGTCCCGCTGGCCGAAGAGATCGAAGCCTACTTCGAGCGGGAAGTGTTGCCCCATGTGCCGGACGCCTGGATCGATCACGAGAAGACGAAGACCGGCTACGAAATCCCCTTCAACCGCCACTTCTACGTCTTCAAACCGCCGCGCGATCTGGCGGAAATTGACGCCGAGCTGAAGGTGGTAACCGATCGGATTGTGGAGATGATTGGGGGGCTTTCGCAGTGAGTTTTCCCCAATACGCAGATTACAAGGAAAGTGACGTCGCATGGCTTGGGGAAATCCCGCGTTCATGGGAAGTACGTCGTCTTGGTTCGCTGTTTCGTCAGGTGGCAGAGGAAGGAAGTGAAGGCTTGCCAATACTCTCGGTCTCGATACATCATGGTGTTTCTGACCGCGAATTTGACGACGAAGAACTCGATCGAAAAGTAAATCGCAGCGATGATCGATCTAAGTATCGAAAAGTTCAACCAGGCGATTTGGTTTACAACATGATGCGCGCTTGGCAAGGAGGGTTCGGAGCTGTATCGGTTGAAGGCATGGTCAGTCCCGCATATGTAGTTGCGCGGCCTTTATCGGACATGTCTACTCGGTTTATCGAGCTTCTATTGCGCACCCCGCAAGCGATTGTAGAGATGCATCGGCATTCGCAAGGTGTTACAGACTTTCGACTGCGACTCTACTGGGAAGAATTCAAATCTATAAAGATTCTGTTTCCCCCGCTGGATGAACAGAACGCTATTGTGAACTTCCTCGACCGCGAGACCGCCAAGATCGACGCGCTCGTCGCCGAGCAGCGGCGGCTGATCGAGCTGCTCTCCGAAAAACGCCAGGCGGTCATCAGCCACGCCGTGACCAAGGGGCTCGATCCGAACGTGAAGATGAAGCCGTCGGGGATTGAGTGGATTGGTCTCCTGCCCGAACATTGGAGCACGCCTCCACTGTTTGCGAGGTACTATGCGGTATTGGGAAAGATGGTCGACGAGCAAAAGGCGACCGGAAAGTACCCGATTCGTTATCTGCGCAACGCAGATGTAAATTGGGATTCGATAAACACTCACGATCTCCCTGTGATCGATATTGAACCGGGAGAGATCGAGCGATTTACAGTCTCACCAGGAGATCTCCTAATCTGTGAGGGTGGCGCCGGCATCGGTCAAACGGCGATATGGGACGGTCAACCGGCGCGATTCGCGTTCCAAAAGGCATTGCATCGCCTTCGTCCGTGGAAGGCGAACAAGGAAAACCCAAGGTTCTTCTATTACTGCATGAGGTACGTTGTTGAAACTGGATTCGTGCTGGCGGGAGGGACGGCCACCATACCGCACCTGACTGGAGAAGCACTTCGAAAGTACCGTTTTCCAACACCACCGTTCAAAGAACAGAATCAGATCGTCCAATTTCTCGACTGCGAAACAAGTAGATTTGATCAACTGCAATCGGAGGCAGAGCAAGTGATCTCTCTCCTCCAAGAACGCCGCACAGCGATTATCTCCGCGGCAGTCACCGGCAAGATCGACGTACGCGAATTCGCTTGTCAGGAGGCGTCATGAACCTCCCCCAAGCTTCCGCACAAAGCGTCGCGAGAGAACTCAAGAAACGCCATTTCCCAGGACAGCACGTCCTTCCCTACAACCGCTTCAGTGTTGAGAACTCTACGCATTGGTGGCTTTCGCCAACCGGCGATAAGGGGGCGTTTCGCTACGGCAAGTATATCTTGACGACCGACGGCGGCTGGCTGAAAGAGGGGACGCTTTTTTGCGGGTGGAACATCGAAAAGGGAATGCTCCATTCCGGCTCGTGGCCGGCCAGTAACGTCATGAACAAGTCGTGGCATTGGCACAAATTCTTGCTGGTCGCCAACGAGCCGCTGGTGCAGATGATGGACGAAGCCCGAGCAGCGACCGATGGCGATCTACAACTGGTCGTTTGTGCCGGCATGCCGGGGGCCGAAACCGCAACGGTCGTGATGAGCGTCAACGGATCAAGACTAAAGCCAGCTGCGTATCAGGCCAGCGATGGAATCCTGGTCGACTTGGCCCGCAGCGCCGATATGGCGACGTTCGTCGACGCGCTGCGAAAACTGGATGGAGCGCCGACCGCGTGGCATTGGATCGACATCCGGATCGGGCAAGCGTTTACTCTCGATCGTAATGGTCCGGATCAACTGGACGATTGCGCGAGGATGCTCAAGCCTTTTCAGCGATGGGTACATTCGTAATGGGCGATACTCAGCGATTACGCCAAACTCGGACTTGGGGGCAACCGCGTCATGGCTGAAACGCCGGACATTACCGATTCCTGGTGCCAGCATATTCCTCTGCTGCATCGGATCGTGTCAGGAGCAACGCCGGCGTCGCAGTTTCCGGAGCCTGCCCGCACGACGGAGCTTTTTGCCGCCTGCGCCGTTTGGGAAACGCTGCACTACGCGCTGAAATACCTCCTCGGTTGGCAACGGCCGGGCGACGGACTGGCCTGGTGGTATGGCGCCGGCAAGCCGGTTGAAGATTCACCACTGTTAGGTATCGTGTCGGAAATCTGGGATCGCGCTGGGGAGCTTGATTACTACGCTGCCTACGTTTGGCGAATCGAGAGTCCTGACCATGCGGTGTATACATCCGATCTCGCCAAATCGATGGCCGCTGTCTCGTCGAATTCGGATGAACAATGGTGGCGAGACCTGCTACGACGGAAAGATACGACTTGGTTAAATCCGTTCGACGGCGGAGGCAACTCGCTCCATCTCGGCCATAGCGACTGGTTTGGAAGCGACGAGCCAGAAACCGATCGGGCCGAGTTGTATCACAATCCAAAGACCCGCCGCGCGGTTCTGGTCGTCAACCAGATCGGCGCCTGGCGACACGACCTTAAAAGGGCCGAGTCGCAGCTTCCCGACCTGGGAGATCGCTCCTGGCACGTGCGGGTGGTCGATCCGCGCTACGGCTGCCTGGGAACGTTCCGCCGGAGTCGCGTCACCGGACTTTGGTTTCAGGGGAAGCATTCGATACATTTGCGTGGGAATCCATCAAAACCCGATTCGCCGTAATTCCGGCGAACTATCATTAGGTAAACCGATATGGGGCAAGACCGCAACTCGGGCAACAAAGGCGATCAACTAAAGCACTGCCTTTTGGCGGAGACTTTGGGGAATTGCGGAGATTGGTCGAACATTACCTATGCCGAGACTCATGCAGGCGCAGGAGTTTATAGTCAGACGAAACAAGAGGAAGAAGGAGCGACGCATATTGCTGACCTTAGGGCCGACATCTTGAGCGTTGGCAAGTTAGATCCTTCGAGCGCCGGGAGTCGGTATACGAATCTTTTAGAAGATTGGTGGCAAGCCGAATCAAATCAAAAACTCTATCCCGGAAGCGTTTGCCAAGCACTACTGCAAACAGCGTCCATGAATGAGAACTGCGGCATTGAGGAAGTTCAAGTCCGAGTTACGGAGGCATGCCCGCATACTCATGAAAGACTGACGGAAGCATTAGCCCCATTCGGATACCAAGCCAGGCATGATGCGTTCCAACACAATCTGGACTGGCTTACCGAAAACGACGACCTGTTCCTGTTGATCGACCCTTTTACTTATACGACAAACCGAGACGCTCTAGACATAGGGCACATCGATTTGGAAACGCTCAGCAAGTTCGTATCCGCTTGCCTAAACAAATCTCGATGTATAGTAGGTTTCTGGTGTGCGATGGGGCGAAAACAGCCTGAGGGGAAGACTCTTCAAACGCAGTTCAATTCCGAACTTCGGCAACTTGCGGAACGACAAGACGCACTATTTCGTTATTTCAGCTATGGTCAGTATTCTATCGCCTGGATTGGTATCGCTGGTGGTCGGCCTGCAATCGAGCAAATTCCCCGCAAAGCCAATTGGAAGCGGACATGGCTTGAGAAAGTAATCAAAGAGTCAGAATAGAAAAATGAGCCTGCACACCGAAGACAAATTCGAGATCGCCATCTGCGAGCATCTGGCCGAAAACGGCTGGTCGTACGCCGAGCAGGACGCCGCTGGGTATGATCGGGCGCTGGCGCTCTATCCGGCCGATGTGATCGCCTGGGTGAAGGAGACGCAGCCGGACGCCTGGGAGCGGCTAGAGAAGAATCATGGCGCCGCGGCCGAGCAGGCTCTGTTGAAGCGGCTGCGCGACATGCTGAACCAGATGGGGACGCTTGATCTGTTGCGGGTCGGCTTTGATGTGCTGGGGCTGAAGCAGCCGGTGAAGATGGCGCAGTTCAAGCCGGCGCTGGCGATGAACCCCGATATCTGGCAGCGGTACCAGGCGAATCGCCTGCGGGTGGTGCGGCAGGTTCGCTATTCGCAGCATAACGAGAACAGCATCGACCTGGTCTTCTTCCTGAACGGCATCCCGGTCGCGACGGCCGAACTGAAAACCGACAACACGCAAAGCGTCGACGACGCGGTCAAGCAATACAAAAAGGATCGCGACCCCAGCCCCAAGGGGCAGACGGCCGAACCGCTGCTGTCGTTCCCGTCGGGGGCGCTGGTCCACTTTGCGGTGAGCAGCAGCTTGGTTCGGATGACGACGCGGCTGGCGGGGATGAAGACGCAGTTCCTGCCGTTCGATCTGGGAGATGACGGCGCGGCGGGGAATCCACTGAACCCGGACGGATACCGGACGGCGTATTTGTGGGAACAGGTCTGGCAGCGTGATAGCCTGCTGGAGATTTTGGCCCGCTACATGGTCGCCGAGCGGGACAAGAAGAAGCAGATCACGCGGCTGATCTTCCCGCGGTACCATCAACTGAACGTTACGCGGCGGCTGCAAGCGGCGGTGCTGGAGGAAGGGCCGGGGCGAAAGTATTTGATTCAGCATTCGGCCGGCTCAGGGAAGACCAACTCGATTGCCTGGACGGCCCACTTTCTGGCGGACCTGCACGACGCCGACAACCAGAAGGTGTTCGATACGGTGTTGGTCGTTTCCGACCGGAAGGTGATCGACGGGCAATTGCAGGACGTCATCTACGGCTTTGAGCGGACCGCCGGCGTGGTAGCGACGATCAAAGGGGACAAAGGGAGCAAAGCGGCGGAACTGTCCGAGGCGCTCTCCGGCACGAAAAAGGTAGTGGTCTGCACGATCCAGACTTTTCCGTTTGCCCTGGAGAAGGTGCGCGAACTGGCGGCGACCGAGGGGAAGCGGTTCGCGGTGATCGCCGACGAAGCGCACAGCAGCCAGACCGGCGAAGCGGCGTCAAAACTGAAGCAGGTGCTATCGGCCGAAGAGCAAGAGTCGCTCGCCGACGGCGGCACGGTCAGCAGCGAAGATATCCTAGCGGCGGAAATGGCAAGCCGGGCCAGCGACAAGGGGATCACCTACGTCGCGTTCACGGCGACGCCGAAGTCGAAGACGCTGGAGCTGTTTGGGCGCGTGCCTGATCCGACGCAACCGGCGTCGAAGACGAACCTGCCGGAGCCGTTTGACGTCTACTCGATGCGCCAGGCGATCGAGGAAGGTTTTATTCTTGACGTGCTGCAAAACTACACGTCGTACAAGGTCGCCTTCAAACTAGCGAGCGCCGGGCAGTACTTTATCGACTCGGAAGTCGACCGGGGCGCCGCGATGAAGGGGCTGATGAACTGGGTGCGATTGCACCCCTACAACATCGCCCAGAAGGTGCAGATCGTCGTCGAACATTACCGCGAGAACGTCGCCCACCTGCTCGACGGCAAGGCGAAAGCGATGGTCGTGGTGAGCAGCCGCGTCGAAGCGGTCCGCTGGCAACTGGCGCTCTGCAAGTATATCGCCGATATGGGCTACCCGCTGAAGTCGCTGGTGGCGTTCTCTGGCGAAGTGGACGACAAGGAATCGGGGCCGGAGCCGTTCAAGGAAGCGAGCAGTGGGCTGAACCCGGGGCTGAACGGCCGCGATATTCGGGAAGCGTTCAAAGAGGACCAGTTCCAGATCCTGTTGGTGGCGAACAAGTTCCAGACCGGCTTCGATGAGCCGCTGCTGTGCGGGATGTACGTCGACAAGCGGCTGGACGGCATCCAGGCAGTGCAGACGTTGTCGCGACTGAATCGTTGCTATCCGGGGAAGGATACGACGTACGTCCTCGACTTCATCAACGAGCCAGACGACATCCTGGCGGCGTTCAAGACGTACTACACGACAGCGGCCCTGTCGGACGTGACCGACCCGCAATTGATTTTGGACCTGCGAACCAAGCTGGATGCGATGGGGTACTACGACGAGTTTGAAGTCGAGCGGGTGGTCAATGTGATGCTTGACCCGAAAGCGAAGCAGAAGCAACTGGAAGCGGCGATCGTGCCGGTCGCGGATCGGCTGCTGAAACGTTACACCGCGGCGCAAGACGCCTATCGAGCGGCAAAGGAAGCTGGCGACGACAAGGCCGAAGCCGATGCGAAGGATACAATGGACGCCCTGTGGATGTTCCGGACCGACATCATGACCTACGTCCGGGCCTACACCTTCCTGTCGCAGATCTTCGACTACGGCAACACCGACTTCGAGAAACGGGCGATTTTTTACAAAGCCCTGTCGCGACTCCTGAAGTTCGGCCGAGAACGAAGCGGCGTCGACCTCTCCGAGATCACCCTAACCCACCACCACGTCCGCAACCGCGGCAAACGGAACCTGGCCCTCTCCACCGAAGACGCCCCCACGCTCAAACCGATGACAGAAGCCGGCAGCGGCGCCCTGCAAGAGAAGCAAAAGGCGCTGATGAGCGAGATCATCGACCAGTTGAACACCCTGTTCGGCAGCGACATGACGGAAGGGGATCAGCTCTCGTTCCTGAACACTCTGGTCGAAAAGACGCTGGAATCCGAAGTCCTGCAAATGCAGGCCGCGAACAACTCGAAAGAGCAGTTCGCCAACTCGCCGGACCTGAAAAGCGAGTTTATGGACGCAATTATGGAGAGCATGGATAGCCAGCAGGAACTCAGCCATCGAGCACTCAGCTCGCCGCAGATTCTAGGGGGACTATTGCTGTTGGCGATGGAGAAGCTGGATCTGTATGAGAAGCTGAAGACGCGAGCGGCGGGGTAGGCGACGCGGAGATTTTAATTACGTAATTAAAATTCGCCGCAGGCGACTGGCTGCTGATCCTCTCGTTTCCTGGGAAGCGATCGCCTTCAAATTGGCCGACAACGTCATCAAGGTATTTGTCAGGTTATCGGATGAGAATGCGATGGAAACCTTGATTGCGAATTTTGCCTTTAAGTCATATGTCGATAACGGTTTGCGGCCAATGCCCAATGGCTCACTGCACCCTCTACGCGGTGATCCTGCCTACTAATTTTGCCATGATACCTGAATATGCGGCAGGAAGTCTTCCGATGAACGAACACTTCGACGAACACTCAGGATGCTCTTTTGACATGCACGTCGCCGAGGGCTATCCCAATACGGAGACGTGCTGACGTCAGTTCACTGGCTTGGGCTTGTACGGTTCCATCTGGCGCCAGACGCAAAGAGAATTCGGCGGAAATGCGAGGTCTGAGGGGCTAGAATGAATTTCCCGACGCGTCATGCTTCCTCGGGATTGTTGGATTACCTACACTTGATCGACTGGTCTCGACCTGAATGCCCGAAGATCAAGGAACTGCAATGACGCAGGAAACAGACGTCAATCTGCTTTTTGGCTTGATCGCAATGCAGAGCGATCTGATCGATATGCGGCAGTTTGTAGATGCCTGTACGCTGTGGGGATCGCGCAAAGACGAGTCGCTGGCGGACATTCTGGTCCAGCAAAAATGGCTGCTCCCTGAAGACAAGCAGCATGTCGACTACCTGATTAAACGCCGCATGCAGAAGGCCGGTGGGGACGTCAAGAAGTCGCTCTCCAGTATGCCCAGCGACGTGAAAGCTGTGCTCGAAAGTCTCGGTGATGATGACATCCTGCAGACGCTTGGCGCGGTGCGGCAAGGCGACCGGATTACGATGACCGGCGTCATCTCGGCCGATTCGCTTTCTGACGAACGGATCACGCGGCGCGGCTTGCATTCCACTGGCGGGATCGGCCATGTCTGGCTGGCCTACGATAAGGTCCTCGACCGCGAAGTTGCTTTGAAAGAACTCAAAGCGAATCAGGTCGGGTCGGAGCTTAACCGGCAGCGATTCTTCCGCGAGGCCCAGATTACCGCCCAGTTGACGCATCCAGGCCTGGTACCAGTATACGACTACGTCGAGGACGATCGGGGCACCTACTACACGATGAAATTCGTGAAAGGCCGTACATTTGCGGAAGTTATTTCCGACTATCACGACTGGCGACGACAGCACAGTAAAACGGGCGTCTCCAGTCGCTTGGTACAGCTACTGAATCAGTTTGTCAGCATCTGTAATACGATTGCCTTTGCTCACTCGCGCCTCGTCATTCACCGCGATCTCAAAGCGGAAAACGTCATTGTCGGTGATTTCGGCGAAGTCGTCGTCTTGGATTGGGGCCTGGCCAAGAGGCTGGACGAAGGGGAATCCCCCAATGACCAGAAAGCCGTCGTTTCCGAAATGACGCTCGCCCCGGGCGAAGCACGTGAGACGAAGACGCCGTCCCAGACCATGCAGGGGGATCGACTTGGTACGCCAGCCTATATGTCTCCGGAACAGGCGCGAGGGGCAGTCGACCTTGTGGACCAGCGAAGTGATGTGTACGGGCTGGCGGCAATTCTGTACGAATTGCTGGTTGGTGAGCCGCCGTTTCTTGGCACGAGTATTGTCGCCGTGCTCGATAGCGTCATTCACGATAGCCCCAAGCCGCCCAGCGAGTGCGTAGCAGGAATTCCGCGGGAGCTGGAACTTGCCTGCTTGCGAGGGCTTGCCAAGAAGCGAGACGATCGTCAGCAGTCCGCATCGGAGTTGGGAGAGGAGATTCAGACATGGATTGCGGAACGTGCCGAGCGCAAGCGGACCGAGCAGGAACGCGAGCGGTTCTTCAACCTATCGCTTGACTTGCTGACCATCATCGACACCAAGGGTGGACTGACGCAGACGAACCCGGCCTGGGAAACGCTGCTCGGCTGGACGGAGGACGATCTTCACACGAAATCGGTCTGGGATCTAATCGATCCGGAAGACCACCCGCGGGCGATGAAGAACCACGAAAGAATCCTGTCGGGTGAGTCGCTATCAGAAATCGAGTATCGATGTCGCTGCAAGGATGGTAGCCGACGCTGGATCTTATGGAATGCGAAGCTAATTCCGGGAGAGTCGTCGATTTATCTCGTCGGGCGTGATATCACCGAACGGAAACAGGCCGAGCAGACCTTTCACGAGCTACTTGAATCGGCGCCCGATGCGATGGTCGTCATCAATGACGCCGGGAAAATCGTTCTCGTCAATTCTCAGTTGGAACGACTATTCGGTTACCCGCGTGAAGAATTGCTTGGCGGCCCTATCGAAGTACTTGTCCCCAAGCAGTTTCGCGTTAATCACCCGAAGAATGTGACGGCGTATATGGCAGCGCCAAGCGTCCGGCCAATGGCATCCGGGCTGGATCTGATGGGAGAGCGAAAGGATGGCACAGTCTTTCCCGTGGAAGTCAGTCTGAGCCCTGTCGAAACAGAACAGGGGCGTCTGGTTTCCTGTGCCGTTCGCGATACGACGGAACGCAAGAAGGAACGGCAAGAGCTGCAAGCGCTTCTCGAATCGGCGCCGGATGCGATGGTAGTGGTAGACGTGAACCGCCGGATCAAGTTCGTTAATTCGCAAACCGAACGAATCTTTGGTTTCGGTAGATCCGAACTCCTGGGAGAAGTTATCGAGATTCTCATGCCGGAACGCTTCCGTGCTGGTCACCCCGAGAAGTTCGCCTCCTTCGTCAACGATTGTCACGTGCGTCCCATGGGGGCTGGCCTTAAGCTGTTTGGCCGGCGCAAGGATGGTTCCGAGTTCCCCGTCGAAATCAGCCTCAGCCCGGTAGAAACGGACGACGGACTGTTGATCTCATGTGCGATTCGGGAAGTGAGTCATCGAGAATAGCGTTTCCGTCAGCGGGCCAAACGGCCCGTGGGCCGAACCGTACGCCGAGGACTGGTCGCGTCAAAGACAACCTGCGGTGACGATCCAGGCGTCATCTCCAACGGACAAGGCTTGCGTCGACGTGACATTCGACACTGGAAATTAACCGTACGCAATCGGCGAGGGAAATCGCGTTCCGACCGCTTGTGTTATTCCCAAGAACTTTTGGGGGAAACGATTGATTGTACGATGATTCCTGCGATATCCTAAAGCTTGATGGTCGGCTCAGCTTCACGTGTTTTGCAATTTGAATCATCTTTTCGCCCGACAGTCTCGTGTTCGATTCGGAATCAACGGAATCCGACAGCGCTTCGCCGTGGTCGCGTGACATTTGTCCGCCGATTCACCGCGACGGGCGTATCTTGACTTGCGAGCATTCGACTCGCCTCCCTTGGCTGTTTCCGCTCACGGCTTGGAACACCAAGCTTAGCCGCGACGTTGGGCGTCGTCGCCTACGATACGCTTCTGCGGCTTCCCACCCCAATAATCGACAGTTAGCATCCGTATCATCGGAGAACATAGCATGAAACGCATAGGTATTACCGTCGCTGCACTGTTTGTCTTGATAGCGGGCGCCCTGCCCGCTTTCGCCGATCAGGCCAGTGACGAAGCGCTGATCCGTAAGTCAGTTCAAGATTACGTCGAAGCGTTCAATTCGGGAAATGCGAAGCTATTGGCTTCGATGTGGTCGCCCGATGCGGTCTACACCAATCCCGACAGCGGCGAGCAAGTGGTCGGACAAGAGGCGATTGAGGCGCAGTTCGCCGAGATCTTTGAAACGAACAAAGGCATCAAGCTGAGCGCGGCGACCAGTTCGGTCAGCTTCATCTCCCCGACGGTCGCTGCCGAATTTGGCGCCGCGCACTTGATTCGTTCTGAAGGAGAGCCGGAAGAGTCGCAATATACGGCAATCTATGTCAAGCGAGATGGAAAATGGCTGCTCGATCGAGTCACCGAAGAAGACGTCCCCGTGGTCCACTCCAACTACGAACATTTGAAAGAGTTGGAATGGATGATCGGCTCTTGGCTGGACGAAGACGACCAGGCGACGGTCGCGACAACCTGCGAGTGGACGAAGAACCGCAATTTCATGACTCGCATGTTTACGGTCGCGGTGCGTGATCGGATTGAGGTTTCCGGCATGCAGATCATCGGCTGGGATCCTGGCGCCAAGCAGGTTCGCTCGTGGGTTTTCGACTCCGACGGCGGGTTCGGCGAGGGAGTCTGGAGCAAGAAGGGGAAAGCGTGGCAGGTTCAAGTCAGCGGAACGGCGCCCGATGGCAGCAAGTCTTCGTCGGTCAATATGTTTACCCCCGTGGATGACGACACCTTTTCGTGGGAATCGGTCTCGCGCGTCGCTGGGGGCGAACTCTTGCCCAATGTCGGTCCGTTACGCGTCAATCGACAATCGAGCCCGTAACCCTCACATCGCTTCCGGCGTGATACTCCTCCAATAATCGCTCCACTCCTGAGGGAGACAATGATGAAACGCATCCTGTTCTTTGTGCTGGTCGGGCTCGCAACGAGCCTCATGGTGGTCACCGACAGCTTTGCCCGCGGCGGTCGCGGGGGCGGCGGAGGTGGCCGAGGAGGCGGCGGATTTAGCGGGGGTGGCGGTGGATATCGTGGCGGTTCTTCGGTAAGCCGCTCTCCCGCCGTGAGCCGTCCCGCATCACGTCCTTCCGTTTCGCGCCCGTCGACGCCGAGCGTATCTCGCCCCAGCACCTCCCGTCCTAGCGTTTCGAATCCGAGTATTGGCAGCTCGCGTCCGGGAGGCTCAAGACCGGGAGGCGCAACGCCTTCGACTCGTCCGGGAAATGTCGCCGGCTCACGTCCTGGCGGAGTCACTGGGGGCGCTCGCCCCAGCCACAACGATCTCCAAAATTTCCTGGGACTGAGCCCTTCGACCGGGAACCGACCAAGCACTCTTCCTTCCGGTTCACGTCCAAGCACTCGGCCCGGAAACGTCGCCGCAGGTATTGCAGGCGGAGCGGCAGGCAGTGCTGCTGCCGACTTCCTTCGTGACTCCGGCGCTCGTCCCAGTACCCTGCCGGCACAACGACCCGGCGGCGGCGATCGACCAGGGATCGCAGATCGCCCCGGGGCAGGCGACCGTCCCGGCCCCGGAGATCGACCTGGTGTCGGCGACCGCCCAGGCGCTGGTGACCGGCCAGGCATCGCCGATCGGCCTGGTCCCGGAAATCGACCGATTGCCGACAACCGCCCCAATCGCATTGAAAACCGTGGGGATCGTCAGGAGATCCGCCAAGATCGCCGCAACGAAATTCGAGACCATGTTCACGACCATCCAATTCGCGATTTCTGGTCGGATCACCCGCTTTGGGGCGCATGGGCGATTACGCGTCCATTCCGCTGGGCGGCCTGGTCAGGCGTAGCAGGCTGGGGCAATTATGGTTGGTCCGAGCCGTACTATTACAACTACGGCGAAAACGTTTACTACGACGATGGTCAGGTCTATTACGGCGACGATCCGATTTGCACCGAGGCCGAATATGCCGCCCAGGCCGAAGCGATCGCCGCCAGCGCTCCGGAAACTCCTCCAGAACAAAGCGAGTGGATGTCGCTCGGCGTTTTTGCGCTAACGCCCGACGGACAAGAAGACGCGCCCGATCCGACCTTGTTCCTGCAACTTGTTTTGAGCAAGGAAGGGATCATTTCCGGCACGCTCAACAATACCGTCACCAGTCAAACGCAAACGATTGAAGGAATGGTCGACAAGAAGTCGCAGCGTTGCGCCTGGAATGTCGTCGGCAAGACGCGACCGATCATGGAGTGCGGGATCTCGAATCTAACGCAGGATACCGCTCCCACTTTGGTCCATTTCGCCGACGGAACGACGCAGCAGTGGCTGATGGTTCGCCTGGACGACCCGCAGGGTCAAAACCCGTAACATACTGGGAAGACAAGCAATGTTGAGGTTTGCAGGACCGATCGCCGCTTCGGCAGTCCTTTTTATTCTAGCCGGTTGCGGATCATCCCCTCCGGCGTCGCCGCCGCTTCGTCCGGTGCGAACGTTACAGGTTGGGAAACTTTCGGCCGTCGACAGCCGCGAGTTTCCCGGTCGCGCCAAAGCGAAAGATGAGGTCGAATTGTCGTTTCAGGTCGCCGGCCCCCTGATTTCGCTCCCGGTCGATGTGGGGGCTAACGTCAAAAAGGGAGATGTGATCGCCGTCATCGATCCGCGCGACTTTGAAGCGGCGCTGGCGAACAGTCAGGGCAACTTGGAACGGGCCAAGGCGAATCTGCTAGCGATGGAACGGGGCGCGCGGCCGGAAGAAATTGAACAACTGAAAGCGGCGGTTGATCAAGCGGTCGCATCCTACGACCAGGCGGCCGCAGAACATGCCCGCAATGAAGTGCTTGTCGTGTCCAAGACGGTATCGCAATCTGATTTTGATATTACTCTGGCAAGAAAACAGCGAACCGAAGCCGAGGTCAAAAACGCCAAAGAAGCGTTGAACATCGGCATGACCGGCGCCAGAGAAGAAGATCTGAACGCCAAGAAGGCGGAGATCCGCGCCTTGGAGGCGGCCGTCGCCGGCGCCAAAAACCAACTCGACTATTCCACGTTGACCGCTCCTTTCGACGCGGAAGTCGCCGCAAAATACGTCGAGAACTTTCAGTCGGTCCAGCCCAAGCAGAACATTGTCCGGCTCCTAAACACTTCCAAGATCGAAATCACCATTCAAGTTCCCGAAACGCTCATCTCGCTTGTGCCGCAGGTCAAGAGGGTCGCTTGTCGCTTCGACGCCTTTCCGGATCAAGAGTTCTTTGGCAAGGTGACCAAGATCGGCAGTGAAGCGTCGCAAACGACACGCACCTATCCGGTGACTATCGAGATCGATCAGCCGGAAGATGTTCGTATTTTGCCCGGCATGGCGGCGACGGTTCGCCACTCTCCGGAAGAGACCAACGGCGACGCGCCAACCGCCATGATCGTGCCCGCCAGCGCCTTGTTTACCCCCACCGACGCCCCCGGCAGTTTTGTCTGGATTGTCGATCCAAGCTCGAAGACGGTAGCCCGCCGCGAAGTGAAGACCGGAAAACTGACTCCCGTAGGCGTAACGATCGACGAAGGATTGGCCGGCGGCGACCTGGTCGTAATATCGGGCGCCAACATGCTTCGTGACGGCCAAGAGGTCAAGCTGCCGTGATTGTGCGGACCATCGTGCAGCGATGGTGACGACGGATCGAATAGTAGCGAACGCAAAACAACGAGAACGGGAACATCGATGAATCTGGCTGCCTTGGCAATTCGACAGCGAGCCGTCACCTATTTCGGCGTGTTTCTCGTCATAGCCGGCGGAATATTTTGCTACTTCCAGCTCGGACAGTTGGAAGACCCGGAGTTCTCCGTCAAGACGGCCGTGATCACCACCACCTATCCCGGCGCCACCGCCCAGCAGGTGGAACTGGAAGTGACCGATCGTATCGAGACCAAGCTGCAAGAGATGAGCGAGGTCAAGAACGTCTACTCCAATTCGCGGCCAGGACTTTCCATCATCAAGGTCGACATCAAAAGCAGCTATTGGTCCGATCGCCTTCCCCAGGTTTGGGACGTGCTGCGCAAGAAGGTGGCCGACGTCGAACCGACCCTGCCCAGCGGCGCCGGCAAACCGAAAGTGGGTGATGATTTCGGCTATGTGTTCGGCTTTCTGCTAGCCGTCAGCAGCGACGGTTTCAGCTACGCCGAGCTGGAAAAATACGTCAAAGATATGCGGAAGGAACTCAGCGTCGTCAAAGGGGTCGCCCGGGTCGATTTCTGGGGAGTGCAAGACAAGCGGATTTACCTCGAAGTATCATCGTCGCAATTGGCGGAATTGAATCTTACGCCCGCCCAGATCATCGATACGCTGCAAGGTCAAAACCTGGTTGTCGACTCGGGTGAAGTCGATTTCCAGTCGCAACGAATTCGCATCGCTCCGACCGGAGAATTTCGGGATCCGGTCGAAATTGGCGACCTCGCGATCGCCGGCGTCGTCGACGGTCGAGATGAGATCATCCGGATTCGCGACTTCGCGACGGTAAAGACCGGCTATATCGATCCTCCCATTCATTTGCTGCGTCACAACGGCCGCCAGGCGATTGCCTTGGCGATCGCTCCGGCCTCGGGCGAAAATGTCGTGGAAGTCGGCGAGAGGATCGACAATCGAATCAACGAGCTACTGGCCGATCTCCCAATTGGAATCAATGTCGAACGGATCTCGTGGCAATCGGATCAGGTGAGCGAGTCGATTCGCGCCTTCATGGTCAGCCTGATCGAAGCGGTCGCGATCGTCTTGGCTCTCTTGGCGGTAACGATGGGGATTCGCCCCGGCATTATCATCGGTATCAGCGGACTCGTCTTTCCGATTCTCGGCACATTCGTCGTTATGGCGATCGTAGGTATCGACCTTCATCGCATCTCGCTGGGGGCCTTGATCATCGCGATGGGGATGATGGTTGATAACGCCATCGTCGTTACGGATGGCATCATGGTCCGTATTGCGCAAGGAATGGATCGAGAAAAAGCGGCAATCGAAGCGGCGGGCGGACCAGCCATTCCGCTATTGGGCGCCACGATCGTCGCCTGCATGGCCTTCTTTCCGATCTTCGCTTCCAGCTACGACACCGGGGAATATGCCGGCAGTCTCTTCACGGTCGTTTTGATTTCGCTGTTGCTCAGTTGGGTCTTCTGCCAGACGGTCGCTCCGCTCCTTTGCATCGCGATGCTTCCTGGTCCGAAGTCGGGCGAAGCGATCCGTGATCCCTACCAAAGCAACTTCTACCAACTATTTCGGAATCTGTTGGGTTGGACGATTCGCTACCGGGTTTTGTTTCTGGCGAGCATGGTTGGGCTCCTATTCTTTTCCGTCTTCGCCTTTCGCTGGGTACCGCAACTCTACTTTCCCGACTCCAGCCGGCTGCAGGTCATGATTGACTACTGGGCGCCGGAAGGAACCCGCATTCAGCAAACAAGCGCCAACGTCGCCCGTATTGAGGAATTCGTCCGCCAGCAAGATGCGACCGTCTCGGTCAGCACGTTCATCGGTAAAGGGCCGCCGCGGTTCTACCTGCCGGTCAGCGCTGAAGATCCGTATTCGTCCTACGCGCAGATCATCATCAATACGAAAGACCTTGACGGCGTCAATCAGTTGGTCGCCGATACCGACGCGTGGGTCCAAGAGAACGTTCCCGAGGCGATGGTCCGCGTTCGGAAGTACGCCGTCGGCGCATTCGACGACTGGAAGATTGAAGCGAGATTCAGCGGGCCCGCCAACGCCGATCCTGAGACCTTGCGGAGCCTGGCGGAACAAGGCGCAAAGATATTGCGAGATACGCCGCTGGCGAAAGACGTTCGCGTCAATTGGCGCGAACCGGTTCAAGTACTCTCGCCGCAATTTAACGAAGAGCGAGCGCGCTGGGCCGGCGTCTCACGCGAGGACCTTTCCCGGACGATGCTGCGAGCGTCCGAAGGGGTTGTCGTTGGAAGCTACCGCCAGGAGGACGACGTCATTCCGATTGTCGCCCGCAATGTCGAAGCGGAAAGAGAACGAGCGGCGACTTCGCTGGACGAACTGCTAGTCACGCCGAGGTTATCGACGCATTCGGTGCCCGTCTCGCAGATCATCGACGGCGTGCAGTTGAAATGGGAAGATCCGCTAATCTGGCGTTGGGACCGACGCCGTGCGATCACCGTTCAATGCTCCCCCAACGGCGTCACGGCTCCAACTCTGCGCAATGAAATCGTGGAGGAATTCAACGCGATCGAGCTACCGCCCGGCTACCGTCTTGATTGGGATGGCGAATATTGGAGCGCCAAGCAATCGCAGGAAGCCCTGGCGCCGGGCATGGTTCCAGCGCTGGTCGTCATGCTGTTTATCTTGGTGGCGCTCTTTAACGGTTTTCGGCCGATGCTGATTTGTATCGGCGTGATCCCGTTTGTCATGATCGGGATTACCGGCGGCTTGCTCCTGACCCAGACTCCGTTTGGATTTATCGCGCTGCTCGGCGCGATGAGCTTGTCCGGCATGATGATCAAGAACGTGGTGGTGCTGCTCGATGAAGTCAACGTCAACCTGACGAAAGGCCTTTCCCCCTATCACGCGGTTGTTGAAGCGGCCGTCTCTCGTTTGAATCCGGTCGTGAATGCCGCCGGGACAACGGTGCTAGGCGTGCTACCGATGCTGCAGGACGTATTTTGGGTCGCACTGGCGGTGACGATCTTCTTTGGTTTGATCGTCGGGACGCTGTTAACCATGGTCATGGTCCCCACGCTCTACGCGCTGCTGTACCGCATTCCCGCTCCCAATGGTCAGGAGTCCGGGAATGGCGAGTAACCTGCAATCGCTGATTCGGCATACCCGCGTTGAGGAAATCGTCGGCGACGTAATCCGCCTGCGAGCGACGAACGTCGCCCTGGGCGATATGGCGGAAATTGAAAATACCGACGGCGAGACCTCGCTGGCTCGCGTGATTGGCATTCAGCGCGACTTGGTCAGTCTGCAGGTATTTGCTGGGGGAAAGGGGCTCTCGACTGACGCGACAGTAAGGTTCCAAGGAAAGCCGCTAGAGGTCGTCTACTCACCCAACATCCTCGGTCGGATCTTTCGCGGTTCCGGCGAACCGATGGACGGCGGTCCGGATCTCGCTTCGGATCCTCACGTGCGGGTCGCTGGTCCGACGGTTAATCCCGTCATGCGCGTCATGCCGACCAAGATGATCGAGACCCGCGTGCCAATGATCGATCTCTTCAACTGTTTGGTCGAAAGCCAAAAGATCCCGATCTTTACCGTGGCCGGCGAACCGCACAGCGAACTGCTAGCCCGCATCGGATTTCAAGCCGACGCCGACGTACTCGTCTTTGGCGGCCTCGGCTTGATCTTCGACGACTATCACTTTTTCCGAACCGCTTTCGAAGATCATGGCGTCTTCGGCCGCACGGTAATGTACGTCAATCAGGCCTCCGATCCCCTAGTCGAACGGCTGTTAGTTCCCGACATGGCCCTGGCTGTCGCCGAGCACTTCGCCGTGGAAGAGGGAAAACGGGTGCTTGTGTTGCTGACCGACATGACCGCTTACGCCGACGCAATGAAAGAGATCGGCGTCGCCCAGGAACGCATCCCCGCAGTCCGCGGCTACATGGGGGATCTCTATACGCAACTCGCTCAGCGTTATGAAAAGGCGTGCGATTTTAAGGGCGCCGGCTCGGTCACGATTCTTACCGTCACCACGATGCCCGGCGACGACGTTACGCATCCTGTTCCCGACAACACCGGTTATATCACCGAAGGTCAGTTCTACTTGCATAGCGGCATCATCGACCCGTTCGGATCGCTGTCGCGTCTCAAACAGCACGTGATTGGCAAAGCGACTAGAGAAGACCACTCGCAAATCATGAATACGATGATCCGCTTCTATTCCGAGTCGGTCGAGGCGCAACGGAAGCAGGCGATGGCGTTCGAGCTCTCCTCGTTCGACGTCAAGCTCCTGAAATTCGGAAAACTCTTTCGCGAACGTTTTATGGACATTCGCGTTTCACTTGGGGTGATCGAGGCGCTCGATCTTTGCTGGAAAACGCTGGGCGAATGCTTCGAGCCGCAAGAACTGCTCATGAAACAACACCTGGTCGACAAGTACTTCCCAAAATGATGTGACCGCGATGGCCAAGCTGCGACTCAGTAAGAATTCTCTGCAGCACGAGCTGCAACAATTGAAGCTGTACAAACGGTTGTTGCCATCGCTCGATCTGAAACGACGCCAACTGACGGTCGAAGCGAAGAAGGCACGAGCGGAACTCGCCGCAGCCGTCGAGGCGGCCGATTCTCTGGAGACGCGAATCGGGCAAGAGCTTCCCATGTTGGCCGATGACGACTTGGACGCTTCGGGGCTGGTCCGCATGGAAGGATACCGACTCGGCGAGCAAAACGTCGTCGGCATCCGGTTGCCGATTCTCGATCAGGTCGAGTTTGCGGTTTCGCCCTATTCCCGGATCGGCACGCCGGCCTGGACCGATCTTTTGGTCGGCCGTTTGAAAGCCGCCGCCGAGGCTCGCGTCCATGCACGGATCGCCGAACAGCGGGTCGCCATCCTTGATCAAGCGGTCCGCCGAATTACCCAGCGAGTGAATCTGTTTGAGAAGATTCTCATTCCCACCGCTAAGAAGAACATCCAGCGCATTCGGATCTACTTGGGGGATGCCGAACGAGCTGCGGTCGTAACGTCCAAACTTGCCAAAGGGAAACAACAGCACGCGAGCGGACCTTCGGATACGGAGGAACAGCCGGAATGAGCATTGTTCCCCTAGTTCGCGTTTCGCTCATCGGTATGAGTTGCGACAAGGCGTCGCTTCTCGACGATCTCTACCGGTTTGGATGCCTCGAGATCATCCCCCCCAGCGCGAACTCGACATCCTCTCCTGACCTGGAGGCGACCGAACGACCCCGTGAGGCGTTGCGTTTTCTGCTGGCATCGCCGCAACGCAGACGCCAGGCGCTCGATGCGTCTCGATTCGATGCGATCGAAGTCGAGTCGCAGGCATTGGAGTTGCAACAGCGATTGAGCGATCTTGAGGCGGAACGAGACGATGTTTTCCGTCGGCTCCAATTGGCTCTCCCCTTCGGAGATTTTGACTTCGCCGCGCCCGAGACGATGGCAGACTGGCGACTCTGGTTCTATGCCGTCCCTCGCAGCGAACGGAAGAAACTCCCCGAGACTTCAGGCGTAGATGAACAGGGAAATCGATTCGCCTGGGAACAAGTGCAAAGCGACAACAGCAACGTCTACTTGGTGGTGGTCTCGGAATCCGAGCCAACCTTCATGCCGACGCCGCGAATCGAAATTGGTTCGGTCGGCTCAAAGGCGCTTAAACGACGCTTGGAAGAGGTGGAGCTGGCGATTGAAGACGCTCAGGCGGAGCGCGCTTATCTTACGCGCTGGTGCGTACTTTTGTCGCAAAGTCTGACCGAGTTGCACGACGTCGCAATCCGAGAGATGGCGCTGCGTCACACCAGCGACAACGGAGAGTTGTTCGCCCTGGAGGCCTGGGTTCCCCAAGAGCACTATGAAGAACTCGGCCAATACGCTCAACAGCACGGCTACGCGTGCCAATATCGCCTGCCGACCATCGAGGACGCTCCGCCAACCTTCATGCGAAACGAAAAACGGATGGAGGCGGGAGAAGACCTAGTCAACTTTTACATGACCCCTGGCTACTGGACATGGGATCCCTCTTCCATCGTACTCGTTTCCTTCGCCATTTTTTTCGCCATGATCTTGTCCGACGCCGGTTATGCCGCGGTACTGGGACTTGCGCTCGCGATAAGTTGGGCCTGGCTAGGACAACCTGCACCTAGCTTAGCCGACGGGAGCGCCCGTGAAGATCGTGACGACGACGTTTCCCCCACGGTCGGGCAACGATTCCGTCCCATGTTGTTGCTGATTGTGGTCGTTTCGCTGGTCTATGGCGTTCTCGTCGGCAGCTACTTTGGGAATACGCCGCCGTCCGATTCGCTGCTCGGTCGGCTCCACCTGTTGGACATGAACAATTCCCGGCTCATGATGGGCATTTCCGTTCTGATCGGCGGACTTCACGTCGTACTGGCGAACGTCATGGATGCCCGCCGGCACGCTGATTTTCGGGACGGACTCGCATCCGTCGGTTGGGCGCTCGCCGTTAGTAGCGGATTGCTCTTAGGAGCCGGAGCGGCAATCGCTTCGCTGGCGCCGCTAAAGGTCGTGGGCGGAATTGGAGTCGTCATCGGCCTTCTGCTGGTCGTCGCATTTACCGCCTGGCGTGAGAGTCCGCTGCCTCGGCTGCTTCAAGGGCTGCTTGGCCTTACCAAGATTTCAGCGGCGTTCGGCGACGTGCTCAGCTACTTGCGACTTTTTGCACTGGGTCTCGCCTCCGCATCGCTGGCGACCGCCTTTAACGATATGGCGGAGGGAATTCGCGCCAGCCTTCCCAGGCTGGGACTACTGCTAGCACTGCTAATTTTACTCTTCGGACATTCCTTGAACTTGCTGCTGGGAATATCAAGCGGCGTCATTCACGGGCTACGTCTGAATGTCATTGAGTTCTTCAACTGGGGATTGAAAGACGAAGGTCGAAGATTTTCGCCGTTTCGGCGAAGGGAAGGTTCACTATGGAAGTAGTATTGGGGTGGATCGGGCTCTATGCGCCGTTGGCGCTCGGAGCGATCGGCAGCATGATCGGCTGCTTACGTGGAGGCATGGCGGCTTGCGGCGCCATGATGGAAGTGGAAAGCGGGTACGGACGTTACGTCGGCGTTGCGGCGATGCCCTCGTCCCAAACGATCTACGGCATCGTCGTTACCATGGCGCTGCCGGCGGTGATCTCCGCCGCCAATTCACCCGGCATCTTCGCTCTGGGCATCTTGTCGGGAATGGCCCTACTAGTCAGCGCCTACGCCCAAGGAGTCGCCTGTGCATCGGCGATCAACGCCTCCAAGAACAAGCCGGAAGTCTTCGGCATCTCGCTGGCGCCGGCTGCGTTGATCGAAGGCTTTGCGGTATTTGCGTTCGTATTTGCCCTCGTCCTGGCGGGACGACTTCCTGAGTAACTCATTTCTACGGAGAGCCGACGCCATGACCAATGTCGCAAATGACTCCGGCGGCGTTCAAAGCCTGATCGATCGAATTCGAGACGACGGCGTCCAGGCCGCTCGGGCCGAAGCGGATCTATTGCTAAAAAACGCCCGCAACCAGGCATCTCAAATCGTTGATCAGGCCCGACAGGAAGCGGACGCCCTACGAAGTGCGGCCGCCAACGAGATTGAAGGACATCGAACCGCTGCGCTTGACGCCCTGCAGTTAGCCGCTCGCGACACGGTGATCGAGTTAAAGGCTCGCGTCGCTGCGCGGTTTGAGGAATTCATCAAACGCTTGGTCGTCTCCGCAACCCATGACGAAGAGCTGGTTCGCAACCTCGTCCTCGTTCTCGCGGGTCATACGGCGTCGGAATTCATTCAAAACAAAGAGATGGAGATTCGGATATCCAGGGCGCTCTTTGGTGAAGAAACCTTGGAGGAAGAGGGAAATCGCGCACTGCTGGCCCTCTCCAGCGACATGCTCCGGGAAGGGGTCGAGTTGATCCCCGATGACGGGATCGATGGTGGGGCTCGCGTAAAACTTGTTGACGATCAACTCGAAATTGACCTTTCGGACCAGGCAATCTCGCGCATGATCGCCCAGCAGATGATCCCGCGGTTCCGAGATCTCCTTAGCGGTAAGCAGTAGCGTAACGAGCCACTTCCACGAGCTCTCCTGAAGCGCCATGTACTACGACCTCGTTTCCAGCCTCCCCTACTTGCCGTACTTCCAAGAGGCGGACCGGCTGCCGATCACTCCACTGCGACTGGAACAGCGACTGCGGCTGCTTAAGCCCCGGTACGCCGAACAATTGTTCCTGGTTCGACCCCTGGTGAGTTGGCGTATGGAACGCCAGGAAATGCCAACCGATGACCAATTGCGAGCGCAACGTTCCCAACTAGCCGAGTTGTCGCTTGATCGCGATCTGCGTGAGTATGTCAACTTTCGCATGACGCAGCGTTGGCTCGTCGCGGTGCTGCGATATAGACAAGCCGAACTTGAGCTACCGACGTCTTTGGAGTCGTGGAATGTCGACGTCAACATCCGCCGCCTACAACGCCATTGGACCGAACCAGGACTCGGGCTGGTTCACGTCCATAAATGGCTTCCCCAGGCGGAAAACTCCTTGTCCACGCTAGACTCGCTAGGACTGGAGCGACTGCTGATCGACCTGAATTGGACCTGGCTGACCCGCTGCGCCGATCAAGGGATGTTTCGCTTCGCCGCCGTTTTTGCCTACGTCTTCAAGTGGGACATGTTGCAGACTTGGCTTCGAAACGATCCGAACGCGGCCAAGGCGAGATTTACACAATTGGTAGATGAGGTAACGCATGTCGCAGAATCCTGAAGCTGACGCCTCGGCCCTAGGGGCTACGGTCGTCGAGGTCCGCGAAAGCCTGGTTCTGATCGAAGTGGACGACAAGGCGGCCGTGAAGAAGAACGAAGTCGGCTTCGTCCATGTCGGAGAAGAACGACTCAAGGCGGAAGTCCTGCGCATTCGCGGCCGGACGGCCGACATGCAGGTGTTCGAAGATACCAGCGGCGTACGCGTGGGAGACGCCGTCGAAATGACGGACGAAATGCTCTCGGCCGTCCTCGGTCCCGGGCTTCTGGGCAATGTTTTCGACGGTCTGCAGAATCCGCTACATGTACTCGCGGACCAATTTGGCTTCTTCCTGCCGCGCGGCGCAACCGTCCCTCCACTCAACATGACGCGAACCTGGGAATTTACGCCAACTGTTTCCAGCGGCGATCGTGTCCCGCCGGGTGGCGTTCTTGGGACCGTTCCCGAAGGTCCGTTCGTTCATAAGATCATGGTCCCATTTGGCGAGCGCGAGCCGGTCACCGTTTCCTGGATCGGCGCGGGACATTTTACCCTGCAAGATGTCGTCGCTCGCATCGAATCGAACGGACAAGAACGCGAGGTCACGATGATGCAGCGCTGGCCCGTCCGCAAGCCGATTCCCGAGTCGCTCATCCGCCGCCAGTTTGCCGAACGCCTTTTCTCCCAAGAGCCGTTGACCACCGGCACTCGCATCATTGACGCCTTTTTTCCCATCGCGATGGGCGGTACCGGTTGTATTCCTGGACCATTTGGCGCTGGAAAAACAGTTCTGCAGAGCACGATCGCTCGTTATTCTTCCGTCGATATCGTGGTGGTAGTAGCGTGCGGCGAACGTGCTGGTGAGGTGGTGGAAACCATCACCCTCTACCCTGAAACGCACGATCCTCGGACCGGCGGGACGCTAATGGATCGCACGATCATCATTTGCAACACCTCTTCGATGCCGGTCGCTGCCCGCGAAGCGTCGATCTACATGGGGATTACACTCGCCGAATACTATCGGCAGATGGGGCTTAACGTACTACTGATCGCCGATTCCACCTCGCGCTGGGCCCAAGCGATGCGGGAAACGTCGGGGCGGATGGAAGAGATCCCTGGTGAAGAGGCGTTTCCGGCGTATCTCGACTCGTCGATCAAAAGCGTTTACGAACGAGCTGGCGTCATTCAATGTCCCGATGGTTCGCAGGGAAGCCTCACGATGATCGGCACCGTTTCCCCCGCCGGCGGCAATTTTGAAGAGCCGGTCACGCAATCGACCCTAGGCACGGTCAAAACTTTTCTCGGCCTCTCGTATGACCGCGCCTACAAGCGGTTCTATCCGGCCATCGATCCGCTGATTTCCTGGTCCCGCTACTTAGGTCAGCTTGATCCCTGGCTCAGCAAGAACTTGGATCCCAACTGGGGACGCGACATCGCCCAATTGCGACAACTCCTGCTAGACGGCGATACGATCAACCAGATGATGCAGGTCACCGGTGAGGAAGGGATCACGTTAGAGGACTTTGTAACCTGGCAAAAGTCGGTGTTGATCGACATGGCGTTTCTTCAGCAAGACGCCTTCGATGAAGTCGACGCCTGCATGCCAAGACCTCGGCAATTAGCCAGTCTCCGCATGATCAAGCGTCTCGTCACCCTCGACTTTGGCTTCACCAACCGGGACGAAGCGCGCAACTTTTTCACCCAGGTGACGGGACTTTACAAGAACTGGAACTACAGCCCGCCAGATTCGCCCGATTATGCCAAGTACGAACAAGCGATTGAGACGGCCATTCAGGAACAACTGGCGAAATAGCGCGAGCTCAAGCGAGCATGGCGCCAACCGTTTGATTCTGACGCGTGGCGTCACGAATCTTGTTTCGTTGATCCGTCGAGGCGATGATAAGGGAAAGGCATCGCAGCAAACCTATGCTCCCATTCGGTCGGACAATGAATCGAGTTTTCCTCATTTCCCAATGCAGTTTCGGGGACGCCACTGACGTTGGGCGGGTTTGCGTCGCCTTGGGCGCCTTGATTGCGTTCTTCCTTCTGCCGCTCGAGGTGATGGCGCAAGATGCTGGCGCCAACTTAGCCCCACCCACTACCTCCAGCCCTCGCGCGACGCTCAAGACTTTCATCGACTACGCGAACGAAATTAACCGGATCATCCAGGACGACCGCTATCTAGACCGAAGCGACCCCAGACATCGGCGGCTGATACGCGGCGTCGTCGACTGCCTCGACGTAAGTCAACTGCCGGAATACGCGCGCGAAGATAAAGCGGCGGAAGCTGCCGTCTGCTTGAAAGAGATTCTCGATCGCACCGAACTTCCCCCTTGGGATGAAATCCCGGATCTGGAGGCGATCGACGCCGCCGGCGGCCCCGAGAAGCTCTCAAAATGGCAGATCCCCGGTACGCAATTGACGATCGCTCGCGTGGAAGAGGGTTCCCAACAATACGAATACCTCTTTTCCTCCGGTACGGTTACCCGCGCGTACGAGCGGTTCGAAGAAGTTCAGCATCTGAAATATCGCGAATCCGGGCCCGCCGTTTCAGAAGGGCTCTATCGCTGGTACTATTCCACGCCCGGCAATCCGACTATCGCCATGGTGGTAAGTCGCCTTCCCGAATGGACGCAAGCTCGGTTGTTCTCACTTGCGATCTGGCAATGGCTTGCGATTCTCCTCGCTCTGGCCCTCTCCCTGGTTGTTATGGCGGGCGCACTCCGACTCGAACTTCGACTGGCGACCCTTTGGCGCGAAAAGCACGTCTTCCTCTATGGGGCGACGATCCTTCTTCCGATCATCGCCATGTTAGTGCCTCTAGCTTTTCGGCGACTTATCGATGACGGGTTGACGATTCGCGGCGTTCCCCTCTACGCCCTCAGCTTTTCAGCCAGTCTCGTCGCATTAATTGGCGCGATGCTCGTCGCATTCCAATTGGGCGGACGAGTCGCGGCGATCATTATCTCCAGCCCCCGGGTTACTTCCCAAGGCCTAAACGCTCAGCTAATTCGGATCGCCTGTCGCATCGGCAGCATCGTCGCGGCCGTAATTATTTTTCTCGAAGGGGGACAATACCTGGGGATCCCTGTTACGACACTCTTAGCAAGTGCTGGCGTCGGCGGCCTGGCAGTGGCCCTGGCGGCGCAGGACATGCTCAAGTCGCTATTCGGAACCATCATGCTGTTGGCCGACAAACCATTCCAAGTTGGTGAGCGGATCATCGTTGGGAAATACGACGGCGTCGTCGAAGACATCGGTCTCCGCTCGACCAAAATCCGCCTCCTCACCGGAAACCAGGCCTATATCCCCAACGACGAACTAGCGCGGACCGACATCGAGAACGTCGGCCGTCGCCCTCATATTCGCCGAAAGGCGACGATCCAATTCCCTTCCGATACCTCCGTCGAGAAAATTAAAAGCGCCCTCGATATCGTCCGCACTACGCTAGATAACCACGAAGGAATGGATCCTGACTTTCCACCCCGCGTCCATCTTTCCGACATGAACGAAGGCTCCATCGGCATCGTCGTTTTCTATTGGTACCATCCGGCCAACTTCTGGCAGTACCTCGCATTTACCGAAAAGGTAAATCTGCAGATCATGGAGAAGTTGGAGGCGGAACAAATTCCGTTTGCGATGCCTGCATTGGCGATTCGGACGGTTGATCCAGGTTCAGTGGAAAACCTTCCCGTTCCCACGACGTCAGACATCTCCTCCCAATAGAGTGCCTATTTCAGCCCAATGTGGCACGGGTATTCGGAAAAAGCTTCACTTGCTACTGGCCCCTAATAGCTAAAAAAAAGACCGGGGCGTCCCAACGGACGCCCCGGTTGTATCATTTACATCGAGCTCGAGATAGCATCGACTTCAAGCTCTTGCTAATTCTTGCTATCGCTGCAATCTCCGGTTCTGTCGCCGCGTTTCTCTTCCGCCCCGCCGTTGACTATTCCGAAGCTGGCGACGCCAGATTTCACGCTGCCGCCAATACGCCGTGCGTTGCTTCACCTGGCTAAGCGGCGTAAAGCGAGTCATCGGTTAGCCCCCAATACGCTTGCTGAAATCGATCGGACTCGACTTGATCCCAGTCGATCAGTTGCGGCGAATCAACTTCTTCTAAGCGGTCCACCGCCAACGTTGGACTCTCCAACTGAAACCCGAGTCGTTCGATATCGGCAAGCGATTCGCCCGTCGCAGCCGCGACGGCGCGATGGATATCTCGAATGCGCATCATGTTTTCCTTGATTCTAAAATGGCGAAGAACTCCCTTTCCGCGCATGGACAGGCGTAGTAGGGGAGACAAAAGCTGACGTCAAAAACAGAGAATTGGCTGCGTTACAGCCAGTGGCGTTCTAGCCAGGCGACTTCGGCCGCCAGGGCGTCGCTGCGTCGAGCGAACGGGCCGAGTCGTGGACCTTGGACTGGCGTTAGGTCAGCCCACCAGGTTCCATCGAGATTGGGTTCGACGAACGAACCGCGAGAAATCGTCAACTGGCCGAGTTGCGAAATGTCGATCGCCTCTTCATAGAGGCAGCGAATTTGGCCGTTGGCTTCGATGATCAGATGCATGCGAACCTCACTTCGGGGCCCGAAGCAACCGCCGACGAGGCCGGTCGACGAGAAGATCGTCCAGCAACCCGGTTACGCCTGATAGCTGACTGGCGACTTCTCGCCGCAGATTTGCATCATCGCGCAGTGTTTGCGGACGCACCCCCTGGACGATCTGCTGGCATTGCTCGACCAGCGAATCGAGCTGCTCGCTGGATCGCAGGTTGAGCGATTGAAAGCGAGTGAAGAACTCTTGTAGGTTGCCGATCGCGGAATCCCGAAAGACTTTCGGTTGTCCATCCGCTTCGCCGGTCAATCGTTCAGTCAGGTGAGAGACGAGTCGCCCCAACTCTTCGACGAACGCCTGCTCCGCCATTTGGACCGCTTCGTCGAAGCGAGCCTGGACGCGGCGAGACTCGGCTTCAAACAGTTCGGGATCGAGCCGTCGCAAGTAGGTCGGCGGCTCGACGCTTGGGAAATCCCAGCTCACCTCAAAAGCGCCGTCCAAGGAAGCAGGATAGTCCCGTTCGTTGTAGAGCGTTCCGAGTCGAATTCGGGCAGCTGTCTTGAGTTCCTCAAACTCTGCGTCGAGATTCGTCACCGCGAGCGTCAGCTCGTCGCGAAAGCGTCCCATTTCGTCTTGAAACGCCGAGAGTCGATTCTGCGGGATCAGGCGGATCGCGGGCTCTGGAAATGGCAGGCTGATTGCTCGCCAGTAGCCGCGGGCGTTATTGCGAACGGCCGAGACCGCCTTGAAGGCGGGGCATCGCGTATCCAACAGTTTTTTCCCGGCGCTTAAGAAATCGCCAGCCGCATCAAACGACTCGGCGGCT
>NZ_JAJKFT010000009.1 GCF_020966755.1 Blastopirellula sediminis
CCTTTCGCCGCTTTCACTCAGGAGCAAGCTCCCAAGATATCGCGCGACTTGCATGCCTAATCCATGCCGCCAACGTTCATTCTGAGCCAGAATCAAACCCTTCAATTGTTATATGCTTGAACGATCGGCCGAAGCCTTTCGCTATGTAGCAAAATTAAATGGTTTGAACTGCTCTTTGCAAAACAATTCAAATTCAAGTTCATTGTGATTAGCTTCTACAAAGCCGTCCCGAAGGACAGTTCTGCGAAGCACAGTCTCACGCCGAACTCAACAGAGGTCACAACCAAATTGTCAAAGATCAAGCTCCGAGAAACGTTGTCTCTCGGTTTTGTTTTTCTCACTGTCAGGGCCATTGCCTTCAAGTGAGACGGTCTATCCTATCGGATTGGCGACGGGCGTCAACGGGCCCAGAGCCATTTCGGGAAGATTTCGTGAAAACGTGTCGTAAACCCTTAGAAATACGGGCCTTTCGCGTTCGGAATTTTTCGCGAGCGTCCTATTTTCGATCGTTTTACTTGACCGTCTTGCGGCTTTCATGCGCCTCAATTCAGGAGTATGCTTGACCCTTGTTCCGATCATCTTTTTGTTGAAGCGTATTCCTATGTCGATTGCCTGCCGAGGCGTTCGCGGCGCCACCACCGTCGATCACAATGACCGTGACGAAATCTTGCGCGCGACGCGTGAACTATTAGCCCTTATGATTCGCCAGAACGGCATCGAAGGAAGAGATGTCGGCAGCGTCATCTTTACGGTCACCAGCGATCTGAACGCCGAGTTCCCTGCTTTGGCCGCCCGCCAGCTCGGCTGGATGGACGTTCCGCTGATTTGTACTTACGAAATCAGCGTGCCTGGTTCGCTGCCGATGTGTATTCGGATCATGCTTCACTGGAACACGGACAAGTGTCAAAAGGAAATCCGACACGTCTACATCAAGCAGGCAGTTCGGCTTCGTCCCGATCTCTCTGATCTGCCGCCGGTCGACTGGAAGGCGCTCGAGGAGTGGATCGACGCTCAGATGTCGAGCGTCAAATAGGACGTCTGTTTGCATCGCAGCTGGCTGATGCTAGTTGCAACCTATTAGTGAAAAGGGGTTTGCGACGCTTCATGCCCCTGTTCTGCTAGCGTGCCCCTCCAGAAATCGACCCTCTCTTGGCACGCGAATCGCAACACATTCTTAACCAGTTGCGTAATACCTCTGACTGCCTAGTTTTGTCGCAGGATCGCGATTGCTAATAGGGCAGCCGCCCGAAATTACCGCATCTTATGACCAAGTTTGACTAATTTAGATTGCGATTGCCTATAATTAACGATATCTTCAAAAACCGCTCATCTCGAATTCACACGTCGACGAATTTGCCGTAGCAAGTTGCTGTGTTGGCAAGGATTGCCGATTCTGACAGGAGACGATGCCGTGACGGACATGTACATCGCATACGCGATAGTTGCCTGCCTTTCGTTAACAGCGTTCTTCGCTGTGCGGTCGATCTCTAGAAACTGGTCGCCGGTCGTTCTCGACATTTCTGCAGCGGTGGTTGTGCTGGCCATTACCGGCTATGCCTGGTTCCTATGGGACAACGAAGTCATGTCGAAATGGCTGCCGTTTTCCTCGCTCATGGTGCTAGGGAACTGGTTTCCCATCGGTGCCGCTGCGATGGCGGCGGTCGTCTCGAATCGCCTGAAAGACCAGGGTGCACGACGGGCGCTGCCGATGGGGGCGATGCTTTGCGTCGGCGGGTTTTCGGCGGTTTACCTGGTGCTTGGCGCCGCGCCGCAGTGCGGCGATCTCTGGAGCGCCGATGGGATTTGCTTTCAAACGACGCAAAAAACCTGTTCGGCTGCATGTGCGGCGACGCTGCTAGGGCAGTATGGTTTGCCTGCTTCGGAGCAGGAGATGGCCGAACTCTGCTTCACACGGAAGGGAACTTCCTGGAAGGGGATCTACCGCGGTTTGAAGCTGAAGACGGCCGGAACCGATCTGCAGGTGAACGCCGATAAGATCAGCTTTGAGCAGTTAGCGAAGCTTGATCGGCCGGTTCTGATTCAGGTCGGCATTCAGCAGTGGGAAGCGATCGGCAACGCTCACGGGATTGAAGCCGAGGAAGGCTGGACTCCGGGCACGATGCATTCGGTTATCTGCCTGGGCGTGATCAACGAAAGCCAGGTCTTAATCGCCGATCCGAATCCGAGCATCGGAATCGAGATCTGGCCGCGCGAATCCTTGGAGCGGTTGTGGCAAGGGAAAGCGCTCTATTTCTCGACCGAAGACGCAAGCCATGCCGGTTTGATCGGCAACAATCTGCGTGATCAGTACGTCATTCGCTAGGGCGAGCGGCGGCAGTCGATCAGGCGATCTTCGGTAATCAGCGTATCGATCGGCAAGTCGTGCGCTTCGGTCGGAATCTCCGCTGCGATCTGACATTCAAACGCTAAGGCGCATTTCTTCGTCTCTGGCCCGAGCTGCGCGAGCAGGCGATCAAAGTAGCCCTTGCCGTGCCCGAGTCGGTTGCCTGATGCGTCGAAGGCGACGCCAGGGAGGATCGCCAAGTCGACAACTTCGGGCGATAACGCGTGCGAATCTCGAAGTTCAGCCCGCGGTTCTAGGATGCCGAAGCGGCCTAGCTCCGTTTCGGACAAGTCAGTCAGGTGGAAAAGGCCCAGCTGCTGGTCGTCGATGCAGTAGGGGATGATCAGCCGTTTTCCGGTCGTCAGCAGCTCTGGGAGCAGCGGCCGCGTATCGACTTCACTACGAGCGGCGACGTAGCAGAGGATCGTCTCGGCGTGCAGAAACGGCTCCCAGTCCCAGAGACGCTGCAAAATTTGTTGGCTGCGGTGGGGGCGATCGCTCAGCGCATTGCGGGCTGCTAAATAAGTCTGGCGGAGCGTTTGTTTGCTGGGCGTGGCTTCCGTCACGGGGCGATCGTTTCCGAAAAAACGCTAAGGGATCAGTGAGGGAAAAAGGGGACGACCGAAGAAATGGTCATGCATCGCGATGCTGACGCGAAACGAACCAATCAAGAGCATCAAGATTGCGATCAGCAGCAAGAGCCAGGCATGCCGCGCCGGAATCGACCCGGCTCGCCAGATAATGATGCCGATCGAGACCAGGACCAGCGGTACCCCGACGATTGAAACGAGGGAGAGGAGTGCGCCCAGACCGCCGACGCTAAGGGCGATTGCGGTCCAGGGAATGATCCGCTCCGTCGTCGGCACAGAATCGATCTGAAACGGGGAATCGAGTCGGAGCGGCGCGGCCGCCGGTTTCTCGACCAGTTCCGCGGTGACGACGTCTTCTTGCGCCGTTGCGGCGATTGCGACATCGGCCAAGGTGTCGGCTGGTTTCGCCGCCTCTGACGTGGTGGGACGAGCGTGGAGGTACTCCGGCAAAATCCGCATCCGGCGAACGGGCGGAACGTCCGAGAGGGAGTCGATCTCAAACTCGCGACCGCACCGCCAGCAACGATTGACGGCGCCGATCAGCTCTTCTCCGCAATTGCTGCAAATGGTCGCCACGCTGGTGGATCCGCCTGAAAGTATCTGTGGGTCGACTGGCACTTGCTAGTAGCGTAATCGATATTGGGCGGCGTCGCGAGCAATCGGGCGAACTGCGGATTCGAAAAGAAAAAGCCCCGCTCGCACTAGGCGAGCGGGGCTTCTCGTATTACGAAAGCCTATAGGCGAAGCTTACTTCGCGTTGGCTTCTTTTTCACGTTTGCGTTCGGCGACGACTTCTTCCTGAATGTTCGACGGCGTCGGCTTGTAGCTATCGAATTCCATGCTGAAGGTACCCTGGCCTTGCGTCATGCTGCGCAGTACCGTCGAGTAACCGAACATGCAGGAGAGCGGGATTTCGGCCGTGATGACCGAAGTTTCGCCGTTCGAGTCGGTGCTGGTCACCATGCCGCGTTTGGCGATCGCGTCGCCGGTAACGGGACCTTGGTATTGTTCCGGCACTTCGATTTCGACCTTCATGATCGGCTCGAGCAAGGTCGGCTTCATCTTCATGAAGTTCTCGCGGAAGCAGCCCTGAGCACAAATGCGGAAGGCCATTTCCGACGAGTCGACGTCGTGGTACGAACCGTCTTGCAGGATCACCTTCAGGCCGACCACCGGGAATTCGGCGACCGGGCCCTTCGCCAGCACGTCTTCGAAGCCCTTCTGGACCGCCGGGATGTATTCCTTCGGAATACGTCCTTGCGAGACCTTGTCTTCAAACACAAAGCCGTCGCCGCCATCTTCCATCGGCTCCATGACGCCGACGATATGGCCGTACTGGCCAGAACCGCCGGTTTGCTTCTTGTGCTTGTAGTTGAACTCAACGGCCTTGGTCGGGGCTTCGCGGTACGAAACCTTCGGCGGACCGGTGACGACTTCCACTTTGTACTCGCGGCGAATGCGTTCGACATAAACTTCGAGGTGCAATTCGCCCATGCCCGCGATCAGGGTTTCCTTCGTTTCTTCGTCGGTAAAGACGTGGAACGTCGGGTCTTCCTTGCGGAAACGTTGCAGGGCCTTGCCCAATTTGTCGCTGTCGTCGCGGCTCTTCGGCGCGACCGAAATCTTGATCACCGGAGTCGGCACAAAGATGCTTTCCAGCGAGCAGTAGTTTCGTTCCGAAGCGTAGGTATCGCCTGACGCGCAGTCGATGCCCATCACGGCGACGATGTCGCCAGCGGTGGCGAAATCGATTTCTTCACGCTTGTCGGAGTGCATCCGCACGATACGCGAGAAGCGATCGTTTTTGCCGGTACGCTGATTGACGTAGCCTTTGCCCTTTTCGATCTTGCCCTGGTAAATCCGCATGAAGGTCAACTGACCGTACGGATCTTCCACGATCTTGAACGCCATGCCGACGAACGGCGCGTCGTTGTCGCAAGTGAGCGGGATCAACTTGGTCGGATCGGTGACGTCCTTCGCCTTGTATTCAATTTCCAACGGCGAGGGCAGGTAACGAGTCACCGCGTCCAACAGCGGCTGCACGCACTTGTTCTTATAGGCCGAGCCCATGAAGACCGGGGTGATGTTCAGGCCAATGACCGCATCGTGGGTCACTTTGTGAATCAATTCGGTCGACGGTTCTTCCTCGGCCAGCAACATTTCCATCAACTCATCACTGTAGAGCGAGAGCGATTCGAGCATGTGCTGACGAGCGGCTTTCGCCTTTTCGAGCAGATTGGCCGGAATTTCAGCTTCTTTGACGATTTCGCCCTGGGCGCCTTCGTTGTAGATCGCCTTCATTTCGACCAGGTCGACCACGCCTTCCAGCTTGTCTTCCAATCCGATCGGAATCTGGAACGCGATGGCGTCGACGCCCAGCTTGTCGCGCATCTGCTGGATGACTTTGTCTGGGTTGGCGCCAGTGCGGTCCATCTTGTTGATGAACGCCAGACGCGGAACCTTGTAGCGCTTCATCTGGCGATCGACCGTCAACGATTGGGCCTGCACGCCGCCGACCGAGCAAAGCACCAACACGGCGCCGTCGAGCACGCGGAGGCTGCGTTCCACTTCGACCGTAAAGTCGACGTGGCCAGGAGTGTCGATCAAGTTGATCGGGTGACCTTTCCATTCGACGCTGGTCGCGGCGCTGGTAATCGTAATGCCGCGCTCTTTTTCGAGCTCCATGTGGTCCATGGTCGCACCGTCGCCGCCGCCGCGGACGTCTTCGATCTTATGAATACGACCGCTGTAGAACAGAATGCGCTCACTAAGGGTCGTTTTTCCAGAGTCGATATGAGCGGAAATGCCGATGTTTCGCAGTTTGGCGAGGTTCATAGTAAAAGAGTTCAAAAAAGGTCGAGGTTAAAGGAAAACAACGGAAGCGCGAGCGCTCTGAAATCTGTGGGATCCGACGCAGGTCGGGGGAGAGAAGTCCCAAGGGACGGAGCCGTAGCGAGAGACCTGCGCGAGACAATCTTAATGGATTGGGCGAAACGGACTAGGTCACTTGTGCCGTCCGTTGGCAGCGCACGTCGAACGCCGGGCTAGGCGCGAATTCCTGGACCGACCGTGATCGGACGGCGTTTGGGCAGTCGAGTTTCCACCAAGGAAAACATAGGAATCGCGTCTCGCAAAATCGTAAGTGCTTCAGAGCTACGGCTTTAGCCAGGGAAGTCACTGTCATTTATAGACAGTGATGGTCAATGGCATCCATCTTCCCATTATCCCCGTCTCGTCCGCAAAGTCTAGCCAAGAATCTTCCATCCGGGTAGACAAAATTCATTTACTTTTTACTCAGAAGCGGGAATTACCGAGAAGGTTCGCGAAACGGCTGCTTGGAACTGTAGAGTTTGATCCGTGCGTCAATCTGCTTGGCGTGCGGCTCGGTGGCGATCGCTTTCGCTTGTTCCGCCGTTTTGACCGCCTCGTCAAATTGCCCGAAGTTCGCCTGGGCGGCGGCCACGGTGTCCAAGTACCGTGCGTCTGGCGCGTCGAGCTGGGCCGCCGCTTCGGCCGACAATTGCAGGGCTTGCTCCGCGTCGCGGAGATTGGCTTGTGGACACGTAGCCATCACCCAAGCCATTCCCTGTTTAACGCGGGCCATTTGGGGATCTAGCTGAAGCGCCATGCGGTAATCTCGCAGGGCGCGGTCCCAATAGCCTAGATCGCTGTAGGCGTCGGCCCGATTGGCGTATCCCAAGGGATCTTTTGGCGAAACGCGGATCGCCTGGCCGAAGTCGGCGAGGGCGGCCTGATAATTCTCAGCCAGGTACTGGGCGTTTCCGCGGCTGTTGAACGCCCCGGAGTCGGTCGGTTTCAGCTGAATGGCGCGGCTGTAGTCGGAGATCGCTTGTTGCATCCTCCCGGCCTGATAGTGGAGTTCGCCCCGGTTGAACCAGGAATTGGCGTACTTCGGATTCAGTTCGATCGCCAGGGTAAAGTCCTGGAGCGCCTCTTCGCTCTTTCCGGCGGCGGCCAGGCTGACGCCGCGATTGTGGACGGCGGAGGACATCTTCGGTTGCAGTTTGACGGCCGCGTCGAAGTCGGCAAGGGCGGCCGCATCGAGCTTCGCCGCCTCTTCCGTATCGGTTGTGGCGGCGCCTTTTTCGGCGATCGCTTCACCGCGTTTGTTGTGCGCCCAGGCGTTCAGTTGCGCGAAGTATTGTTCGTGTTCGCTCGGCAAATCGAGCGTTTCCGCTTCGCTGCAGATGTTGATGATAGCGCCATATTCTTCTTCCCCTTTGGCCGACTTGGCCAGATCGGCGGCGCTGCGGACCAACTCGTTGATTCGTGGGGCGTCATCCGCCAGGGCAGGGGAAATGCCAGAGAACGTTAGCGTTACGGCGACGATGAAAGTCAGGAGGAGTGCGCGCATGTTTACTTCCGGGGCTGAGATAAATTGCGACGGCTGCGAACGTTTTCTCTTCAGGTTACAGCGAAAATACCCCTCATTCCAGTTTGGTTTGTAGCGATCGGAGCGATTACGGCGTATTTACGGCGCGACGAGCCCAGGATGTTTCTTTTTCGCAACTGTTTCTTTTTGACAGCAAACGCGAATGGGGTAGCGTTTAGCGGCGTGGAAGTGGCATTACGGAGGCAGAACAATGATTATGGAGAGCAACCCGCAACTCGATCCGATTTCTGAATTCGGCGCAGCGCGGGGACGAGTTCTGATTTGCGACGACGATTGGTCGCAGCGAGAGTTGCTGACGCTAATCTTGCGCAAGAACGGGTTCGAGACGCTCGACACCGGACTTGGCGACGAATGTCGGCGATACGCCGCGAGCGAGCCGATCTCGGCCGTGCTCTTGGACATCGATCTGCCCGACGCTAGCGGACTGGACATTTGCGAAGAGCTCTCCGACGCTCAATCGACCCATCAGTTGCCGATTATCTTGATTAGCGGCATGGATCAGGCCGACATTGTGCGTTCGGCTCGTCGCCATGGAGCCCGCTTTTTCCTGCAAAAACCGTATGATCCAGCGGCGGTAATCGCCCTGCTGGAACGTGCTTTGGACGAGACTTCTCCCTGGTAAGTGCGTGTAGGTGGTTGAAAAGGGGGCGGGATGTTTGATATCCTATCCTCCTTCCACTCAGCACTAAGTTTTGAAGCGGGGCCTTAAGCGGCCCTGAAACGTCCGGAGAAGTTCGTGGGAACGAAGAAAACGGGAAAAGGTCGGCGGAAAATCGGTCGTAAGAAGCGTCGCATGCGTGCGAAGATTCGTCACCGCAAGAAGTAATTCGTTCGCCGAATTGCCTTTCCAAACAAACCAATGCAAATTGCCGAAAGCGGCGGCCGAACGGTCGTCGCTTTGTGCTGCGCGGACCGGTAATCCGCTTGGCTGAGTTCCCTCTTAGGAAGGGGGAGCTGCCAGCTCTTTTTTCTCGGTCTGGTTGTACCGGAAGATCGCCCTTAACGCCCCAACTGCTATAATCTAGCTAGTCGTCAGGGGTTTCTTTAACGTTTCGCTTACCTAGCGAAATTAGTGGGGCCATGCGGGGCGGTTCTGAATAAATTTAAAGAGGCGTCTTATCCTCGCTTGTCTTGACGCCGAAGTGATCTCCTCGCTTTTCGTAGAATTTCGAACGTCCATGCTTCGAACACCCGCTAGGCCGACCTGCGCCAAGCTGGCCGCAATGATTGCAGCCATAGCGTGCTTGCTGTATGCGGGTATCGCCGCCGCGCAGACGACGCCCGCGCCCGGCGCCGCTCGGGCCACGGTCGAAGACAATGGTTCGACCCTCTTTTATCTCCGACAAGCCAACGGCGAGTATCAGTTCGTTCCCGAGGCGTCGTATGAGGAATATCGAAAGTGGTTCGACGAAATCCGGACGAAGACGGGAGCTAACAGTCCCCCCAAATACTTGCTGAAACTGGTCGACGTCACCGGCGAAGCGAAAAACGGCTACGTCGAACTCGATCTGACCTATCACTTCGAGCTGCTTGAGAAGGGGTGGATTAAGGCTTCGCTCGGATTGGCGGGGGCCGCGATCCACGAGTCGCCGACCATGTCGGACGATTCGCGTTGTTACAGCGAACCCGATCCAAGCACCGGCAAATACGTCCTCTGGATGCGGAACGATTCAGAAGAAGAGTCCCATTTGGTCCAAGTCCGCGTGAAAGCCGCGGTTCGTACCGAAACGAACGGCGATGACGTTCGTTTTACTTTGAACGTGTCGTCGGCGGTGCAGTTCCAAATGAAGCTGACGCTTCCGCCGGACGTGCTTGCAACGGCGACCAGTAACGCCCTTGGTACGGCGACCGGCAGCGCCATCGTCACTTCCACCGAAAAGACCGACGAGGGGACGATCGTCACGGTCGAAACGTCTGGCGGCAGCACGCTGCAAATGAACTGGGGTCCCAATCGCCGTGCGATGCAGGACGACGCGCCGATTCTACGCGTCGTTGGCGATATCGAGGCGACGATCGAAGACGATTTGCAGATGAAGACCACCGCCAATCTGCAAGTGACGTCCCTCAACGGCGTGCCGATCGATTCGTTCGATATTCGGATCGCCGACGACGCCGATTGGTTTCCTCCTTCGCAAACGGTCGACTATCAACTGCGCGAAGTTTTTCTGCCGCAAGGGGAAGGGCTCGAACAACGCTACATCCGCGTCGAATTTGTGGCGAACAACGCGAACAAGGCCCAGACGCGCGAGATCGAGTTGAAGACCCGTCAGGCCGGGATCGCCGACGCAAAGGAGAATCGGATTACCGCGGGACTGTTCGACGTCTGGCAGGCGAAAGAGCAGGAAGGACATCTCCGGCTGAACTACAGCGAAAATGTGATCGCCAACTGGAGCATGCGAAACTATCGCCGTGAAGCGGTTGCCGAAGGGCAGGAAGAGCGAGCCGCATTTTCTTACGCCGCGCAACCGGCCGAACTTGAGATCAAAGCGACCACGAATCAGCCGACGCTGCAGGCGACCAGCGCCAATTATCAATTGGTGATCAATGAGTCGGTCGCCCAAGTCGACGCCGATTTCATTTTCTCGGTCCCCAAGTCGTACAGCGAGCCGATCCGGTTTGATCTGAACGGTTGGCAAAGCGTCGTGAAGTTCAAAGAGAGCGACGTCGATTGGGCGCAGGTCGAAACGGTCGGCGACGAGTGGATCGTGCCGCTGCTGACCGCAGAAATGGACCGCACCAACTCCGCGGCGCGGTTGGCGCGCGTCTCCCTCACGGCTACGTTTCCCTTGAAGGCCGACGAAAAGGGGATCGCCTCACTGCCGATGATCCGTCCGCAGATCGCGCGACCTACGGCCGCTTCGATCACGATCCTGACCGCTCCCAATTTGAAAGTTGATCCGGACTTCACCGCCGATTCCCCTTACCAATTGGACGTGCTGGCTCAGGACGAAAACGTCGGCTCGCAGAAGCTTTACCTGCGGATGAATCCGACCGAGCAAATGCAGTCGCTCCGGTTAGCGCTGGAGAAGATCGACCAGCAGTTGTTCGTTGTGCCGCGGGCGGCGATCGATATCGAACCGCCGCTGCAGTCGCTCGAAACGACGCCGCTCGATTCGCGTTGCCAGGTGGTGCAGACGTTTAAGATCAATGCGTTTTACGGCGGCATCGGCAATCTGTTGCTGCATGGCGCGCCCCGTTCGGCACTGGCCGATCTGGTGATCCGGTTGGATGGCGAAGAGGTTGGGTACGCTCAACTGCAGTCGCCGCCGGACGGAACGGAATCGGCTCTACGCATTGACGTCTTGGGGCAACCGTCCGAAGCGGAACTGACCATCGAGTACAAGGTGAGTTCGCCCGGCGCCGCGCTGGCCAGTTCCGGCGAAATGGCGCCGATGATCACGACCATTCCGCTGGTTTGGCTCGCGACGGAACCGTCGTCGTCGGGCCCGGTCAAAATGGTCGTGCGTCCTACCGAACTGACGATTTCGTCACACTCGGGGATCAACGTCGTTGCGCCTGATCCAGCCTGGGCCGAAGTTCGCAGCGACAGTCCCAACGTGTTGCTGCAATTGGAATCGGTCGCGACCAGCGAAAACGCTGCGCCAACTGCCGTCACCCTCGAGTTCTCAAAACGACCAGGCGGAGTCGGCGATTTGCGGACACGCGTCAAACGGTGCTGGATCCAGGATGCGTTGACGTCAGACCATCGACGGACGCGGGCTTGTTTCCTGTTGCAGACGCGTCAGCCGACGCTGACGCTTCAGCTTCCCGCGGGAGTGGAAACGTACGAAACGAATTGGAAGTCGCGGCAAGTCGCCAACGAGGATGGTCGCATCACGCTGCAGATTGATCCGTCGGAACTGTCGCATACGACGGCGATGGACACGCTGGAAGTTTGGTACGAGATCGAAGACAAGGGTCTGGAAAGCGGCCAGCCGCTGGAGCCTCCCGTTTTGGAAGAAGCGGTCTTCCTGGAGCCGGTCTACTATCAGCTCGCCTGTCCGAGCGACTGGTTCTGTCTTTCGGCGCCGGGGCTGACGGAAGAAATGAACTGGGAGTGGACCGGAGGAAGCTACATGCCGGTGGAGCGGATCCATCAGGATCGGCTGGAAAGCTGGGCCGGCGCCAGCAATCAAAGAGAGTTCCCCCCGGGCATGAGCCAATATCTCTACAGTTCGATCGGCGCTCCGAAAGCGATCGAGCCGTGGTTCGTCCGGCGGCGAACCTTAATGGCTGCATTTGGCGGGATCACGTTGACGCTGGGACTGGGGCTCTTCTACTTGCCTCAGATGCGGCGTGCGTCGGTGGTCGGCGTGTTGGTCGCTGCTGCTGCGGCGATGGCGATTTTCTACCCGCATCATGCGGTACTGATCGGCGGCATGGCGGCAGTCGGTCTGGCCTGCAGCTTGTTTTCGATCGTCCTCTATTTCGCGCTCGGAACGCGTCGGCCGTCACGCACGGTGGTGCGTCGCGCCGGTTCCGAATCGCAAGTGCGCGCCTTGCCGCCGGAGCCGCCCGAACCGGTTTCGACCCAGGCCGGATCCGCATTGCTGAAGTCGTCGTCGGCGGAGGCGTAACCGATGCGGCCATTCGCGCTAATCATCTTTGCGCTGTCGTTCACGGCGAGTTTGGGCTCCTTCGCTTGGGGCGATGATGCCGTTCCTGCGATCGAGTACCGCCGTCTTTACGTGCCGGTCGGACAGGAAAAGCTCTGGCCGCGCAACGGGTTTATCTACGCCCCGGTGATTCGGCTCAGCGATTTTGAAAACGCCGTGAAAGCGATTCATGAATCGCGTGGCGGTCCGAGCGACGTCGCCCGCATTCGTCGGACGGAATTGGTCGGCCGCGTCACCGAAACGATGCTCGAAGGGGAAGCGACGTTTGAATTGTCGCTCGCCAACGAGGACTTTGGGCAGACGCAGCAGTTCGTTTCGTTTCAGGGGACGAATCTCGAGTTCTCGCCGCTCGAAACGCTCGCGCCGATGTCGATATCCAATCAAACGACGATCAGTCGTCCCGGCCTCAGCGACGGCGAGGTCGGCATCTGGGCGACGCAAGCCGATCCAAAATTTCGCTGGCGAGCGGTCTCGTCCGAGTCGGGAGAGTTTTCGCTCCGCTTGCCCCCGGCCGGTTCGTCGAGCTTGCGGCTTCAGATGGGCGCTGATCAACAAGTGCAAGCCGATGTCGGCATCGTACAGGAAGTCGTTTCCGAGGATGAAGAAAAGCCGAGCGAGTGGTTGTTGCTGCCCGACGCGCTGGGGCAGATCAAGTTCCGCATTGTCGATCGTCGCGACTCCAACAGCGCGTCGCCGGTCCATGTCGCGCAGCACGCCAGATATGACGTGGGGGCTGCGAGCATCTCGGTCGCGACTCGTTTTATTTGCGTCTCGACCGCCGAGCCGCTGCGGAAGTTTGAACTCTGGAGCGATGCGCGGCTTATCTTGACCGGCGTCCATCTGTTCGACTCGCAGCGACGACCGCAACCGGTCGCCTGGGAGCAATCGCCGCCGAATGAAGGGGGAAAACGCCGACTCACCATTCGTTTGCCTGACAACGACCAGCGTCTGTCGGAGTTTGAGTTCACCGGCGTCGTTCCGGTCGAAAGTTCTCCTACGCGACTGAAGGCGCCTTTGTTGTCGGTCGATGCGGCGATGTGGCAAGAAGGCGAGGTGACCATCGCGCCTGGGGACGATTGGCGAATCACGACTCTGGACGCTCGGCAGGCGAAGCAGGTCGGTTTTGATCCGCAAAACGAACAGGAACAGACGGCCCAGTTCGTCTTGTTCACTCCTTCCTCGTCGATTGAATTCGCCCTGACGCGAGTTGAACCTCACTTGCACTTCCTGGTCGGAAACTCGGTCAAAATCGGACCGACGAAAATCACCGCCAATACCACCGCGACCGTTTCCTTGGCGGAGGGAGAAACGCTTGACCTCGAGTTTGGGCTGCTCGGCGGTTGGAACGTCGACTCGTTGACGACCGAACCGGCGGCCAAGGCGATGCTCGATCGCTGGTATGTCGATGACGACGGCAAGTTGATTGTGCGTTTGAAAGAGCCGATCTCCCCTTCGCAGGCGGTGACGATTAACGCTCGGTTTTCGCGTCCTCGTCGCGAATCGGAAGTCGGATACGATACTCGCAAATTGAAGCCGATGCAGCTTGACGGTGAAATCCAGGCCGACTGGATTCGCGTTTCCGCGGATGAGACGATCGAACTTCGTCCTTCGCCCGAATCGGCTGAATTGCTGATCGATCCCGCTTCGCTTTCTGAAGGGACGAAACTACTGCTGCCAGGCGAAACGCCCCCTAGTTCGCTCCTGTTCGCATCACGTTCGCCCCGTTACGGAGATCCGGTCGTCCTGGCCGTGCCGAAGCGCGTCGGCTACAAAGTCGCGATTCATTGCGACGTGCTGCTGCGCGATGAGGATATGAAGGAGCGAATTCAAATCGAGATCGGCGGCGCTGGAGATTTCAACGAACCGATTCTGTTGCATGCGACCGAAGCGGCCAAGGAGTTGACGAAATGGCGACTCAGCGACGGAGGGGACGTCGTCTGCACGCCGCTAGTGAACAAGGGCGCCGCCACGTCGAAGTTGGCGGCGTACGAGTTGCGGTTGCCTCCCGGGACTCGCTTGCCTGCGACCTTGACGACCGATATCACGCGACCAATTTCCGACGGTGCGACGCCTATTTTGCTCGCGACGCCGCAAGTGGCGACGCAGACCAATCAGCTTGATATCGCCGCCCCTCGTTCCTGGCGATTAACGGTCGGCGAAGCGTTTCCGCTGTCGCCGATCTACGACAACAAATCGCCGAGCGAAGACCATTTGCAGAATCGCGAGTTCCGGTATCGCGGCGTCGACGTCTCGCGCGTCAGCGACGAGTTGGGAGGGGGCCCCGTCGTCAAGATCGACGCCAAGCCGCTCGACTTGGCGCCCTATGCGGAGCTGGCCGAATATCGATTCGATCTGCGGCGCGATTCGGTGCTGGTCGACGCCGACTTCCGTTTGATCGCCGCGAGCGCCGGCGAATTGCAGTTTGGCTTTCCCACCGGCTGCCGCTTGTTGGCGGTGAAGCTCGATGGTCATCCGGTCGTCGAGACGTCGCTCGGAGAGGGCCTGTTCGCCGTGAAAGTGCAAGGAGGAGCTCGTCCGCAAGTTTGCTCGATCCGTTACGAATCGACCGCTCCCAGCTTTCCGCTGTTTCGCCCGTTCGTGTTGCGGCGGCCAACGACCAGCTTCGCCATTTTGCAATCGACGTCGCAGGCCGTGACGTCGCAGCTGACGTTCTACACTTGGAATAAATCGCTTTCGGCTCACCTGCGAAGCATGTTTTTGCATGGTCTCTACGCTCGCTCCGGCAACGGCGCAGAGCGTCATTCGATGGAGTTGGCAGGTTCGACGTCGTCGATCTGGGCGGTTGATCCGCAGCAGATCGTTTCGTTGGGTTATGCACTCTTGGGAATCTCATTCTTGACCGGTTGGCTGGTTCCACGGTGGCGGGTCGGTTTGTTGATCGCGGCCCTAGGCGTCGCCTTTGCGGCGATCGTGCTGCCAACGACGCTGGCGCCGATCACCGCCGGAATTTTGCAAGGATTGATCGCTGGCTGCATCGTCCGCTGGTTCGCGACTTCGTGGCACGAGGTCGAAGCCAGCGACTCACGGAATGCCCGCTCTGCCGCTGGGATGTTGTTCGTGCTGGCCGTGCTGTTGCCGAGCGGTTCGCTCTTCGCGCAGCAACCAGCCGCCGCCGAAGCGAAGCCGGTCGCCTATCCAATTTGGATCCCGATTGACGCCGATAAGAAACCGACTGGCGACGTCTACTTGCCGCAGCCGCTCTACGATTACCTGTTTACCGCTTCCAAGAGTCCGATCTATACGCCGCTTCCGGTCGACGTGACGGCGGCGTCGTGGCGGATTTCCCCTCCCACAGCGAACATGCCCGATACGTTCAGCGTCGCTGGGCTATTCGATATCAGTTCGACGGTGAATGGGACGACTTTCGCATTTCCGCTGAGCGCTGATTTCCTCGCCGGAGTGCAATCGGTCCTGGTCGACGAGATCCCGCTGTCGATGATCGATCTCGCCGAGAAAAAAGAGTTGAGCGTCATGTTTGACGACGCTGGCGATCATCGCGTGAAGATCGTCGCCCAGCTTCCGGCTGATCGGACCGTGTCGTGGGAGACGCCTCCTTGCTTGAACGCCGAATTGCGTTATGAGTCGATCGCCAGCAAGCCGATCGCCGAGATTCTCGCCGATGGCAAGCCGCTGCCGTTTGAGTCCCTTTCGACCTTCACCAGTATTCCGCTCGGAGCGGTCCGCAAGATCGGTTGGGCGCCCAACGCCGATTCGAACGACGGTCGATTCCATGCGCGCCAAGTCGATCTGCTGCAATTGGGGCAACCGTCGCCAACGCTGATCAGCCGTCTGCAGCTGACGCCGATCAGCGGCGAAATAAGAACTTGTCGCGTTCAATTCGATCCCCGCTTGCGTTGGAACGAAGTCAAAACCCCCGGCGTTTCGATCGAAGTCGCGGGAAATGAACTGATGGCGACGTTTGAGCCGCCGGTCGCCGAGCCGGTGGCGCTGGAACTTTCGTTTACGCTTGACCAATCGAACGGCATAGGCGCGTTCGACCTTCCGAACGTCTCCGTTACCGACGCCGAAACGACGCAGCGCTGGGCCGCGATTGCGGCGCCGACTAGCGTTGAGGCGGTCTGGAGAAAAGATGCCAGCAGCTTGGCGACCGTGACTACCCCTGAGTTTATCGATGCGTGGCCCGTGCCGATCGACGGCCTACGCCGCGCATTTGATCTGAGCAACGAATCGACCACTCCGGCTATCGTCGATGTGACGCCGGTTCCGTCGAAGCTGTTCATCACGGCCAACGAGTACGTTCATGTCGGCTCGCTCACGTCCGACTATCGGCTCGACTTGCAGATCGAAACGCTCGCAGGCGAGGTTTCGTCGTTGGCGCTCGAAATGACGCCTGGCTGGAAGGTCGATGACGTCTCGTTTATCTCGGACGGCGTGGTTCGTAATGTCGTCTGGCAATATGACGAGCCGACCTCTCGGTTGTCGCTCTTTTTCGCCTCGCCGCTGCGGGCGCTGGCCGAAATTCGCATCCAAGGGCATTTCGCCACTGATCTGGCGGCCGCGCTAAAGGTGAAGGTGCCGCGCGTCATCGACGCTCAGATCGATTCTTCCTATTTGCATATCTCCCACGACCCGGACGTTCGTCTGCGGCGATTGCCGGAGATCGGCCCGGCGATGTTTGACACTGCGGCCAGCGAAGCGGCGCCGCCGTTGGAATCAGGGCAGGGGCAGTCGTTCGGCAGTTTTCGCGTGCTGGACCCCAAAGGGGTCATGCAGTTAACCGTCCAGCGCAACAATGTTGAGCTCGGGGGAGAGATGCTGCTCTCCGCCAAGGGAGGCGAAGACGGCTGGACGGTGCGAGTCGACTGTCGCCTACGACTGAAACGAACCGTCCCCGATCTGATCGAGTTTCTCGCTCCAGCCAATTACCAGCTGAAAACGAGTTCGCTGATCGGATTCGACGTCACGCAGCGGCCGCTTGGCGCCGCAGGCGTCATCTGGCAGTTGCGTCCGCTGCGTCCCCTGCCGGATGAATTTCAGCTGAGTCTGATCGCCGACGTCGAGACGCCGAACATCGGCGACTTGGTGATTCGGCCGGTTCGCCTGTTGGGCCAATACCCGCCGCAATATGTCGCGGTCCCCCGTTCGTTTAACTCGCAGCAAATCGTGTGGGGGACGCGTGAACTGCAATCGGTCGCGTTTCCGGACAGTTGGTTCGCGATGCACGTCCCGGCTGGAAGCCAGGTCTATCAGTCGCTCTCTGGCAGTTATGAGTGCCGCGTCGCCGGACTATTGCCGACCGAAGAGACGCCGCGCGTCGTGGCGTTGCAGCACGATGTGAAGGTGGCGGCCGAACCGAATTACCTGACGACGACGTCGATTTATCTTTCTCCGGAAGGGAGCGACTTCTTTACGTTTCGACTGCCTGCCGGAGCGAAGCTCCTGGCGACGTCGATCGAAGGGAAGGTGGTCGCCGCTGAATCGGACGCTGAGGGAGCGGTGACGGTCCCGCTGTTGTCCCGTTCGCTAACGCAAAAGCTTGTCGTTTCATACGTTTACCCGGCGGCGACGCCTGGGGCTCGCGATCTCGACGTGATTACGTTCGACTCGCGTACGACGACGCCGACCCCGATTTGGCGAATCGAGAGCCAGCACCCACTGCAATGCGATTTTGATCCGCTCACCGTCGTTGAGTGGCGTACCGATCGCTTCACCGAGGCCTGGCGCCGCTGGAAGCGGGGGATTCGTGACAGCGACGCTTCGGCAGTCGAGATCGCCGCTTGGAAAAAACGGCGTTTGCAGGAAGCCGATAACGCCTGGCACGCACTGGCCGCGTTGCTCATGGAAGTTCAAGGAGAACACTTTGACCCGCAGCGACATTTCAGTGAGATCACCTCTGGCGATGAGCTGACCCTGTTGCAGTCGGAGGTCGCCAAGGCCGGGATCGAGCCGCAGTCAACTCCCGAAGTTTGGAGCGACGTGTTGTACGGTAAAGCGGACGCAGTGCGTCTGAGCCGGAAACCGGCGACGTGGGATTTCGATTGGCGGCGGCCGTTGTTGCTCATCGGCGGTTTGCTAGCGTCGCTGTTGCTACTCACCCTGATTTGGCGTCAGCCGGAATGGCTCGAATTGTCGGCCGCTTGGATGTCGCGTTGGCCGCACGCCTTGGGAGCGGCCGCAGGAATCGCGTGGGGGCTGTTTCTGCAGCCTGCGTTTGTCGGCTGGATCATTGCGGCGGTCTTTGTGCTGGCCGCCTCTCCGCTACGTCTGGCGCGGAATGGAGGGAACGATTCCGGAAGGTCTTTTCTGGGGAAACTTGAACGTAGCGTCAGCAAATCTCGACGCTAGCGTCCGTTTGCGGGGAATTTCGCAACGTTGTACTTTTCCGGCGGCCGATACTTCATCTTGGCGGATTGAATCCGATTTGTTACCGTACCTGCTCCAATTTGATTTCGGGATGAACGACATCATCTTCTGATTCTGCTGGCTAACATGGAAGGAGGCCGGAATGATTCTCTCTGGACTACGAGAACTGCCGGTTCACATTCGATGGATGATCCGCCGCGACATGGCGGAAGTGTTGCAGATTGAACGCGCCAGTTTCGAGTTTCCCTGGGGGGAAGACGACTTCATTCAATGCCTTCGCCAGCGCAACTGCATCGGCATGGTGGCCGAGCATGACGAGCGCATCGTCGGCTTCATGATTTATCAGCTTCATCGCACGCGTCTGCACGTGATGAACTTTGCGGTCGATCCGGCCTGCCGTCGCCTGGCGATCGGCTCGCAGATGGTCGCCAAGCTGGCCAGCAAATTGTCGCCGCATCGCCGGTCGCAGATCTTGTTGGAAGTTCGCGAGACGAACCTCGACGCCCAGCTCTTCTTCCGCAAAGAAGGTTTCCGGGCGATCTCGGTCCTACGAGATTTTTACGAAGACACGACCGAAGACGCTTACCTGATGCAATATCGGTTCCAGCAACCGGTCGAAGCCGAAACCGCGTCGCCGATCGCTCGGCTGGCCGGTTAACGCCCGTTCGCAAAACGAAATATCCGCAAGAGACGCATCGATTCGAGGCGTCTTTTGCATTTCTTGTCCTTCCAGCGGCGGTCGCTCTGTAGCGGGGAGTCAGCGCAGGTTATGCGCGATACGCGGACCGGCGCGATTAGTCGGGTTGGAAGGAACGAAAACGACCGATTCCTATCGCGGCAGTCCGTATCCAGGACGAAAACGAGCGTAGGTTATTAATAGCTACAGCCCGTTCTCGCCTATTCGCAGATCTATGCTCCGCGTTGTTGAAATAAACGAAATCGAAGCCTTGGCGACGATACGCGCCAACTGGCGGAAGTTATGGCTCGAGACTCCGTACGCGAGCTTCTTCCAAACGCTGGATTGGCTTCGAATTTACTGGCGGCATTTTGGCCGCGATCAACATCTGCGCGTTCTGGTGGTCCTGGAAGCGGAGCAGATTATCGGCATCGTTCCGCTGACGGTCGTCGTTGAGTCGACTCGGTTGGGGAACGTTCGCGTGTTGACCTATCCGCTCTCGGAATGGGGAAGCTACTACGGACCGCTGGGCGTCGATCGACACAAGGTCCTTGGCGCCGCATGCCGCCATCTGCGGGAGACTCCCCGCGATTGGGATCTGTTCGATCTCCGCTGGGTGCCGATCGACGACATCGAAGAAGATCATTCGTATGGCGCCATGTCGAGCGGCGGACTCGCCCCGCATCGCGGCGTTTGGAACGAAACGTCGCTGATTGATCTGCCGGAGAGTTGGGAAAAATACCTGGGGACGCGCAGTCCGAAGTTTCGGAGCGAGATTCGTCGCAAGACGCGGCGGATTCGGCGTCAGGGGCGGATGGAAATGGTCCGCTACCGACCTGCCGGTCTCGCGGCTGGCGACGGTGATCCCCGTTGGGATCTCTTCGGTCAGGCGTATCACATCGCATTGTCCAGCTGGCAAGGATCGGCCCATACCGGCAACACCCTTTCGCAGCCCGACGTGAGCGGCTTCTTTCGGGAAACGCATAAGGCCGCGGCCGAACTGGGGATGCTCGATCTCTGCCTGATCTACGTGGATGGTCGACCAGCGGCGTTTCTTTACAACTATCATCGCTGCGGCGACGTTTATGGACTGCGCCGCGGCAGCATGCCGGAGATCCACGAACTGGGGATCGGCACGGTGGCGACCGCGTTGACGATCGAAGATAGCTGCAACCGCCGCGATCGTTTGATCGACCTGGGCGCCGGATCGATTCACGCCAAGCGGAGTTGGCTGACGCGACTCGCCCCGATTGGCCGCGTGACCCATTACCCGTCGTTTGAGCCGAAAAGCCAGATGCTACGGCTGACGCATTGGTGGAAGAACGGCCGCCCGACCCGAAACGCCGATCAGACCCGAGCCCAGCAAACGGCCGATTTGCTGTAGCAGCATCGGCGAAAACTAGCCCGCAGCGCAACAGCTTTTTGCACGAGTCGCTCTAAGTCGCTTGCGGTTTTCGCCGTTTGAGGCCGTTGAGGATCAGTTTGGCTTGGACCCAGCGGCGGACGCGGCGGTAGGTTCTGGCCCAGGCCGGTAGGCATGCGAGCCCGCCGCCCCAATTCGTTAAGTTGCCGAAGAAGCGTTCGATCGCCACGCGTTCGTCCAGGATCTGTTGCGCGATTCGCGGATCCGAGTCTTCCAGAATTTCCTTCGAACGCAGTCGGCCGGCCGTTTGCGGACGATGCCCGAACCCTTTGCCTGGTCCGTAACGACGCGGGGCGATCAGTTCAATGTCGCCCCGCTCGTCGCAGATGTCGAACAGCTTATTCGAGTCGTAGTTGCCGTCCGCGACCAGACGTCCTTGGATGGTTGTGGTACGCAGTATTCGGCGAGCGATCTCCCGTTCGTCGTCCTTCATCGACGCCATTCTCCAGTCGCCGATCGTGCCGTCTTTTCCGAAGATTAAGTGCAGTTTGTAGCCTTTCGCTTTACCGCCGGTCGCTCGACCGTACGTCGCTTGCTTGTCTTTCGAGCAGCCGCTGATCGCGAGGGGCTTGCCGTCGATAAACCAGGTTCGACACGCGGTCGACGTAGATCTCAGCACGCGATCTTCAACCTCTTTGAGAAACGAACGGACGTCATGCGAACGCATGCGACGCGACATCGTCGCGTTCGACGGCAACCGTTGACGTCGCTCATGAATCGGCCAGTTCTCGCGTTCGCAGGCCCAACTAATCGGGCGGTCATGAATCACCGCCCAGAACCAAACCCGCACGACCTCGATGACGGTAAACGTGCTGCGCGGATCAAACCGCGGCTTGCCAATCTCGCGAAACGCAGCGAGAATCGATCTCCAGAGTTGGCGTTCCATGCTCGGTCTCGTTCTTAGTGGTATTTGAAAGAGACTAACATGAACGCCAACTTCTTTTTGCGCAATACCTTATCGCGACTGGCGCAAAAAGCTGGCAAGCGAGGGAATGCGTGCGCAAATTTAATGGCAGTGCTGCACTTCTAATTGCTTCCAAAAGAAGAAGCCAAGACCAAGCGTCGTTGAATAGCCGCGCACATCCCCTCGCTTGCGCTGCGGGCTAGTGGGAAGATTCGCTGCGATTTGCAGGTTACTGCGCGTGACACGCGAGACAGCTATTGGTCACTGCGGCGATGGCGGTCGGAGTTGACGCGGCCGGTTTCGCTTGCGGATCGCGGCTGTGATGGTGGCACTCGCTGCAGCAGGTCAGATGGGCGAGCGACGGGCCTTCCAGCGTCGCGGCGACTTGCACGATTCCCTCCGAAGGCCGCGCGGACTTGCGCGGCTGGCAGACCGCCGGGAGCGAAAGATTCGCCAGATAGCGTTCGGCTTCCAGTTTCACATCGGCCAACGAGCGACCGGCGCCGCCGGGAGCAGCCGGAGCGTGCGAGCCCCAAAAGGTTGCGACAACTAGCAGCGCGACAAGGACTGCCGCCACGGGAACGGCGATGTTGAGCCAGGGAGCTTGTGCCTGCGACGGACGGATCGGCGGATTGGTCCAGCCAGCTTCGGCGGTGCGCCAAAAATCGCCGTCGACCTGCGGCAAGCGGCTCGCTTCTTCCGGCAAGGTTTCGGCCAGTTCGCTGGTCGCCGGACGGAGGGCTTCGGCCAAAGTGCGGCAATCATGGCAACAGCACAGATGACGCTCGACGGCGTTGTCCGTGCCGGCGTCACCAGTTGGAAACGGGGCGCGAGTGAGGATCTCAAAAACCTCATCGCAAGTCGCCAGGCGAATGGAATCGGAACGACTAATCATGGAAGTGCTCTCCAACCGGGCCGGCGTCAATCGCCTCGGCCGACAGAAGCTCGGTCAAACGAATCATTCCCTTACGAACTCGGGCCTTGGCGGCCGGCAGGCTGCATCCCAGCGAATCAGCAATCTCTTGAAACTTCATCTGGCCAAAAAAGCGAAGGCGAACCGCCTCGGCCTGGGACGGCGTCAGTTCGGTCAGCAGTTGGCGGACATGCTCACGCCGCTCGGCCGTAATCATCGCGGCCAACGGATCGGCCGCCGCGTCATCGGCCTGGTAGGCGATCGCCGGCAGATCTCCCATTTCGTTCTCGGCCCGCCGTGCGGTCCGTTGATGGAGCCGATTGCAGTTGTTGATCAGGATCGTCCAGAGCCAGGTCCGGAAGCTATACCGCGAGTCGTACGTATCAAGCCAACGGAAGGCGTTCAAGAACGTCTGCTGAACGGCGTCCTCCGCTTCCTGCTGGCGTCCCAGTCGGCTCATCGCCAGGCGGAGCAGCGGCGATTGATAGCGCCGGACGATCTCGGCGAACTTTTCTCGCTGACCAGACAAAACGGCGGTCAGCAATTCGCCGTCGGTCGGTTCTCGGTCGGGCGCCTGGGTCATGGTGGGAAGCGGCGGGGAGGGAAAATGGGAGCGGAATCGGCCGTCTATCAAGTGATAGCGCCAATCGCGCCGGAGGGATACCTTAGATTCTTTCCCAATCGAAGCTTTTCAGCAATCCAAACCCCACCAAGAAATAGTTCCCTTCCCCTCAATTGTGCGGTAAGATTCGGGCTTGGAACCGTCTTTGGCCGTTAGGAACTCCCTTATGTCGCGATTCGTCTCTTCCCGTATCGTTCGTCGCTCTGGAAACTCGGCGGTCCCCGTGGTGATCATCGTCCTCGCGGTGGTCGGTTTCATGGTCCTTTTGTGCGGTGGAATCTTGGTGGCGTTGCTCCTTCCGGCCGTTCAACAGGCTCGTGCCGCCGCTCGCCGCATGCAGTCGACGAATAACATGAAACAGATTGGTTTGGCGCTACATAACTACGCCGACACCTATGGAACATTTCCGCCGGCGACGATCAATGATGAAAACGGGAAGCCGATGCACTCGTGGCGCGTGCTGATTCTTCCCTTTATCGAAGAACAGTTTCTTTACAGCCAATATGATTTCAACGAACCGTGGGATGGCCCCAACAATCGCTTGTTGATGTCGCAGATGCCGATGGTCTACGCAGACCCGACCATCGATAGCCCTCCAGGAGAAGGCGCCACGTCTTACCAGGCGATTTCCGACGAGGGAACGGTCATGAATGAAACGCGGGGAAGTCTCTTCCGCGAAATCACAGACGGCACTTCCAACACCGCGCTGGTGGTCGAAAACACCGGCAAGATGGTCCCGTGGCTGCGACCCGACGATACGAAGATCAGCGACTTCGTGCAGGGGATTCCCTTCGAGAAAGGCCCCGTCGGCGGAACGAACGTTTTGATGGCGGACGGCTCGGTGCAGTTCTTCAGCGAAACCATTGAGCCGGACGTGATCAAGGCGATCTCGACGCGCGAAGGTGGCGAGGCGGCCCATTGGTGATACTGATTCCTCGCCAGCGAGAATTCCGAGCCGATGTCCAATTGTCGTGATTCCGCTGCAACGCCATGGTCTCCGTGGCCGTTGGTCTGTTTCGTGGTCACGGCGACATTGTTGCTGCTGTTTTTCGTCGTCAGTTGGTACGCAAATCACATGCCGCGTGATGCGGCGCGGATCTTTAGTACGTCCAATGCGCTTCAGGGCATTGGATTGGCGATGCACGATTACCACGACGTTTACGGCTCGTTTCCGCCGGCGTTTGTGGCGGATGCGAATGGTAAGCCGCTGCACTCGTGGCGCGTGTTGCTGTTGCCCTTTCTTGATGAAAGAGAGCTCTACGAAAAGTATGACTTTTCGCAACCGTGGGATGCCCCAGATAATCGAAAACTTCTCGACAAAATGCCGTGGGTCTTCCGTGATCCGCGGTTCAGGTCGGACGATCCGAGCTTGACGACTTATCAAGTCGTTGTCGGGGACGGAATGATCTTTGATCCCCAGTTTGGTCGAGTCGCGTTTCCTGATATTCGGGACGGATCGACAGCGACGTTACTTGCGGTCGAGAATCTAGGGCACGCGGTCCCATGGACGAAGCCGGTCGATATGAGCGTTTCGGACCTCGAATCAGGCGTGCTGCTCGATAGCGCGCCGCGAGGTATGTTTGTGATTTTGATGGCCGATGGAACAAGGCAGAACGTCTACAGCAAGACGGCGGCGCAATTAAAATCGGCCGCCACGCGTAGCGGCGGCGAAACGCCTCCAAACTGGCGCCTTTAGCCCTCTTCGAAAATGCAGTTCATGAGAAAACCGGCGCACCTCCCGCAATCTCGACAAGGCCAATCCAACGCGACGGCGGTGATCGCCCTCGTCCTGGTCGTGTTGTTATTGATTGGTGGGGTGTTCGTCTTGTGGTTAATGCCGGCGGTCGCCGATGCGCGGGCAGCCGCCACGACCTCGGCTTCGAGTGGGCATTTGAAGGTGATCGGGCTCGCGCTGCACAACTACCACGATACCTATGGCGAGCTGCCTCCTGCCTATATCGCCGATGAGAACGGCAAGCCGATTCACTCTTGGCGGGTGTTGATCCTGCCGTTTATTGAATACGGCGACCTCTATGATCGCTACGATTTCGACGAGCCATGGGATGCCCCCAACAATCGCTTGCTGATGCAAGAGCGCCCTGTCGTTTACGCCGATCCGCGAAATCCGGGCGAGGATCCGAAAACCACCCCTTACCAGGCGATCGCCGGCCCCGGAACCTGTTTTGATCCGACGGTCGCCAAGATGAAGTTGGCTGAGATTACGGATGGAACGGCGGTGACGGCGATGGTTGTGGAGAATTTTGGAAAGCCGGTCATCTGGACCGAGCCGGACGATATTTCACCGCAAGAGTTTCTCTCCGGTTTACCGCTACAAGCGGCGCCGGGTGGCAAAGTGTGGGTGATGAATGCGGATACTTCCAGCAAGTTGATTAATCATTCGGAACTGGGCGCCGCCCCATCGTGGACGACCCGCGACGCCGGCGATTAGCCGGCCAGTTTTTAGAACGTACTAGCGAGGAAATGCTCATGAAAAAGCGAACTCCCCAACGCCCACGACATGGTAAGGCGAACGCCTTGGTGATTGTGCTGATCGTGGTGGGCGGCGGCTTTTTCTTCCTGTTCGTATGCGGCGGCGTGTTGGTTGCGCTTTTGTTGCCAGCGATCGCCGCGGCGCGACATACGGCGCAACAGGCGGTCGTGAGCAACAACATGAAGCAAATCGGACTGGCGCTGCACATGTATCACGAGGTCTACCACTCCCTGCCGCCCGTTTACGTCGCCGATGAGAACGGCAAGCCGATGCACTCGTGGCGGGTGCTGATCTTGCCGTTTCTCGAGCGTCAGGATCTCTACGAGTCGTACGATTTTGACGAGCCATGGGATGGCCCCACGAATAGCATGATGATGGCGGCGCGGCCGGAAGTTTATGCGGATCCGCGCGTCAGCGACGACGACGGCACGAAAACCACATTCCAGGCGATCGCTGGACCAGGCGCCCTGTTTGATCCGACCGTCCCGAAGGTCTCCTTCGCCGACGTGACCGACGGGATCTCCAATTCGGCGGCGGTGGTTGAAAACTGCGCCGATCCGGTCGTTTGGACGAAGCCGGACGATACGTCGCCGGAGGAGTTCGTCAATGGCTTCACCGTCGGCAATGCGCCGATGCAAGAGATCGTCGTGCTGAGAGGGGACGGATCAATTTCCGTCGTGCCCAAAGAGCAATTGCCAACGCTCAAAGGTTGGACTACGCGAGCCGGCAACGACTAGCTCTTTGGCTTTTCTGGTCGTAGTACCAGCACCGGACAGTGGGCCAGTCGGACGACGCGATCGGTGACCGAGCCGAGCAGAACTCGCAAGATGCCGCTGCGGCCGTGCGACGGCATGATGATCAGCTTGGCGCCGATTTCGTCGGCGTATTCGGTGATCTGGTGGCCGGCGTCGCCGAACAGAACCTTGACCGTCACCTCGTTGCCGAGCTCTTTGATGATCGCTTCGGTCGCATGCTTAGTTCGGGTGGCGTGATCGACGGTGTGCCACACTTCGCCCGGCTCGGCCGGCGAGAGCTCGCCCAGCACATGCACGACATGGACTCCGCTGGGACTCCCAATCAGACCAATGGCACGGCCAACCGCTTCCTTCGAGACAGGCGAGAAGTCAAACGGCACAACGATCGGAGGGTGAGCGAGCCAGGTCATGAGAAGCTCCTTGATGCGTCCAGCAAAGTAATATCCCTTACCTAGATTTTACGCAGATCCGAGCGCAGAAAAAAAGCCGGCGTCTGTAAAAGACGCCGGCCTTTTGCAAAGTGCAATGCTGGCTCGTGGGGCGGTTTGCAGCGCCTATCCGTCCATGTGCGCTTGCAGCCGAAGGTTTCTCGCGAAACGATCGGCCAGGTGCTCTCTGTCCGACTAGGCGACCAATTCTTTGATCACCTTACCGCCGTTGGCGATTTTCATCGGCCGGCCGTTCTTGCTGGTGAAGGTCGTTTCGAGCGAAATGCCCATCGCTCGGCACACGGTCGCCATCAAGTCTTCGGCCGAGTAAGGTTCGGTTTCGACGCGGGTACCATCTTCGCTGGTCTTGCCAACGGCGATGCCGCCGTTGATGCCGCCGCCGCCGACGACGGTGCTCCAGCTGCGGGCCCAGTGGTCACGGCCGGTGTTGCCGTTGATCCGCGGGGTGCGGCTGAATTCGCCCATCCAGACGATGGTGGTGTCTTTCAACAGACCACGTTGTTCGAGGTCGGTGACCAGGGCCGACATCGCCTGATCCATGACCGGCAGCTTGGTGTCGGACAGGGTGTTGAAGATGTTGGCGTGGTTGTCCCAACCGCCGAGGTCGACTTCGATGAAGGGGACGCCCGCTTCGACCAGACGACGAGCGAGCAAGCAGCCTTGGCCGAAGCCGTTGGTGCCGTAGAGCTCTTTCATCGCATCCGGCTCTTCGCTGACGCGGAAGGCCTTCATCTGTTCGCTGGTCATCAGGTTGACCGTCTTGTTCAAGATCTTGGCGTGATCTTCGGCGGCCGGTCCGCGGCGTTGGCTGATGAAGCCGTTTTCGACCAGCTTCAGCATCTCGAGACGCTTGCCGAGCGTTTCGTCGCTCATGCCCTGCATCTTCAGGTTGCGAACCTGACCGTTGCTGCTGACGGTGAACGGGGCCCAGGTCATGCCGAGGAAGCCCGGTCCAACGCTACCGCCGCCGACCGAAACGAACGGCGGGATTTCCAAATACGGACGTTGATCGAACAGCTCATGCGCGATGACCGAACCGTAGCCCGGGTGTTCGATGTTCGGGTTCGGCACATAGCCGGTGTGCATGTAGTAGCGGCCGCGGTTGTGATCGGCTTCGCGAGTGCTCATCGAGCGAACGACCGAGAGGTGCTTCATGACCTTGGCGGTCTTCGGCATGTGTTCGCAGATCTGCAGGTCGCCGGAGGTCGAGATCGGCTTGAACGGACCGCCGGTCGTTTGGCCCGGCTTGAGGTCCCAGATGTCCATGGTGCTTGGACCGCCACCCATCCAGAGCATGATGCAGCTCTTGCCGCGGCTGGTGAGGTCAGCGGCATGAGCGCGGATCGACTGACCCATCATCATCGCCGGAGCGACCATGGCCGAGGCGCCCGCCATATGCTTCATAAAGTGACGTCGCGACATCCCGGTGGGAATGGACATGTTTATTTCCTTGGATTGAATCTCGTTGTTGACTTGAAAATGTATCGGAAAAAGCGAGGGCGTTGGCCGTCGGCTTAGTGGTTGAGGATGAACTCGTTGCTGTTGAGCAGCGCCCAGAAGACGTCCTGCAGGGCGGCGGCGACGTTGCCTTTGTGACTGGCGACCAAAACGCCGGCCGCTTGCATCTCGTTCTTGGACGGACGTCGAGCGACGGTCGCCATGTACAAGTGCTGGATCGCTTCTTTGCCGTCGTCGCCATTGGCGGCGAGCGTGGCGATGTAGCTTCCCGGCTTGGTGCTGGTCGCATCCTGAATCAGGTCGCCATTGAACATCATCAACGCTTGCGGAATCGAGCCGTTGAACGTGGTCGCTTCGTCCCCTTCGTCGGTGCCGAAGGCGGTCGTAAACTGCTGCATCCACATGCTCTTCAAGCGTTCTTGTTCCGCGTAGTCGGCACGGGTCTTGTGGGCCTGGGTGGCGACGATCAGCGATTCGTACAGCTGTTCGGCTTCCATCTGACGGAGGTAGAAGTGGCTGAACTTCGGCGATTCGCCGATGCTCGGATCGTCCACTTCGTTCCCCTTGGTGATCTTGCTCGACAAGCTGTAGGCCTGGCTCAGCGTGATCCACTTGACCAGCTCTTTCATGTTGAAGCTGGAGCCGCGGAACTCTTCGCCCAGGTAGGTGAGCAGTTCCGGGTGCGAGGGGCGGTTGTGCGGGCCCATGTCGTCGATCGGGCGGGTGAAGCCTTGTCCGAAGAAGTGGCCCCAGACGCGATTGACGATCGCTTCCTGCATTTCCTTCGAGTCGGTGACGAACTTCGAGAGCTCTTCACGACGATTGACCTGCGAGACCAGACCGTTCGGGTTGATGTTGGTGCCGTCGATGAAGACCGGGTAGGCGACTTCCATCAGGCCGTTACGCAGTTCGTAATAAACTTCGGCTTGGGTCGGGTTGCCGCTTTCGCCGCGGAAGTCGACGTTGGCCAAGCTCATCGCCATGCCGCGACCGTTGTTCGTATCCATGCCGCGGTCACGCTGAGCGCGGGTCTGGCGGAAGAAGGCGTTCAGTTCCCAGAACTTGTCTTGCTTCCAGCTGTTGAACGGGTGGTTGTGGCACTGGGTGCACTGCACTTGGACGCCGAGGAAAATCTGGGCGGTCTTGGCGGTCGCTTGGACGCCGTCGTCGGCCAGCTTGTCCATATAGAAGTTCACGGCGCCATTGAAGTTCGGCATGCCCGGCGAGTTCGCCCCTTCGGCGGTGATGATCTCACGGACCATCTGATCGTACGGTTTGTTGCGGGCGAAGCTGTCGCGGAGATACTTCTGCATCCCTTCGCGATTGATCTGCGTGTTGTTTTCGGTCCCGCCGGTGCGACCAATCAGGACGTTGGTCCAGATGGTGGTGAAGTTACGAGCGTATTCTTCGGTGTAGGCGGTGTCGTTAAGCAGCTTTTCGACCAGGTTCTTCTTCCGGTCTTTGCTGCGATCACGCTGGAATTCTTCGAGTTCTTCGACCGACGGAACGCGGCCGATCACGTCGAGGTAAACGCGGCGGACCCATTCGAAATCTTGCGCTTCCGGCGCCGGCGTAATTCCGTAGTCCTTCCACACCGCGCTGACCTGTTCGTTGATCTCGGCCACTTGCGGGATGCCATAGTCATCCGAAGACCGAGCGGCCATCGAGACGCTGACCCAGGCCACCGTGAGACAGATTGCCAGGCCGAAACGAGAAAAAGTCGCCATGGGGAAATGCCTTGAGTTGCTGACGGGAAAAGTAGAGGTTGAATCGTGTTGAAGATTGAGACGTTTGTCTCAAGAGTTCCAACGAGCGAGCAATCTAATACCAGAAACGTTCAGTTTAAACGTTGGTACTCAGGAATTGCAGAGAAAAGATCGAAATGGCCTGATCATTCCGCTCAAAAGCGGGGGTTTTGTGGGCAGGTTGCCACAGGCTGAGCTGTTGCAAAATCGAGCAGTGTGTGATTTTGATACAAGCAAAATAAAACAGGCGGGCTGATCTCATCGATCAGCCCGCCTAGTTTGTTGAAAGCGGAAACTGCGCCTCAGCAGCTTCCGTTTGCCTCTTTCATGTCCCAAAGAAAGCCACAAAGCGTTAAACGGTAAGGTTTTTCGCTCTATGGACCGGATCGCCTCTTCACAACGCCGGCCCCTTGATAGGAATCCTCTTCTCTGTCCCGACCCTATCGACTTGGCTTCTTCTCATCCCTGGAACAGCTAACATAAATGCAATGGGCGTGCCAAAACGAAACGCCTCGCGAATAATTCTTGGCGCGCGAAAACTTCTCAGCTGCGCTGGGGTTACAATAGGCGAGAAGTCGGTCCGCTGGGCGACCACTGTTGGGAGGACCGCCCGGCTTCTCACAACTCCGCATTCGAAACAACTGCCGAACAGGCCAGGAGCGCCGCTTGTCGATCACGGAATCGACCGCTAAACGCTACGAACTGCAAGATCCGGACGTCCGGCTCATGCTCGAGGTGCGCGACGACAACGCGGCGGCCTTCGAGGAGTTGATGCTGCGCTATCAAAACCGGCTGATTAACCTCATGCACCACTTGATGGGGCGTCGAGAGCAGGCGGAGGATCTGGCTCAGGAGGTTTTTCTGCGGGTTTACCGTTCGCGGAAGTCGTATAAGCCGGGATCGAAGTTTTCGACCTGGCTCTACACGATCGCCAACAACGTGGCCAGCAACGCTCGCCGGAGCATGGCCCGCCGCAAGGAGGTTCAGGTCGACGGCAATGACGAGGGGGGAATCGGACCGGCAAATCCGTTGGATCGCATCGCCAAAGCGGCGAGCGGTCAAATGCCGACCCGAATGATCGATCGAGCCGAGATGGGGGAAGTGGTCCGGCTTGCGATGGAAACGCTGAATGAGCGGCAGCGAATGGCCGTGTTGTTATCGAAATTTGAGGAAATGAGTTACGCCGATATCGCGACCACGATGGGGATGTCGGTTGAAGCGATCAAGTCTCTGCTCTCCCGGGCCCGGGCCAATCTGAAAACGGCCCTGGAACCTTACCTGGAGCAAGGGGCGAAACCGCCAGCCGAGTGAGCGCCATTTTTATGAGTACGCCGAACGACGACAATTTGGTACCAGTCGACGACGCCGAGCAGCAGCTTGTCGCGTATCTTGACGGTGAGCTCTCGGACGACGAACGCATCGTCGTTGAAGCCCGCCTGGCCGACGACTACGACTACCGTCAGCGCTTGCAGCGTCTGGAACGGGCCTGGGACATGCTCGACTCGCTGCCTCGAATGGAAGCGAGCGGTTCGTTCGTGCACACCACGGTCGAGATGATCTCGCTCGCCGCGTCGCAAGAGCTCGAAACGATCCAGGATCGCCGCAAGTCGAGCACGTGGCGCGTGCTGACGATCACGTTGGCGGCGTCGCTGATCGCCGCGGTCGCCGGTTTCGCGTGGGTCAACTATTCGGCGACCAGCGAGAATCAAAAGCTGCTGACCGAGTTGCCGCTGATCGAAAACATGGACCGCTATCAAAAGGTGGACGAGGTCGAGTTCCTGGAACAGCTGCGCAAAGAAGGGCTGTTCGTTTCGGAGGTGGATGATGGCGTTTAAGCGACTCGCGCTGCCGACCTGCTTGCTGCTGGCCGCCTCCGGCGTCGCCCTGGGGGACGATCTGACCGATCGCCGACAGCGGATCGAACAGATGTCGCAGGCCGAAAAGGAAGAGTTGATGGCCAGCCAACAGCGCTGGGAACGCCTCTCGACCGAAGGACGCGAACATTGCCAAGAGATTCACACGGCGCTCGAGACGCGCGGCGACGGCCAAGAGCTGCGCGACGTCATGAATCGCTATTACGAATGGCTGAAGTCTCTCGATCCGGTCAAACGGGCTGAAATTGAAAAGCTGCCGATCGATAAACGGGTCGCGGCGATCAAGTCGGAGCTGGAAGAAGAGTCGCGCCGCCGTCGCTTCGGCATGATGCGCGACGCACTCCGCGGCGCCAACGAACAAGACATGCCCAAGATCTGGGGCTGGCTGGTCGACTTCATGAAGACGAACCGGCAGCCGATCGAGAAATACCTCGACTCGCAGTTCAGCGACGGTTCGCGGATGCGTGAGCGTCTGGACGAAATGCCGGAAGAGCGGCGCCTCTTTTGGGTCTGGGGAAAGATGAACTTCGATCGGCAAGGAGAAGCTCCGCTGCCGGGACAGGAAGACATCAAGCGATTGATGGCCGATCTGACGCCGCAAACTCGCGGGCTGATGGAGAAACTGCCGGTCGACGCTCAACGCGACATTCTTCGCCAATTGATCTTCAAAGCGTTCCACTCGCAGATGCTGGAAAACGCCAGCGAAGAGGATGTCCGTAAGTATTTTGAACAGCTGCCGGCCGAACGCCGCAGCCATCTGGCGACGCTTCCGAAAGAAGCGTTCGACAAGGAATTGCGGGAAGAGTATTCGCGGCACTTGATGTTCAGCTTCTTTGGGGGTGGTCGCACCGGCGGAGGGATGCGTCCTCAGGATCGTTTTGGTCGCGGCGATGGGCCAGGCGGCTTTGATGATGGCATGGGCCCCGGCGGTCCAGGTGGACCCGGAGGTCCCGGTGGTGGACCCGGCGGACCGCGCGGCGACGGGATGGGACCTGGTCGCCGCGGCGACTGGAACGGACCAGGCGGCGGTCGCGGCCCCGATGGGGGACGTGGCCCTGACGGTCGCGGCAACGATCGTAAGCGGGGCGAAGAAGGCGACCCGATGAAGCCCGCGGACGCAAAGCCAGCCGAAGAGAAGCCGGCGACGACCGAAGCGACGTAGTGCAAAAAAAGGCCGATGCGTTTGCACCGGCCTTTTTCGTTTTCACTCGCGATCTCGCTTAGAACTTGAAGTTCTGGATCCCTTCTTTGACGTCGTTGCGATAGAAGTTGTCCAGGTTCTTTCGTTGCTCTTGCTGGATCATGTCGTTGCCAGCTCGAATCCCTCGCAGGAGTTCGTCGTTGAGCTTCGCCTTGTTGCTCGAGCCTTTTCCCTGCATCTGACCGCCATAGCCGGCGTTCGGCTCTTGCGGCTTGGCGTTGGGAACCGGGAGGGGAACTTCGCCGAGCGATTTCTCGCCGCGGTAGAAGGCGTATTCTCCTTCTTCCGCTTCGGCCAGGATCGTCGAGCGGCCTTGGATGCCGTCGGCGACGAAGACGCCGCGGAGATCGGTGTCGCCGGAGACGAACTCGTCATTGGCCGAGCCGATCACTTTCACGTGGACGTCGGCGACGTAGGCGTCGGTCTTGACGTTGCGAATCGTCGCCCGGACGCGGCCCGATTCAAATTCTTCCTGCACTTCCACCTTTAGCGGCGAGATCAGGACGAGCCCGCTGGCATGCAGGTTTTCGCCGCGACAGACCACCAAATAGGCGCCTTCTTCCTTGAGCGGCAGTTTCAGCTCCTTCGTCCGATCGCGATAGTCCTTGCCGTCGCCCAGCTCCACTTTTTCTTCGTGGTAGGGGCGAATGCCAGCCAGGTTGATCGCGGTGATCTGCTGCAAGTTGCGGCGGAGGAGGCCGAATTTCATCAGGTCGATCCGATAGACGTTCACGTCGCAAGCGGCGATGTTGCGGAACTTCAGCTCCACGTTGACCGCTTCGTCCGGCGTGAAGGTCGAAACGTCTGCCAAAGCGATCTGCTTGTGCAGGAAGTAATCGATCGACTGGGCCGCGTCGACGAAGCGATCTTTGACCTTTTCGTAGTCGGTGATCGCCGCGGCGGCCTGGCCGAGGGCGTGGTGAATCTGTCCCATGATGTAAACGGCTCGCCACTTGTTCTCTTCCGCCAATTGGCGGCTGCCGGACAAGGTGGCGGGGCGTTTGTACTCAGCGACCTGTTCGCACATCTGCAGCGCTTTCTCGTGCTGACCGAGGGCGAAGTGGCAGAAGCCGGTGATGTACCAGTAGCTGCTCAGGAAGTTGCTTTCTCCGTAGCGACGCGTGTAGTCGCCGCAGACCGAAATCGCCTGCTGATAGGCGTCGAGCTCAATCAAGCCGGTCGCCAACGAGAAGGCGGCCTGGTCAGCCGACGGATCTTCCGGATTGGATGTCAGGAAGTTCTCGAGCATGCCAAGCGAACGCCGGACCAGGGTGACCCGGTTGATGTTCTTCTCCTTCAGCTGCGGATCCTGGGCCGCATTCGGGGCCTTGGCCGAGACCTGCTGGGCGAGCGCGTATTCGGCGGTCGCAACGTACGGTTCCGGCGGCGAGTTCTGCAGCAGCGAGGTCATCACTTCGACGCTGCGGAGGAACTCGTTTTGGTCCTGCAGGAAGCCGGCCACTTGGCTTTCGACCATGAAGCTGGCTTCGACCGTCGCCCGATAGACCAGGTAGGCCCGTTCGTACTCGCCGATCTCGTGATACGCTTTGCCGATCTTCATCAGCTTGGCGAACGGGATTTCCAGTTCCGGATACTTCTCGATCACGATCTCGAAGTAACGAACCGCTTCGGCCGAGTTCCCTTGTTCCAGGCTGATATCAAGGAGCATCCGGACGGTCTGCTGGAAGTAGTTGGTTTGCAGATTCCAGTTGCTGAACAGCTCGGTCAGGTGCGCTTGAGCGCCGGCGTAGTCATGCTTGTCAAACTTGAGTCGGCCGAGCTCGTACAGTTCGAGCGGGGTCAGGCGATACTTGTCTTCGCTCTTTCCGCCCAGAGGCAGCACTTTCAGCTCTTGCGACTTGGCGACCACCATATCGCTAAGGTGGTAGGCGTCGCGGAGGATCGTCGGCAAACCTTGGTAGTCGCCGGGGATCGAGCCGATGACGTCAAACTGAATCGTCCCCAGGCCGCGATTGCCGCCCAGGTAGAACAGGATGCCGCCGGGCTGGATTTCAAATCGCTCGAACGGGCCGGTGACCGTCTTTTCGTCGACGCGCACGCCGGACGGAAGGGGCTCGAAGGCGATCAAGTAAGGCATCTGCTGGTCGCGCGAATTGCCGGCGACGTTGTTTCGCCACATTTCGAGCGTAACGTGCCCCTTCTTGGCGGCCGGCAGTTGCGTCATGGTGTTGCGGAAGCTGGAGTAGCTGCCCGCCAGCAGGCCGAAGCCGCTGGAAACGGGGCGGCCGTCGAACTCGATCGGCGCCGGCGTGTAGTAGCGGCGCACGGTCCAGTTGTTGGCGGTGCTTTCCAGCTTGTCGGCGGCGACGAAGCCGGCCAACACGCATTCGTACGAGAACTCGCCGCGGCCATTCAGCTCGAAGCGAATCGTTTCTTTCTCTTTGTTGGTCAACATGTCGACCGGGACGTCGAGCGTTTGCGTCGTCGAGTTGGCGTCAAACTTCAGCGTCTTTAGCGGCTTGTCGTTGACCATCACCGTCAGATCGTAGGCGTCGGCCGCCAATTGCTTGGTGGCGTTGTAGCCGCAGACCGCCAGCATGATCGGGCCGACCGCTTTCTCCGGCGCCCAGCGGGCTCCGCAGCGATGCTGCATCAGCCATTCGACTTCCTTGCGCAGTTCTTCCTGCTGCGGCGACAGCTTGTACAAGCACAACGCGTAGAGCCCGCGAGTTTCAACCTCGGCCGAGTTCCACGACAGCGGCGTGATACCGCCGCCGCTCAGCTTTTGCTTCGCCAAGGCGATGATCTCGCCGGCCGTTTCCTTGCGATCCATCTGGGCGAACGTCAGGGCCAGGTAAGCCAGCCCTGCGGTCGAAAGCGAGTTGCGATTGCGGTAGAGCTGATTGGCGAGCGGAAAATCCTCCTGCCCCGCTTCGGTCACCGCATGCAGCAGGACGGCGCGGCTTTCGTAGTCGGCGACTCCCAACTGCGTCAGCTGGTTCTTCAAGTAGTTGAGCCCGCGATCGAAGACGTCTTTGTCGACTCGATAGCCGGCATTGCGAGCCAGCGACAAGGCCCACATCGCGCGGGATGAGGTATACGCGTTACTGGCGCCAGACGGACCGGCCCAGTTCCACGAACCGTCATCCTTTTGCGAAGCGACGATCGAGCGGAGTTGGCGACGAATCGTCTCGTCGAGCGATTGCATCTGCGGGTTTGACGCATCGCGTCCCTTGCTCATCAGCTGCTGGAGGGCGAGCGCCGCCATCAGGTCGCTGGTGTTGGTGTCGATGCCGGTCGCGAACCGCTGATTGTCGAGCTGACGGAGCGTCGGCGCCGTGCTGAGGACGTCAAACAGCGTTTGTTGCACCGTCGGACCGATCACGATCTGCATCCGCGGGCTCGACCAGGGCATCTTGGCAGGACGCTGGACGAAGGCCGAAGTGCTGCTGGCCGACGTTCCGGAAGCGATCGCATAAACTGGCATACCGGCCGGAAGCAGCGGCACGAGGGCCAACTGCTGATCCGTCGTCTCGGCAGCCGCAACGGTCAGCGAGAACTCGATTTCGGCGCCTGGTTCGGCGTCTTCTTTACCGGCGACCGGCAGCGCGAAGCGAACCGGGAAGGCCAAATCGACGATTCCCTTCTTTTCGACCTTCAGCGTCTTGGTCTCGGTTTGCGACTTGGCGCCGATCGTCGTCTTCAAGGTGACGGTGATCTCCCCCTTGTCGATCAGGTCGTTGTGGACGGTGACCGGGATCTGCGCCGAGTCCCCATCGACGAACGCCGCCGCAACTCGCAGTTCGCCGAAGAGCGACTTGCTGACCGCCAGTTCGGTTTGTGCTTCGCCGGCGAGGGTATCGATCGTCACGCCGCGCGATTTCAGCAGCCACGCGGTCGAACGTTCCGGCAAGGTGATTTCGATCTTCGTCTTCCCTTTCTTGTCGGTCATGACGGCCGGATCCCAGAAACCGGTTTCCTGCGCCGGAATGCCGATCAAGATCCGCTCGCCATCGGCGGCCGCTTTCTTCAGGCGTTCTCCAGCGGCTTCCGCGCCCCATTTTTCGCCAAGTTCGATGGCGAAGTTGAGATTCGAGAAACGTCCGTCCGCCGCCAGCATCTGGACTTCGCGCTGACTGCCAAGGTCCTTCAGTTCGCCTGGCTGCATCATCCAGGCGTTGTCGAGCTGACCCTGACCCCCTTGCGGGGCAGCGTCATAGAAGTACAAATCCGCCCGCTTCTTTTCGTCCGCTCGCATTTCGCGGCGGCGCGAGAGCTCCATGTAGTGTCCGTTCATCTGCTGCTTGTCGCCCGCTTGAGCCAGCTGGCGATTCTGCTGTTCCAGTTGCGGATAGGTCCCGTATTCGACCATCGGCTGATTGGCCGCGGGAGCGGGCATCGGAGGAGCTGGACCGCCTGGACCGCCGAAGAAGCCTCCTCCGCCGCCGCCGAAGCCACTACCACCCATTTCGCCGCCAAAGCCGCCCATTCCGCCGGCGAATCGATCGGACGCTGGGCGGACGCCCATTGCGATGCCGTCGAAATCGCGATCACTCAACTCTTCCAGAGTTTCCTCTTCGCGGGCTAGCGTTTCCAGGCGTTCTTCTTCCGCCAACAGGAGACGGTCGATCGAACTGGTCTGCGGGTGATAGCAGAATTCAATCGTCGCCGAAGTCCGCATCGCGAAGCTACGGTTGACGCCGCCGAAGAACTTTTCGATCGCGGCGATCCGTTCGGGGAAGCGTTCGTAGAGCGCTTTCTCGACCATCGCCAGGCTCAACTCGGCCGCAACCGGCTGACCGGCGGCGTTGGTCGTCGAGACTTCCACTTCGATCTTGTCGCCGGGCTTATGCTTGTCCCCCAAGATCTTCATCGCGATTTGCAGATCGCGCTCAACCTGGAACGGACTAGTCGCGGTGTGGAACCGGACCGGCACTTCTTCGGTATCTTGCTCTTTCGTCGGATCGATCATCACCGCCAGCGACATCTGGAAGTTGGGCGCCAGTTTCGAGGCGACGTCGATTTCGATTTCGTTGTCCCCTTTCTTCAGCTGGATCAGGCGATACTCCAGGATCTTCGCCCCTTCCAGCGTCAACAACGCCAAAGCGGGACGTTCGCGCCAGTGAACTTTCACCGTCGCTTTTTCGCCCGCCTTCAGCGTGTGGTGATCGGCCAGAATGCGGAGGCGGATCTTGTCCTCTTCGCCGGAGATCTTGACCGCCACTTCACCCGAGACGACGTTGTCGAACCGGTCAGTTCCTTCCAGGCGAACGCGATAGTCGCCCCCGTCCGGCAGTTGGAGCGTCTTACGGATCACGCCGGTCTTTTCGTCGCTCTTGACTGGGAATTCCTCGACCAGCTTCTCTTGCTTTTCGCTGGTTCCCTTGGCGTTGTAGAGTTGGAAGACCTTCAGCGTCAGGTCCTTCGCGATCGGTTTTCCTTCGGCGTCCTTGACCGTCGCGTCGACTTCAAACGTTTCGCCGGCCAGGTAGACGGGGCGAACCGTTTTCGCTTCGATCGTGTAGCCTTGGGCCGAGAGGAAGAAGGGCTGGTTGGTCGCGGTCGAATGGGCCGGCAATTGCACCGCCAGGTTCAGCGTTTGCGATTGGCGGAAGTCGCGAGTCTCAAACTCGAACTTCACTTCCCCCTTGTCGTCGGTCGTCGCGTTGAACGTCCGATCGCCGTTGAGCGAGTAGGAAATCTCGGCGCCAGAAACCGGGGCGCCGTAGTAATAGGCCGCTTTGATCGTGCCGGTGATCTTCTCGCCGCGGTAGTAGACCTTGCGATCCGACTCCACCGACAGGAAGACCGACGGCAGCTGGTATTCATGAACGACGAACGACCCTTCATACCGCACTTTTTCGTCCGAAACGACGATCCGGTAATCCCCAAGCGCGGCTGCGCTCGGCAACAGCAAGTGCGACTGGAACGAGCCGTAATCGCTCAGCTTGATCTCTTCTTCCATCACCAGGCGATTGCGGCCGTCGTAGACTTCCAGCTTGTAATCGCGCTTGGTTGGAACGACGTAGATGTCGTTGACCGCGTCCCGGATGATCCCCTTTAAGTGAACCAGCTGACCGGGGCGATAAGCGGGGCGATCGGTGTACAAGTAACCGGCGCGAGCCAACCCTTGGGCGACGCCGAGACCATTCAGGTTAACGACGCTCGACGCGATGTGCCCGTCGGCGATCGCAAAGACCCGCAGGTCGGCCGGATCACGCAGTTCTTTGCGGTCGGCCTGATAAACGCCGTCGGCGCCGGTTTCGACTTCGGCGAAGACTTCGCTGCCGTTGGAAAGGAGCAGCTTGACGCCGGGCCATGGTTTGCCGGTTCGCATGTTCTGCGTGAAGATAAAGACCTCGTCACGCGAGCTCTTCACGATCATGTCGAGATCGCTTTGCAGGACCAACGTGGTCGCTTCCTGCGTCTTGCCGCTGACGGTGATCGCCATCACGCCCGCCTTCACCTTGTTTTCGCCCGGCAGGGGCACGTCGACCTGGCTCGAGAAGAGTCGATATTTCTCGTAGTCGGCCACCTTGTGCTCAAACTGCGAATCGGGATCGATCAGCGCGATGTCGAGCGATTCGACGCCGGTCGCCAGGTGCATCTTGCGGAAGTAGGTTTCCAGGTCGACCTTGTAGATCTGCACGTCGACTGATTCCAGGTTGCGCGTTTTCAGCCCGATCCGCGGCGTTTCGTTGCTGCGATAAACGCGGACGGTGCTGATCGCCAGCGACTTGTTCGACAACAGTGCGATCTGCTGTTGAGCCGGACCGGCTTGCGAGCCCCAGTTCAGCTTCTTGTACTCTTCCATCGCGTCGGCCAGACGATTCAGGTTCTCGGCCAACGTTTGGGCGACCCGATACTGGGCGACCGACGCTTCCTCGGTTTGCGGGTACTTTGAGACGACCTGGCGCCACGCGGCGATCGCTTCGTCGTATTTCTTCTGCTGGAATAGCATCTGAGCGAAGTTGTTTTGGATCGCCCGATTTCGTTCGTCGATCGGGTATTTCACCAGGAATTCGCCCCACGCGGCGCGAGCGGCGTCGTAATCTTCCCGCTCCATCGCGTCGAGTCCTTTGGCGTACTCGGCGTTGATGATCTGACGCTGCGCTTCGCTCCAGTGACCGTGCGTCGGGTGTTGCTGCAAGTAGGTTCGCCAGGCGGCGATCGCATCGTCAAACTTCTTCTGCCGCGCCAGGGCCAAACCCTTCAAGTATTGGGCCGACGCGTACTCGTCGGTCTTGGCCAGCTTGTCCTGGGCCAGGAATTCGTCGACCGCGGCCAGCGCGTCTTCGGTCCGTCCCTGGTTCAGATAGCTCTGCACGATCCGTAGATGCGCGGTCGCGACTTTCTCGTGGTCGGGATAGGTCGTCAGGAACTTTTTGAGTGCGGCGACCCCTAGTTCCAGGTCATCCTTGTTGCCGGGGTTGGGAATGCCGTACGTTTCCGACAAGCGGAACGAGGCGAGTGGAATCAGCTCCGACTTGGCGGTGCCGTTGAGCGACAACAGATCTTCCCACGTGCGACGCGATTCGACCCGATTGCCGGCCGCCAGGTACGCTTCGCCCAGTTCATATCGAGCCGGCAGCAACAGCGAGTCATCTTCGTTCGCTTTGATGAACGCCTGGTAGAGATTGATCGCTTGCCCCGGGTTGTTCATCTGCTTGTAGCAGCGGGCGATCTGCAGCTGGATCCGCGTGCTGGTCTCCTTCATCGGGCCGATTTCGGCCGCTTTTTGATAGAAGGAGAGGGCTCGCTGGTAGTCGGGCTGCTTGTTGTCCGCTTTGGGGGCGTAAAAGGCGTCGGCGAATTCCAGATAAATGGCCGCGATCTCTTCTTTCCGTTCGAGCGAGATCAGATACTCGGCCTCGGCCTGGTAGGCGAGTTCCGCGGCGCGATAATCTCCCGCGCGAGCATATGCGACCCCGATCGCAAACCGGGCTTTCCGCGTCCAATCGCTATCCGGGTAACGCTTGGTCAGCTCGGTCATCACCGCGATCGACTCTTTGTACTTCTTGGCGAAGTAGTAGGCTCGCCCTTTCAGATAGGTCAGGTAGGCGGCGTCTCCCTGCTTGTCGGCGATCGCCTTTTCGATGGCGGTAATCGCTCGGTCGTAGTCTCGATCCTGCATCGCTTCGCGGACCGGTTTCGGAACCGAGAGCAAGCTCGACTGGTTCGCCGGGCCGGTTTCGGCCTCCGGAGCGGCGTCGGCCGGTTTGTTTTCGGCGGCGTCGTCTTGGGCCAGCAGAAGACCAGGCGAGAGCAGCAATAACCAAAGAGCGGGGGCGAGAGTCCAGCGTCGCATAGTGGGTTCCCTAATACGCAGCGATTGGAGCGCAAGAATAGTTGGAGAAAAGTTGGTTCCGCCCAGGGAGACGAGCTTGGGGGGGCGGCGGTTTTTTGATCGTAGTTGAAATTTACAAATTCGCTCAGCAACTGGCGCCGCTGGGGAAAGATTCTCTTTGTGAGCTAAGTACTGACTGGAATTGGCGTTACAAACCGAACATCACCGGTCCTCAATTCGTCTGGCCAGGGGAGGGGGAAGCCTTTATGATCGACGCCCCGGCGCCCTGTCTCAAGGGTACGCCAAGTGAGGAACGGATGAAGGAAAGAAGCGTCATGGATCGACGAATTTTTGCTGCGTGGAGCGTCTTTGGCTGCCTGATGGCGATGCTGATTCTCGGCTGCGGAGCTGCGCCGGAAGAGCAAACGGCTGAGGATGGCGGCGATGGGGTCGAAGCGACTGCCCCGGCCGAAGATCACGGCGTGGTTGCCGTCGAACCGGCCGAAGTCGAAGTTCCGCGCGAGAAAATCGCCGCCGTCGAAGCTGCGCCCGAGGAAATGTCGGCTGCCCCGATGATGATGCGTTCCACGGCCGAACCGGCGCCAACTGCGTCTCCGCGAATGATGCGGGCTCCGGCCAGCATGGGAGCACGGACGCCAATCGAGATGGCGGCCGAAGAAGCGGAAGCGGCGATGGCCGCGCCCAACGCAGCGATGGCGCCGATGATGGCAGCCGAAAGCGTTCCCGATGATACGCCCGGCTACGAAGTGGTCGAAGTGCTGTACGGCACCGATCGTGAGCTGGCCAGCGGCGCCGGCATTGTCGGCCATTTCTATCCGGCGATTGGCTTGGCCTTCGGCGGACTCGCCCTGTTTGGCCTGATGTGGAAATACCAGATGGTCCGCGTCGGCGGCGTGCTGGCGATCGTCGCGGTCGCTTTGGGGCTGTTCGTCGCGCGTGACGCCGGGCTCGACTATCAAAAGGAATTACGCGCCCTTGCTAGCGGCAGCGCCATGTTCAGCGGCGGTCGCGGCGAATTGCAGTTCGGCGCGTGTCACGTCAGCATTCCGGAAGTGCACGAAGTGGGGCAGCTTGAAGCTCCATCGATCCTGAAGCTGGAACTGACCGAACGTCCAGAAAAGCATGTCGTGCTGCTCGACGTCCTCTCGAAAGAGGAAGAGGCGTTCTTCGCCGACCTGCGGGAGATGGTCGCCCAGTCGCCGCGACGCGAGATCCTGATCTTCGTCCATGGCTACAACGTCTCGTTTGAAGACGCCGCTCGCCGCACCGCCCAGATGGCGTATGACCTGAAGTTTACCGGCGTCCCGATGTTCTACAGTTGGCCGTCGCAAGCCGATTTGTTCGGCTACGCGACCGACCGCGACAACTCGCTTTGGACCGTCTCGCATCTGAAAGAATTCTTGCTGAAGGTCGCCCAGCAGAGCGACGCTCAGTCGATCAATCTGATCGCTCACAGCATGGGGAACCGGGCGATGGGGGCGGCGCTGGAAGAGATCGCCGCCGAAATGAAAGAAGAAACGAAGCTTTTTAACCAGGTCGTGCTTGCGGCGCCCGACGTTGACGCCCAGGTCTTCAAAGAAGAGATCGCCCCGCAGATCGTCCGGGCCTCGAACCAGGTGACCCTTTACGCGTCGGCCAACGACTTGGCGCTACTCGCCTCGAAAAACGTGAACGGCTATCCCCGCGCCGGCGACGTCCGCCCAGAGATCGTCATCGTCCCCGGCGTCGACACGATCGACGTCTCGGCGATCGACACCAGCCTGATCGGCCACGCCTACTACGGCGACAACGACTCGATCATCTGCGACATCTTCACCCTGCTCCACCAGCCGCAACCAGCGGCGCACCGACAATGGCTACGCTCCGTTTCCGGACCGGGCGGGATGTACTGGGTCTTTGAACCGAGCGGCGCCGGAGTCGCCAACGCCGGCGGAGCGGTCTCAAGATAGACCGTACGTTGCGCAACATTAGCCGGAGGCGCAAGCCGAGGGAATGTGATCGGCCGTTTTAGACCGGGGCCGCAACCGATTCGTGCTCGGAAATAATAGCGAGCACTTTCTCCGCCGCGCTAAGCTTTCCCTCGGCTTGCGCCTCGGGCTAGTAGGGCGTCCCTACTACTTCATCCGCCCAGACGCGGAACGACGCGAGTTCGCTCACGCCAAAGGTCGTCGTCAGCGCGACGTCGGCGGCGTCGCGGCCGCGTCCCATGAGCACGCGACCGATGCGGGGAATGTTGTTTCGCGCATCGAAGGCGTACCACTGTCCGCCGAGATAGGCTTCGAACCAGGCGCTGAAGTCCATCGGATCGGGACTCGGGGGAACGCCGATATCGCCGAGGTAGCCAGTGCAGTAGCGAGCCGGGATGTTGCAGTTGCGGCAAAAGGTGATCGCCAGATGCATAAAGTCGCGGCAAACGCCGACCCGTTCGCGATACGCTTCCAGGGCGGTTCGATTCGCCCGGGCTTGCAGATAGTCGAATCGAATGTGGTTGTGAACGTAGTTGCAAATCGCCTGTACGCGCGGCCAGCCAGGAGGACTCGCGCCAAACAACGACCAGGCGAGATCTTTTAACTCGCTATCGACTTCGCAGTAGCGGCTCGGCAGTAGATAGATCAGGACGTCGGACGGCAAGTCTTGCACTTCGGCCTGCGTTGCGTAGGGCGCTTGCAGGTCGGGCAAGCCGCAATCTTCGACCAGCGCCTGATTGCGAAACGACATCTGCCCAGCCGGCGCAACGATTCGCCCGCAACGATTGCCGAACGAGTCGTAATACTCCTGCACCGGCACGCTCGGGGTCAGCAGTAAGCGGTCAGGCTGCCGCGTCGTCAGCTCGCGCGTCGGATGCAGATAGAGCATCAACAGCATCGGCGCGGGCTGCGGCAATTGAAACGCAATCTCGTAGCCAACTTGGATCAGCATGTTTTCCCCTTCGGGGCATTCGTGCGTACGGCTATCGAGCGAAGCGGAAATTATAGCTCTAGTCGCATTGTAACGCTCGTTGATGCGCGATCGAAATTCGCTCGCATCGTCGCCAATGTTTGTCGATTGACAAAGCGCACGGACTTCCGGTCGAGTGCAGGTTGGCGAAACCGCGCGCACCTTCCGGCGCTCGGCTCTTTGACAATTCGTACGAGAACTGCGCAATTCATTTTTGGGACCCTCGTTCCGCGGTCCCAAAAAAACAGGACCGCTTGGTACGGTCCGGTTTTGGCTCGTGATCGAGTCATGGAGATTTTGGTAGAAAACGATAGGTCGTTTTCTACACGGGAGTTAGGGCTATTTGTCGCTTCCACATCCGACGGAGTGATGGGGAGACGAATGCGTGAAATCGTTCGATCAAAAAAAATGGAAAGGGTCCGGTCCTATTTTTGGACCTTGAAAAATGGCTTACCTAAATTGCCACCTCGGCCGCATTTCCCTCGCTGGCGCTTCGGGGTATTAATCCTTCACGATGATGGCATCTGCCGGGGCGGAGCCGACGAACCAGGAGACTCCTTCTTCGCCGCGGAAGTGGACGCTGCGGATCGGCGTCTTTTCGTCGGGGCTGAAGAGACTGACGCGGAAGCCGTCGATCGATGTTTCGGCGGTACCAGGGGCGCCCCAGACGTAGCGGCCATTGTCGTACCAACCGCCGACGCCGCGGTCGAGCAGACGCCAATCGCCGCCGCTGCGGACTTCGATCTTCCAGGCGGTGTTGGGCTGCGGCTGGTTTGGGTAGACGCCGGAGAGGGTGATCAGGTTGATCGCAACCGGCGCTTTCCAGGTCGCCTCGTAGAAGACCGGCTTGCCTTCGGAAACGATGCCGAGATCGGCTCCGCCGCCGACTCCGACTTCATGCCACTGCGAATTGTGGAGGTAGGCGTTTTTCTCCGGCAGGTAGACCAGATCGGTCGCGGCGCCGCGGGCGCCCTTGCCGAGCTCGGTGGCATTGCTGGAAAGTTCGGCGGATGCGAGTTGATTGACCAGCGACGAAGGCAAATGGAGTCGACGGACGTCAATCGCCTCGGCGCCGGGGATCAGCTCGGTATTGGGATCGCCCGGCGGACGAGTCAGCGAAAGATATGCGAACAGGTCAATCAGCTCTTGTTCGCTCAGCTGTTTCTCGACGCCTTCCGGCATCAGCGACAACTTGCTGACGCGGATCGCGTCGACGTCGTCGCGAGGAATCGTTTCGAGTTTGCCCCCTTGCAGCTTGAGCACTACCCGCTGGTCATTGTCTTCGACCATCAGGCCGGTCAATGTCCGGCCGTCGGCGGTCAGAACCATGCGTCCCTGATAGTCAGGCCCAATCACCAGGCTGGGATCGAAGACGCTGGAAAGGAGTTGTTCAAACGAGCCGCGGCCGTTGGTGGTAATGTCGGGACCGACTTCCTGCCCTTGGCCGTAAATCTTGTGACACTGACCGCACAGCTTTTGGAACGCGACGGCGCCAGCGTGAGGATCCCCGTCACGGCTGCGAACCAGACGCCGCATGTCGGCGATCACCAGTTCCCGCTGCGGATTACGCTCGGTACGGATCTGTCCCCAGAGTTTGATCGCGTCAGCGACCACGTCGCTATCCGGGCTTTCCTGCAGGCGGCGGACCTGATTGATGTTGAGAGCGTCCTTGGCGATTCGTTCGGCGGCGACGGCGGCGAGAAGTTTTTGGCTCCACGCGACGCGCTGCGTGAGGACTTCAAGCGCTTTCGGCTGCAGATCGGAAGCGAGCTGTGGATAGGTGGCGACCAGCATCTCGGCGACCTGTTGATTGTCGAGTTTGCCGAGTGCGGCGATCGAATCGGATTGCAGCTGCTTCGACGTGTTTTCGCGAGCGACTAGGACGTCACGCACAGCTGGGACGATCTGGTCGTCGCCAAACGCGACGAGAGCGGCGAGTGCAGCGGCCCGTTTGGCGTCGGGCGTCGATGCGTTTCGATAAGCGGCGCGAACGGCGGTTTGGGCGTCGGCGTTTTTCCAGGTAACCGCGAGGAGGGCGGCGTCGAAATAGGACGGGTGTTTGTCGCCGGCAGTGAGGATCGGCTGAAGTACCGGTTCCAACTGCGAGCGAATCGCGGCAAGCCGATCGCCGTCGATTTCGCCGGACTGGACGCGAGCGGCGAGAGTGGCCAGCGAGCTGTTGAGAGCGGAATGGAGCGACGGAGTCTCGGCGACCAGTTTCACCAGTTTGATGATGCTGTCGGTCTCGACCTGCGGCGCTGCGAGAATGCGATCGATGATCCGCGGCAGCAACGCGGCGACGTTGGGATTGGCGGCCAGCTTCGGATCTTCGAGCTGAGCGAAGAGTTCGCCGCTGTCGGTTTCCAGCAGCGGATGGAGATTTTGCCAGACGATGTGCGGAATCAACTTGTCGTCGCCGGCGTTGCCCAGCGCGGCGATCAACGTCGGGATGGTGGGAATTTCTTTCAACTTGCCGGCGGCGATCACTGCTTGCAGTTGGACGTCGGGAGTGTCGTCCTTGGCGGCGGCGATAATTTTCTCCGCAACGCGAGGCGAAACCTTGCCAAAATTGCCGGCGATTCGGATGCCCCAGGCGCGGAAGGTGGAATCTTCGTCGTGGAGTAACGCGTGGATGAACGATTCGCTCGGACAGGTCGTTCCGGCAATCGCCCAGACGGCGTGCAGGCGAGCTTTCCTCGGCTCTGACTTGTCGAGCGCCAGTGCATCGAGTTCCTCGAGTGCCGCAATTTCGTTGCGTTCGCTCAGCAAGCGTTGGGCGCGGTCGCGATAGAAGCGGTTGCCGCTACGGAGTCGCTCGATCAGCTGTTCGTCATCCTCGTTCGCCAGGTCGAACGATTCGGCCCGCGGCGTCTCCTTGTACCGAATCCGATAAAGGCGCCCTTTCAGCCGATCGACTTCGGCCGGACGAGCCATCGCATCCTGATAGCAGTGATACCGGTCGTACCAATCGAGAACGTAGAGACAGCCGTCAGGGCCGATCTTTTGATCGACCGGCATATGCCAGACGTCGTTGGCGGTGACGAAATCGGGGTGAGGCTTACCAAAGTAGGTCGATCCGTCGCGGGTCACTTCGTCCACGTTGACGCAATTGCCGTGGATGTTTCCCATGTAGAGCCGATCGCGATATTCGGCGGGATAGGCGTCGCTATCGAAGTATTCGATCCCGCAATAGGCGGCCATTTGGTGTTTATGTTGAACGATCGACTCGATCTTCCAGGTGAACGGCGGATAAGGGCCCCCTTGGCGATGGTAGTAGCCGGTCTCGGTCAGATGCCACAGATGATCGATCACGCAGGCGCTGACGAAGGCGCTGCCTTCCGGATCAAACGCGATTCCCCACGGGTTGCTCGTTCCTTCGCAGAAGAGCGAGAACTCGCGGGTACGGGGATCGATGCGGAACATCGCGCAGGTGAAATCGAACGTCTTGCCATTTTGCGTGACGTGCGATGGATTGAAGACGCCGTTCAGTCCGTAGAGCGCGCCGTCGGGACCCCAGGTCAGCGAGTTAGGAAGTTCGTGGGTGTCGCTTCGTCCAAAGCCGGTGACGACGACTTCCTGTTTGTCGGCCTTCAGGTCGCCGTCGGTGTCTTGGAGGAAGAGGAGGTCTGGCGAGTTAGCGACCCAGACGCCGCCGTATCCAACGGCGATGCCGGAGGGGATGTTCAAGCCTTCGGCGAAGATCGTCGTCTTGTCGACGCGGCCGTCATGGTCGGTGTCCTCGAGGACTTTGACTCGATCTCGGCCGGGACCGGGGGAATGACGGGGGTACTCGAGCGATTCGGTCACCCAGATCCGGCCTTGGTCGTCAAAGGTCATCGCGACTGGATTGATCAGGTCTGGCTCGGCCGCGACTACCTCGACCGTAAAGCCAGGAGGAACGGTCATCTTGGCGGCCGCTTCCTCTGGCGAGAGGGGAGGGCCGGGAATCGCCGATTGTTTGCGAGGAATAAACGGTTCGTCAGCCAACAGAAAGGAAGTGAGCGAACCGACTAAGATGGCGGCCAACAGCGGGCGGAATGGAAAGGGCATGACGATCGACCGCGGCGAGTGAGGGGGACAAGGCGTGACTTTGTTCGATTGTTTAGGGGGCTGGAGGGAGATGCAATCGTGAAAAAATCACAGCCTTCGGAGTTTTTTTACGCGAAAGGTTCCCCCATAAGCAAGCTTGTCACCGGCTTTGCCGCGGCTTAGACTCACATCGCCTGGATTTTTCGACGTAATCCGGACATTCCCGCCTGTTTCGCTCCATCCACCACTCTGCCTGCTCGGAGATCTTGCATGAAATTGGTACGCATTTTTGCGCTGGTCGCGCTGACGCTTCTTGGTTCGTCCGCATGGGCGGCCAAACCGGAAGACCCGAACTGGCTGCAGTGGCGCGGTCCGCATCGTGAGGGAAAAGCGAATTCGACTGGTTTGTTAAAGGACTGGGAATCGGCGCAGCCGAAGCTGCTCGGCATGGTCGAAGGATTGGGGGGCGGTTTCGCCAGCGTCTCGATTGTCGACGGCATGCTCTACACCACCGGCAACTTCGATAAGTCGCAAGGGGTGGTAGCGGTCGATCTGGCGACCCAGAAAGTTGCGTGGAAGACGCCGGTCACCGACTCGATTCCGGAACATGGTTACGGCGGTTCCCGTTCGACTCCGACGATTGACGGTGACCAGTTGTACGTCGTATTGTCGGACGGCACGGTCGCTTGCTTGGATCGCAAGAGCGGCAAGGTGATCTGGACCCGCAGCTTCGAAAAGGAATATGGCGCCAAGCGTCCGGCCTGGGGATTCTCCGAATCGCCGCTGGTTGACGGCAATCTGCTGATTTGCACCCCTGGATCGGAACAAGCGTTGATGCTGGCCCTGAATAAGCGGACCGGCAAAGAAGTCTGGGCGACCAAAGACGCGCAGCTGGGCGACAAAGGAAAGGCGGAAGCTGGCTACTCGTCGATCGTCATCGGTAACGGCGCCGGCGTGAAGCAGTACGTGCAGATGACGGGCAAAGGCCTGGTCGCCGTACGAGCCAAGGACGGCAAGTTCCTCTACAACTACAACCCGGTCGCCAACGATGTGGCGGTGATTCCGACCCCGATCGTCGACGGCGACTACGTCTTCGCTTCGTCGGGCTATCAAACCGGCGCCGGTTTGGTGAAGCTGTCGAAGGATGGCGCCGGCGTCACCGCGGAAGAGGTTTACTTCCTCGAACCGAAGACCTTCCAGAACCATCACGGCGGCATGGTGAAGCTGGGCGATTACATCTACGCCGGCACCAAGCACAACGAAGGCTTCCCGATCTGCATCGAGATGAAGACCGGCGAAGTGCAGTGGGGCGGCAACATCCGCGGCGAAGGGAAGGGCTCGGCTGCCGTTCTGTACGCCGACGGCAACTTCATCTTCCGCTATCAATCAGGCGAACTGGCGCTGGTCGAAGCGACCCCGAAGGAATACGTCCTGAAAGGGAAGTTCATGCCAGAGTACCAGGAACGCGAAAGCTGGGCCCACCCAGTGGTGGCGGATGGCAAGTTGTACTTGCGAGAACAAGACAAGCTGATGATCTACGATTTGACTCAGAAGTGATGTCAAATTGATACATCATCACCTCCGTAAATCCATAAGGCCCGGTTTATCCGGGCCTTTTTTCATGGTTTCGGGTGATAAATCGGTAAATCTTGCCCAGTTGACGTTTTTCCTGAAACAATTGTTTCATACGCTTGTTTTAATTAGGAAGGATACCATTAGCGGAGCTAGTCAGTGGCAACCGACGACCCAACCAGCAAGATCTTAGCCGCGGCGCTCGAAGAGTTCTCTGAAAAGGGATTTCGAGCGGCGACGATTCGCGACATTTGCGCGAAAGCCGGCGTGAACCTGGCGGCCGTGAATTACTACTTTGGAGACAAGAAGAAGCTCTATTCGGCCGTGTTCAAGCAGGCCCACCTGCGAGCGCACGATGCGTACCCGCTGCCGAATTGGGGCCCGGACGAACCGCCGGAGAATCGCCTGCGGGACTTCATCCGGGTATCGCTTCTCCGGATGCGATCGAAGACCGACACCAACGTCCATCACCGGCTCATGATGCGCGAGTTCTCGCAACCGACCGGCGTGGTGGAAGAGTTGGTGGAGGAGTTTTTCCGGCCGCATCACAAGCTGCTGGTAGAGATCATGCAGGAGATCGTCGGGCCGAATGTGCCGGAATATCGACTGCATCAGTTGGCGTTCAGCATGATCGGCCAATGTTTGTTTTACCGGTTCAACCAGCCGGTCCTGCAGATGCTCATCCCCCCACAGATGCTGGATGAGCATTTTGGCACGGAAGAATTGGCGGAATATATCTACCGATTTGGCCTCACCGCGCTACAACATGGCGAGTGGGGCCCGCCGCTTGAGAGTCAGGCACTGGCGTCCGACTCGGCGGAAACAAGCGTAAAGGGAAATCTCTGAGATGAGTGAACAATCGAGTTCGCCGGCATCCACGATCACGCGAGTCATCACGCCGCTAGCCATCATCGCCGCGGCGGTGGGAATCATTTTCGCGGTTGTGATGATGCGCCAACCGCCGAAAAAGCAGGAGGTGGAACGGCCCCTGCTGATGGTGACGACCTCTCCGATCATCAAAAGCGAGGAAGGTTTGAACTTCCACGTCGACGGCGTCGTCGTTCCCTATCGTGAGATCAATCTGTCGTCCGAGGTCGCCGGACGCATTACGTTTCGGGACGACTCGCTCCGGGCCGGCGCCTATGTCGCCAAGGGACAACCGCTATTGGAAATCGATCCGCGCAAATATGCGTTGGAAGTCGAGCGGCTGACGAAAGAAGTCGAACAGGCCGACGTCGCGATTCGCGAAACGGACGTCGAAATCGAAAACACGCAAGAGCTGATCGTCCTCTCAAAGCAGAACGTCGATCTGCAAAAGAAGCAGGTCCAGCGGATGGAGCAGTTGCTTGCTCGCAATGCGACCACGCCGTCGCAGGTCGAAGACGAACAGCAGGCGATGATCACCGCCCAAAATCAATTGCTGCAACTGGAAAACCAGGTCCGCAGCATGTCGACGCGCAAGCAAGGTCTGGAACGCGCCAAAGAATTGGCTCAGGCTCGGCTGGAGCAAGCGAAGCTCGACTTTGAGCATACGAAAGTCGTCTCGCCGGTCAACGGCGTGATTATTAGCGACAACGTCGAACAAGATTCGTATGTGCCGGTCGGTTCCGCGCTCTACACGATCGAAGACACCAGCGCCGCCGAAGTTCGCTGCAGCCTGCGAATGGACGAACTGTCGTGGCTCTGGCGCAAGCAGATCGGCAAAACGGTCGATCCTCTTTCCGCTCGCGGTTCGGAAGACTATCGGCTTCCGCAAGCGCCGGTCACCATTTCGTACGAACTAGGCGGGCGTCACTATCAATGGGAAGGGGTATTGTCCCGCTTCGACGGACTTGGACTTGATGAGCGGACGCGTACCGCTCCGGTTTTGATTCGCGTTTCCAACCCCGATCAAGTCCGGCTTGATGGCCAACTGGTAAAGGCCCGCGGTCCGTCGGCGCTGCTACGAGGGATGTTCGTCGACGTCAAAGTCAAAGTTCAGCCTGACATGCCGATTTGGCGCGTGCCGGAGTCGGCCCTCTCCCTCTACTCGGCCCAGGCGCTGAAAGAGTCGATGTCGGAAGAGCAGATGGCGAAGGTGAGCGGCCACACTGACGAGTCCCGTCCGCAGTTTGTGTTGTGGCTGGTGCGGGACGGCAAGTTGGCGATCGAGCATGTCGAAGTGCTCGTGATTCAAGAAGACTACGCGCTCATCAACGGCGAAAACGCTGATCTTCGCGAAGATGATCAGATCGTGATTACGCCGATGGGATATCCCCGAGTCGGTCTCCCGGTGAAAGTGGAAGGCTAAGCTATATGCGTGATTTAGTCCGCTGGGCGATTCGCAATACGCCCGCGATGAATATGATCATGATCAGCGTGATCGCGGTCGGCGTTCTCAGCTTCGTCATGCTGCGGCGCGAGACCTTCCCCGAGTTTGAGCTCGAGATCGTGTTGGTCCGCGTGCCGTATCCTGGCGCCAGCCCGGAAGAAGTCGAGAGCGGCATCTGCGAAAAGATCGAAGAAGCGGTCAAAGATACCGTCGGCATCAAGAAGATGACCTCGGTGGCGACCAACGACTACGGCGCGGTGATTCTCGAACTGAACGCCGACGTCGACGCCCAGCGGGTACTGAACGAAATCCGCGGCGATGTCGAACGGATTCCCAGCTTTCCGCTGTTGGCCGAAGATCCCGAAGTGCAGCAGATCACGCTGCGCGAATCGGCGATCACGGTCGGCGTTCTCGGGCCGGAGTCAGATCATCCCAGCGCCGAGATGGAATGGCGACTGCGCGACTTGGCCGAAGAGGTGCGCGTCGAATTGCTGGCGCTGCCGAACGTCTCCCAGGCCGAAATCTCCGGCGCCAAAAGCTACCAGATTGATATCGAAATCGCGGAAGCGACGCTCCGTCGCTATGGCCTGACGCTGAAGAAGGTGTCGGAGATCGTCCGTGACGAAAACTTGGAAATGCCCGGCGGTTTGATCCGAACCGCTTCGCAGGAAGTGCTGGTCCGCGGTGAAAACAAACGGGATATCGGCCGCGAAATCGCCAAGCTGCCGCTGATCAAGACTCCGGATGGCGTCGTGCTGGCGGTTGGCGATCTCGGAACGGTTCGCGACGACTTTGACGACGTCACCTCGTTCCAGCGCGTCGACGGTCGCCCGACGATCGCGATTTCGGTCAATCGCACGTCGAAGGAAGACTTGCTCGTCATCACGGATGAAGTGAAGAAGTTCGTTAAAGAGCATGCCGACGTCATTCCGGAAGGCTATAGCCTGGTTACCTGGGGAGATCAGTCGGAAGAAGTTCGCGATCGTCTGAACACGCTGACCTCCAACGGCTGGCAAGGGCTGATCCTGGTGCTGGTCATCCTGGCCCTCTTCATGAATACGCGGCTCGCGTTCTGGGTCTCGATGGGGATCCCGATCTCGATGCTCGGCGCTTGTGCGATCCTGCTTTACTTCGGGCAGACGCTCAACATGCTGACGATGTTCTCCTTCCTGATGGCGCTCGGTATCGTGGTCGACGATGCGATCGTGATCGGCGAGAACATCTACGCGCACCGCGAGATGGGAAAGAGCTTCCATCGGGCGGCGGTCGACGGAACGGCGGAAGTGTTGCCCTCGGTGGCGATGTCAATCGCGACCACCATTCTCGCTTTCATCCCGATGTTCTTCGTCGCCGGCGTGATGGGGAAATTCATGGCGGTGATGCCGCTGGCAATGATCGCGATTCTGGTGATCTCGCTGCTGGAAGCGGCCTTCATTTTGCCGTGTCACTTGGCGCACGATGACGACTCAGAAGACCTGGTCAACAACCTGATTGACTTCTTCGCCTATCCGTTCCGCCCGCTTGGTAAAGCGTTCAACAAAGTGGGGGATTGGACCTCGGCGCGGCTCGATTGGTTTATTGAGCACGTTTATCAGCCGGGGCTCCGGTTCTCGCTGGGCAATCCGGTGACCGTCGTCACACTGGCGATCGCGATTTTGGCGGTTTCGATCTCGGTGGTGTACGCCGGCTTCGTTCCGCTCAACCTGATGCCGTCGCTCGACAGCAAAACGATCGTCTGCAACGTCGCTTTTCCGGATGGAACGCCGGCGATGATGGCGGACGAAGCGACCAAAAAGATCGAAGCGGCGATTCGGCAAGTCAACGCGAATCACGAAGCGGAAGGAGAGACCGTCGTCCAGTTGATCCGCCGCAACGTCGGCTTCGCTCAGCTCCGGCAAGGGCCCGGGCAGACGACCGACGCGTTTGGCAGTCACTTGGGCGCCGTGGTCGTGCGGCTCACTTCGCCCGGTTCGCGGACGGTCAGCAGCTCGCAGATCGTCGACGAATGGCGCGACGCGACCGGGCCGATCGTCGGTTCCGATTCGCTCGTCTTCGACTCGCAGGAAATTGGCCCCGGCGGCAAGCAGATCGAATTCAAGCTGCTGACCAATCCGGACAACATGGCCCGACTGGAAGCGGCGGTCGAAGACGTGAAGACCGAATTGGCCAAGTCGGCCGGCGTTTACGACATCGAGGACGACTCTTCGCCTGGCAAGATGGAGCTGCGTCTCCGCTTGAAGGATAGCGCCAAAGCGATGAACGTTAGCGAACGGGACCTGGCCGAAACGATTCGGGCCACCTACTACGGCGACGAAGTGATGCGTCTGCAACGTGGACGGCACGAAGTGAAATTGATGGTTCGCTACCCGCGTGAAGATCGCCGCTCGCTGGCCGAGTTCGATCAGATCCGGGTCCGCACCGGCGACGGATCGGAACGCCCGATTACCGAGCTGGCTCATGTCGAAATCGTTCGTCCGTTGAGCGAAATCAATCGCTTGGATCAAAAACGCTCGATTACGGTCTCGGCGAACGTGAACCAGCGAGTCGCCAACTCCAACGCGATCATTGAAAACCTGAAGGATGAGTACGTTCCGGAGTTGATGAAAAAGTACCCCGGCGTCACGATTCGCTGGGAAGGTCAGAAGGAACAGCAGCGGGAATCGCTCGGCAGTCTGTTCATCGGCTCGGCCGTCGCCATGATGGCGATGTACGTGCTGCTGACGATCGAGTTCAACTCCTACTTCCAGCCGCTGATCGTGATGATCGCGATTCCGTTCGGTTTGATCGGGGCCGTCGGTGGTCACCTGTTGCTGGGGCTCGAGCTCACGCTCTTCAGCTTCTTCGGCTTGGTGGCGTTATGCGGGGTGGTGGTGAACGACTCGATCGTGCTGGTCGACTTTATCAACCATCGGCTCCGAGATGGTCTGCCGCTCTACGATGCGCTGATCGACACTGGTCGCCGCCGTTTCCGCCCGGTGTTGTTGACCTCGATCACGACGATCGCCGGTTTGACGCCGCTGTTGTTCGAGACCTCGCTGCAAGCCCAGGTTTTGATCCCGATGGCGGTCAGCCTCTGCTTCGGCCTGATGGCGTCGACCTTTCTGGTTCTGTACCTGGTCCCGGTTCTCTATCTGATCTACGCCTGCCTCGGCGGTCAGAAGCTGCATCACGATGAGGGTGACGAACTGGACGATCTGCCGCCGGTAAAGCGTGAAGAGTTAGTGCCGGTCGAGGTGAGCTAAGACTTGACGTCGGCAACTGCGGCAAGAAAACAAAAAAGGCGACCCGAATTGGGCCGCCTTTTTTCTTAGTGCCGAAGAGAGGACTCGAACCTCCACGGGGTTTACCCCCACTAGGACCTGAACCTAGCGCGTCTGCCAGTTCCGCCACTTCGGCAGCTTGTTGTGGCTCTCAGGCTGGCGCCTGAGTCGACCGCAATTCGCTTTACTTGGCTCCGGAGAGCCGTTGGCAAGAGGTGAATTATAATCGACGATCGTTTCGCGAAAAGGACCCCTCCCAAGAGAATCGGGTTCGCGGGGCAACTTCCGCTAGCGGCGGCGAAAATAGGCCGATTTTGCGGGCGAACCTTGACTTTGCGGGTCGCCACCTCCTAGTAGGTCGGCACCGACTTGTCGATTTCGACGCTCCACTGGGTGATTCCGCCGGTCATATTTTGGGCCTGGGGAAACCCGTTTTGCCGCAACCAGTGGGTGACTCGCAGGCTACGCCCACCCAGGTGACAATGGACGACCAGCGGTGTTTCGCGGAACGGCTCCAGCTCGGAAATCCGCTCCGGCAGCTCGTTCATCGGAATCAGGACGGCGCCCTCGATCTTGGCGAAGTCGTATTCGTTCTGCTGACGGCAATCGAGCAGCAGAAACTTGTCGCCGGAATCGAGCAGATTTTTCACTTCTCGCACAGATATTTCGATCGGGGCGTCGGACATCGGACGATGAGCTCCTAGGATTTCCCTCAAAAATAGACACACCGATCGTAGTCGGATCGGCCAAGGTCCGTCCAGACCTGCCCTGGACTTGATAAAATTAGCACGACATGAACGTACCCTCGCCCGATCACGCACGCGATTTCTCGCTTGAAGTCGTCCGTACGCTGAAACACCATGGCCACCAGGCGCTGTGGGCCGGAGGGTGCGTGCGCGACATGTTGCTGGGACGCACGCCGAAAGACTTTGACGTTGCGACCGATGCGCCTCCCGAACGGGTGCGAGAGATCTTCGGTGAGAAGCGAACCTTGGCGATCGGCGCCTCGTTTGGCGTGATCACCGTTCAGGGAGGAAAACGCCGCGGCCAGATTGAAGTGGCGACCTTCCGCGAAGATCTCGGTTACAGCGATGGACGTCGTCCCGACCAGGTCCGCTTTACCTCGGCCGCGGAAGACGCCAAGCGGCGCGACTTTACCATCAACGGCATCTTCTACGATCCCGACGCCGAAGTGATCTACGACTACGTCGGCGGTCAGGTCGACCTGCGAGAACGTCTGGTCCGCGCGATCGGCGACCCGAACGAACGCTTCGCCGAAGACAAGTTGCGGATGTTGCGGGCGATTCGTTTCTCGTCGACGTTTCAGTTCGATCTCGAGATGAACACGCTGCTGGCGATCCAACGACACGCACGGAACATCGCCGTGGTCAGCGCCGAGCGAATCGCCGTTGAGATGCGGAAGATGATTTGTTCGTCGCGGCGGGTCGACGCGGTATTGCTCCTGCGCGATTCGTGGCTATTTCAGGTCGTTCTGCCGGAGATCATCCCGATCATTGATCATGCGCCGCGCTGGACCGAAACCTTGCGGTCGCTGCACTACCTGCCGGGACATGATTTCGCGACCGGGCTGGCGGCGCTATTGCGCTACGCCGCCGCTCGCGACTTGGAAACCGTCGATCCGCGCAAACCGGTTCCGATGCTTGTCGAGATTTGCCTGCGGTGGAAACTGACCAACGACGAAACGAAAGATCTGCAGTGGCTGTTGCGCCACGTCGACTTGCTGCGAGTCGCGAAAGATCTGCCGTGGCCGCGACTGCAACGCTTGCTGATCGATCCGCGGATTGAAAAGCTGGTGAACTTGGCGACAGCGATCACCGTGGCGCGATCGGAGTCGATGGAACATCTGGAGTTCGTCCGCGAGCGACTGCAATGGTCGGCTGAACGACTCAATCCGCAACCGGTTGCGACCGGGGACGATTTGATCCGGTCCGGGCTGAAACCGGGGCCCCACTTCCAAGGACTCTTGGAAGCGATTCGTGATGCGCAGCTGGTCGGCCAAATCGGGACGCTCGACGAAGCGCTCGAGATGGCCCGCAATTGGCGACCGGCGTAGGTGGCCAATTTTCCCGAAGCGACTATCATAGCGACGTCGACAGACACGTTTTCGTTTATCCGCACCCGAGGCGACCCCATGACTTTTGCGATCGATCTGCTGCTGCGTTGGGCCCACATCGTTCCGGCGACCATTATGGTGGGTGGAGCGGTTTACGCTCGATATGCGCTGGCGCCGTCGACCGATCCGCTGGCCGACGAGCAAAAAGAATTGTTGAAAGCCGGCGTTCGCGCTCGTTGGATGAAGTGGGTGATGATCTGTGCGTTTCTGCTGCTGGTCAGCGGGATCATCAACGTGGTGCTGATCGCGACGGAGTATGACTTTCCGCAGAAGTACTACCATCCGGTCGTCGGCGTCAAAATGTTGGCGGCAATGGTCGTCTTCTACATCGCCAGCATGCTGACCGGGCGAAGCGAAAACGCAGCCCGATTCCGCGAGAAAGAGCGGTTCTGGTTGTCGCTGAACGCCGGATTGGCGATCTCGATCGTTTTGATGGGGGGCGCATTAAAAATCGCCGAACGCGTGCCCAAAGGCGAAGCGGAGGCGGCGCAACCGGAACAATCGGACGCACCTTCCCCCTCTGCAGTGGAAAATGGTTCGTAGCGGACGCCGGTTTGATTAAGGTGGGGTTTGCGCCGCTGCAGGGAGGCTGGCTCATTGTACTGGCCAATTCCCTCCCTCCGCTTAGCGCTTCGCCATGAACCCACCGCATGACGCTATCACGATTTTGAAGCAGGCCCGCGACGAACTGATCGCGCGGCTGCGACGACGAATCGTCGAAAACGAAGAAGAGATCCTGTCGGACGCTCGGGGCGAATCTTTTTTGAGCGATATCGAAACGATCTACGATCAGATCGCTTCCCGGCTGGTTCATGTGAACCAGATGATCTCCAGCTTGCCGCCCGACGTCCCGAGTTTCGAGACAGACGAAGCGTACGCGATCGACGAGCCGGTTGTTGCGGCGGCGGAAGCGACCTATTCGTTCGAGGCGACTCCGATCACGCATCAAAACGAGTCCTCGCCGCAGCTCTTGAGCTTGCCGGCGCCGGAGACGCCGGCCAACTTTCAACACTTCATGCAGTCGATCCAGGCCGGCGACGTATCGCAGGCCGGTCGCATTTTAGCCGAACTGCTGCAAGTTGAACCGCAACGGGGCGAACAATGTGCGAGCGTCTTCTTGCAGCGTTATCTGGAAGACGCCGAGATCGTCACCAAAGCGATGCAAATTCGCAAAGAGCTGATGTTGAGCAACTTCAACAATGCGATCATGCTCCTCTATGAATGCTTCGGGTTGCAAGGGATGGAGTCGATCGCCGCGATGCAGGCGCTGCGAGCGATGCTCTAGCGGCGACTCTCCCGTCGAGCGGCCGATGCCGTTACACTAAGTGGTAGAAATCCTCTTCTCGCACGCCCTGGACGCAACGATGGATAAAAAGGCGAAGAAACGAATCGAAGTTCTGAATAAGAAGATTCAGAAGCTGACGCAGCAACTGGCCGGTTCGAAAGAACAGGCGGACGATGCGAGCGAAACGGCCAAATTTGAACAAGAGCTTGCGGCCGCGAAGGCGGAAATCGAGAAGCTGAAGGCGAGCTAGTCGCCCAAGAAATAGAAGAAGGTGCTCGTTCGGAATGAACGAGCACCTTTTTTCTTATGATTAACTAGCGTTTCAGCGGGCCGGGAGCTTCGCTGACGCGAGGTTGTCCCGAGATCCCGTGGTAGACGCCGACTTCGTCGTAGCCGTCGCCGTCCCAGTCGCCGACCGTCGGCAGGTCGCCTGCTTCGCCGAGCATGAAGACCTTATCGGTGTCGTCCAGATGACGATTGTTGTCGTGGTCGAGGGTCCACTGGCCGTCGTGGAAGATACCGAGTTCGTCGATGCCGTCGCCGTTCCAGTCGCCAACCACCGGCACGTCGCCCGCTTTGCCGTATTTGACGCGCGAGTCGACTTCGTCGTCCCAGCGACCGTTACCGTCTTCGTCCAGGCGCCATTCGCCATCTTGGAAGACGCCGATCGTCTGGATGCCGTCGCCGTCCCAGTCGCCGACCACCGGGTAGTTTCCTGCGGTGCCGAAGTGGAAGACGTGGTCGATCAGGTCGGAACGAACCTTACCGGTCGAGGTCAGCTTCATGACGCGGCTGCCGAGCGTCGCTTCATCCGGTTTCGGCGGCAGGTTCTTCGAGATGCCGGTCGAGACGTTGTTCGGCACCGGCAAACCAGGATCGCTGGCCACAGCCCGGGGATCGCCCGGCCAGGCCTTACCATAGATGCCGATGTCGTCCTTACCGTCGCCGTCCCAGTCGCCGACCACCGGCAAGTCGCCGTCATAGCCGAGCTTGGCCCACAGGTCTTCTTCGTCCCAGACGCCGTTGCCGTTGACGTCGATGTACCAGTGACCTTTGTAGTAAATGCCGAAATCGGTTACGCCGTCGCCGTTGAAGTCGCCTGACACCGGATGAGCGCCCGGCATGCCGAACAGCTTAATGAGGATCTCTTCCTCATCGTTATCGCCGGCCGAAGCCAATTGCAACTTCCATTCGGCCTGTAGGAATTCGTTTCCTTCCCACGGCAGAATCGAGTCGTTGGCCGCGGTGAACCAGACGTTCGGTTCAATGAACGCGATCTGATCCTTGCTACGCGGCAGACCGGCGTTCACGACGCTCAAGTGCCAGGTCACGCCCGTCGCCCCGCCGCTGTACCCCTGCAGCAGCGGCTGCACGATGAAGAGCGCCGCCGGCGGAATCAGCTCGGCCGGAGGCGGAGCGACCGGGATCACCAGCGGATCGAGCGTACCGGCCGGAACCGGAGGCACCGGCGGCAGTACCGGCGGATTGCCCTGCGCTTTCAATTCGCTGAAGTTGTTCTCTTGCGAGTGGGCGCCGACCGGCAGATCGATCAGCGCGATCATGTCGTTCAGCGGATCGACCAGCAGCGTACCGACGCTGACGCCGTTTCCTTGGTTGAACGCGACGCCTGCCGTGGTACCGGCGTTGTCGTTACCGTCGCCGTAGCCGTCCGGATGGACTTCAAACACGGCGTAGAAGCCGGCCTGCAGCCCGACGAACTGGTAGTAGCCGTCCGCGTCGGTAACGACGCGAACCGGGCCGCTGCCGTAGGTTCCGCCGAGAATTCGCGGATCGTTCCCCATGATCGGCAAACCGGTAATGCCGTCCCGCAGTTCGAGCGTGACCCCGCCAATCGGCGTATCGTCCGACGTGCGGGTACCGTCCCGCTGCGACAACGCGTCAGCCGGCAAGTTGCCGTCGGTGGTCGTGAACGTGGCGCCGTCTTGGTAGACGTAACCCGAAATCGTCGCCGGCGGCAGTTCGCAGAAGTTGTGATTGTCGAGATCGAGACCCGACGTGATGTTGATGCGCGAGATCGTATCTTGCACCGAGTCGTCGGCCAGACCGTTCAAGTCCATCTGGTGACCCTGGAAGTAACCGGCCGGTTGAGTTTCAACCACGGTGTACAAGCCAGGGAGCAGGTTGTTGAACAGGTAGTGACCGTTGGCGTCGGTTTTCGTCGTGGCGATGACGTTCCCCGCGGCGTCCAACAGTTTGATGGTGACGCCGGAAATCGGCTTTTCGTTTGCGTCGAACAAGCAATCGTCGTCGGTATCGGACCAGACGTAGCCGCCGATGCTGCCCGGCTTCACTTCGCCAAACTTGTAGTTGATGCCTTCGTCGCCCCAGAGGAGCGTGACCTCTTTGATCTCGTCGCCGGGATTAGTGGCGGTACCGATCGTCACGCCGCCAACCGTACCCGCGGCGTCTTTGCCGTCGAGGTAGCCGGTCGGTTGTTTTTCGACGATGCGGTAGGTGTCGGCTCGCAGGCCGGTGAACATGTACGAACCGTCGGCCGCGGTCGTTTGCGTGCCGATCAGGGCGCCGGTGCTGTCGTACAAGTAGACGATCGCGCCGGCGATTCCTTCTTCGCCCGCGTCCATCACGCCGTCGTTGTTACGATCGTGATAGACGAAGCCGCCGATCTTAGCGGGCTCATGTTCGCAGAAGTCGTAATTGATGCCGTGATCGCCGGAGCGAATGATGATCGACGAGAGGGTGTCGTTGGCCGAATTCTGGCCGACAGCTACGCCGCCGATTGTGCCCACGTGATCGCCGCCGTCAATCAAGCCGGCCGGCGTGATTTCGACGACGGTGTAGGTGCCCGGAAGCAACCCGTCGAAGGTGTAGTCGCCATTGGCGTCGGTGGTCGTTTCCGCGATCAGGTTCCCCGCCGCGTCGTACAACTTCACGATGGCGCCTTCGATCGGCGAGTTGTACGCTTCTTCGCTATCGCAGTCGCCGTACTTATCGGTCAGGTGCACACGACCGGAAATCGAGCCCGGCAGGATTTCGCCGAAGTTGTAGTTAATACCGGTGTCGCCGCTGACCAGGCTGATCGAGTTGATCTGATCGCCCGGATTGACCGCGCTACCTCGAGTCGAACCGCCGACCGTACCGGCCGCGTCTTTACCGTCGGTGTAGAGAACCGGTTGGGTTTCGACGATGCGATAGGTTCCCGGCGGCAAGCCGACCACTTCGTAGTAGCCGTCATTGTCGGTGGTGACCGAGAAAATCTGATTGGTGACCGAGTTGATCACCTGGACGGTGACGCCGCTGATACCGGCTTCGCCCGTTTCCTTCACGCCGTCGTTGTCGAGGTCGTGATAAACGTAACCGCTGATGCTGACCGGCTTGATTTCGCCAAAGTTGTAGTTGATACCGTCATCGCCCCACTTCAGCTCGATCGCTGAGATCTTGTCGCCCGGGTTGGTCGCGGCGCCAACGATCGTGCCGCCGATGGTACCTGCAGCGTCGAGGCCGTCGAGGTAGTTGGTCGGCTGCGTTTCGACGATCTGGTAGTTGCCGGCGCTCAGTCCAGTGAATTTGTACGAGCCGTCGGCGGCCGTCGTGGTCGTGCCGACCTGAACGCCGTTGCTGTCGAGCAGGATCACGGTCACGCCGGCGATCCCTTCTTCGCCCGATTCTTTCACGCCGTCATTGTCGCGGTCGTGATAGACGTAACCGGCGATCGTCGCCGCTTCATGTTCGCAGAAGTCGTAGTTGACGCCATCGTCGCCCGAGAGCAGGACGATGCTCGAGAGCAAGTCGTTCGATGAGTTGGCGCCGTTCGTCGTGCCATTGACGGTCCCGACATGGTCGCCGCCATCAATCAGGCCGACCGGCGTGTATTCGCGAACCGAATAGGTGCCCGGCAACAGATTTCCGAACGAATATTGGCCGTTGGCGTCGGTCGTCGTCGTGGCGATCACGTTGCCGCCGGCGTCCAACAGTTCGATCTTCACTCCTTCGATCGGCGGCGTGATGATCGTGACGCCGTCGTAGCAGTTGCCGTCGCGATCGGTCAGGTGAACCGAACCGCTGATCGACGCCGGTTTGATTTCGCCGAAGTTGTAGTTGATGCCCGATTGGCCGCCGAGAAGCAGGATGTTCAGGATCTGGTCGCCTGGGTTCACCGCGGCGCCGACCAGCGAGCCGTTGACCGTACCGGCGGCGTCAATGCCGTCGATGTACGTAGCGGGCTGAACTTCCGTCACCGTGTACATGCCCGGCGGAAGATTCTTCGCTTCGTAGTAGCCGACGGAGTTGGTCGTCACGTTGTAGGTGCGGGTAACGCCGTCGACATCGATGCCGGTGATGGTCAAGGTCACGCCGGCGATTCCTTCCTCGCCGGTTTCCTTAACGCCGTCATTGTCGCGGTCGTGGTAGACGTAGCCGCTGAGTTGGGCCGGCAGCGCTTCGGCGAAATCGTAGTGAATCGCGGAGGTTCCGCCGTTCACGATCGTGATTTCGGTCAGGATGTCCTTGTCGCCGGCGACGATCGAGCCAATGCTGGTTCCCGAAACGGTACCCGGGATTGCGCCGACGCTGAAGTAACCGGACGGCTGCGTTTCGCGGACCTGGTAGGTGCCGGGCTGCAGATTCAAGTTAACGCCGAACTCGTAATCGCCTTGGGCGTTGGTGGTGGTCGTGTAGCCGGTGTTGACGTAGACGCCGTTGACCTTCATCCAGAGCGTCAGCGAAACGCCCGACAGACCGACTTCGCCCGCTTCTTGCGTCAGGCTGAGGTTGACGTCGTGATAGACGCGGCCCGAGATGGTGACCGGCAGCGGTTGTTGAACGGCGCTGCCGAAGGCGCCGTCGGTACGGTCGCGGTGCCCGGTCGCATTATCGGCCGGGAGATCCAAGCCCGACGCTGCCAATTTGGAATCGTAGGCGTCGAGGAATTTCGTGGTGATCGTCGTGTCGTGGTAGTACTCGGCAGAGAAGGTCGCAATAAACTGCGTGCCTTGGACTTCGGCGCCGGACGAGACCGGGTCGATCAGCGTGTTGTTGGGATCGTTGGGATCGTAGATGATCACTTCGTCGACGTCGATGGAAAAGATGAACTCTTCCCCGGCGTTGAAGCCCTCGAAGTCGATCTGCAAACGCGTACCGCCGTCGATAACCGTGACGGTGTAGCTGTCGATGCCGTTGGCCGAGATCAGCTTGAAGGGAAACGCGCCGTCAGCGCCGAGCCCGCCTAGCTGGGTATCAAAGAAGACGTCGCCGTTGCTGAGGCCGAGGATATTGCCGAAGTTGCCGATCTGATCGCCGTCGATGATGACCTGCTTCAGCTCGGTACCCGCGGCGCCGCCGTCGAACTTGATGTGAAACGTATCGCCGTGATCGTCGCCGCCGGAGGCGTCTTCTTCGGTATAGGTGGCGCCAACTTGAATCGGATCGGCGTCAAAGACGCGACGCTCTTCCAGCGTTTCGATATCGCTGCTGCGAAGCGCAGGACGAGCGGGGCCTCTACGGTTGCGGCCCTTTAGAAGCGAGTTAAACATTCGGCGAAGCATTTAGCGCCTCCATGCATGCGTTCTATCACGGCATCCTTGCCGTAATCGTCGAACTTATTTCGTAAACAAGCTGCCCTGGGGGGAGAGAGCGGTTCGTTCGCCCGATTCGATCTTCCAGACCCGAACCGTGGTGTCGAAGCCGCCCGAGACGATCGTGTCGTTGTAGACGTCGATCGCAGTAACGCTGCCCGAATGCCCTTCGAGCTTGGCGATTTCCTGATGCGTGGCCATATCCCACAATCGCAGGCGATTGTCGCTGCCAGCGGAAATCAAAGTGTTGTCGTTGATCAGCGTCAGGGCCATCACCTTGGCCGGAGCGCTCGACATCTCGGCGACTTCCTTGCCTTGTCCGAGATCGATGACCTTGATCATCCGATCTTCGCTGCACGAGATCAGATGGGACGAGTCGCTGGTGAAGACCAGCGAGTGGACGCGTTGACGGTGCGCTTTGACGTCCCCCAGCACGCGGCCGGATTGAGCGTCCCAAGTGCGGATCACGCCGTTGCGACCGGCGGCGGCGACGATGGCGCCATCGGGCGAAAAGCTGACGCAGCGCATATCGTTGATCGGGGCTTCCAGTTCGTGGAGCCGTTCGCCGGTGATCGGATCATGGATGGCGATGGTCGGACCGAAGCCGACGATCGCCAGCATGGTGCCGGCCTTGTTGAACGCCACATCGGCGACGGCGTACGGGAATTCTCCCATCGAACGCAACTGAGCGCGACGTTCGACGTCCCACAGAATGATGCGACGATCATTACCGGCCGTGGCCAAAGTCGTTCCATCCGGGGAGAATTTCACCGCGCGGACCCAGTCGCGATGATCTTCGAGCCGGTAGAGTTCGTTGCCTGAATCCATCTCGAACACGCGAACGATGTGGTCGTCCCCTGCGGCGGCGAAGATGGCGCCGGCCGGGTGGATCGAGATGTCGGAAATCACCGGTGGGTGCAGACGACCCGGTTCGGGCCGAAGTTGGATGGTGCGATCGAGCTTCGCGGTCGGTTCTTGCGCTGGAGCGACGCCCACGATCAAAGCCGCTAGCAGAACTGCGGCGAAGACACGGATAGACGGAACACGATCCATGCTCATCTTTACCATCCCTCAAAAGGCAAACTTCTCTGCGCGCATGTAATAGCGCAATCCTTCATCGTTTATCGGCGCATAGCGGCGCCGGACCGCAGCGGAATGTGTGAAAATATTTCGTTCATGGAAGAAGCGAGTATTAATCGGATCTTGATGATCATTCGTTTCGCACGCATTACGAAGCTGCTAGCTTGGAAGTCGATCTGAGCCGCATGAGGGGCCGATAGACGATTTACTCGGCTTTCTCGCTTCACCCGACCAAAAGGCGATTCCCAATGTCAGCGCGAACCATCGCGATCGGCGACATTCACGGCTGCGTGCATGCGCTCGACGCGGTGTTGGAGATGATCGCGCCGACCGCTAGCGACACCATCGTCGTGTTGGGGGATTTCGTCGACCAAGGGTGGGATGTCAAAAGCACGATCGAGCGGTTGATTCAGCTGGAGTCGGAAGTGAATTTGATCCATCTGCTCGGCAATCACGAGGAGATGTTGCTGGCGAGCCTGACCTGCGAAAAGACATGCGGCTACTGGGAAAACTGCGGCGGCGCTCGGACCCTCAGCTCGTATCGCTTAGGGGGTTCGATCGAAGATATTCCAGATGACCATATCGAGTTCATCCGCCGGTCGCGTCCCTATTACGAGACGGAGTCGTGCATCTTCACGCATGCCAACGCTGAGCCAAATCTGCCGATGGACCAGCAGCCTGAGTACGCGCTGCGGTGGAAAGTGCTGGAGCCGGACGCCTACGAATGCCACTATTCGGGGAAAACATTGTTCGTAGGGCATACCGAGCAGCGTAGTGGCGAAGTTTTGAATCTCGGCTGCATCCAGGATATCGATACCGCGTGCTGGCGAAACGGCTGGCTTACCGCGATCGACGTCGACGAGCTTCACATCTGGCAGGCGAGTCGTTACGGGCAAATGCGCGAGGGGGACGAACCGGCCCTGGCCCACGCCGTTCCGGCTCACCACGCCGAGTAATTTGCCCTGGTTTTGCCTTTGCGGCGGCGACTTCGACAGTGTTAGAATTGGGGGATCACGTCAGATTTGCCGATTCCCTCCTTCTTCGCTCGGAGTCTCCTAATGCTACGCACCACGCTCGCCCTCCTCTTTTCGGTCGCTCTCTTCTCGCAAGCCGCCTATGCGGAAACGACCGTTACCCTGACCAAAATGCATCTTTGCTGCGGCAAGTGCGTCAAAGCGGTTGAGGCCGCTGTGAAAGACATGCCCGGCGTGAAGGTCGACGTGACCGCCAAAGAGGGAAAGACCGTACTGACCGCCGCCGATGACAAATCGGCCCAGGCCGCCCTCGACGCGATCGCCAAGGCGGGTTTCCATGCCGAGACCGACAGCGAAGAACTGAAAATGAAGGATGACTCGGGCGTCAAAGCAGGAGCCGTCAAGCGTCTCGCTCTGACCGGTCTGCACAACTGCTGCGGCGCGTGCACCAAGTCGATCAAAGAAGCGGTCGCCACGGTGGACGGCGTTAAAGCGGACACCGCCAAGCCGAACGAATCGTCGATGGTCATCGAAGGGAACTTTGACGCCGCCGAAGTCGTGGAAGCGTTGTTGGCGGCCGGTTTTCACGTCAAGGTGAAACAGTAAGTCGCGTGAGCGTCCCAGCGGACGCATGGTTTCCGCGCGACTACGCCGAGTCGCGCCGCGAGTTTCTCGCCGCCTGTAAAGAGTTAGGCGGCGAGATGGAGTCGCATGCGATTGATGCGGTTGGCCCAGACGGGGAATCGCTGACGATCGATCTTCTGACGCTCGGCAACCGTGGAGCGAACGATTGCCTGGTTCTTTCGAGCGGACTACACGGATTGGAAGCGCCGCTTGGCGCTGCGATTCAATTGCATTGGATGCGTAACGCTTTAAGTCAGAGCGTTCCCCCGAACCTACGCATCGTCTTGATTCACGCGCTCAATCCGTACGGCTTCGCCCATCGCCGGCGTTGTGAAGCGGAGAATATTGATCTCAACCGATCGTTCATGCGGCGGGGAGAAGAGCATCGCGGGGCTCCGCCCCTCTACGAAAAGCTTGATCCGCTGTTGAATCCGGAATCGCCCCCCGGCGGTTTCGATTTCTTCACGCTACGTGCCGCCGCGATCCTGGCCCGATACGGCATGACGAAAGTCAAACAGGCGATCGCCGGCGGGCAGTACGAGTTTCCCCGCGGCTTGTTTTACGGCGGCAAAGGGGCGAGCGAAACGCAGCAGTTGCTGACGCCCCATTGGAAGTCGTGGCTGGGAGAGAGTCGCCGCGTGATCCATTTGGACGTGCACACGGGACTTGGCCGCTGGGGAGAATTGACCCTGTTGTCGGCGCCGGCGATGGATACCGCTTGGCACCGTCAGGTGGGGGAAACGCTCGGCGAGACCGGATACGATCGGGAAAAAGAAAACTCGGTCGCTTACCAGGCCCGCGGCGATTTCGGCTTGTGGTGCTCCCAGCAAGCGGGCGATATCGACTACGCCTATTTCTGCGCCGAGTTTGGAACCTATCCGGCCGTACGCGTTTTGAAAGCGCTCCGGGCCGAGAACCAAGCGCATCATTGGAGCGATCCCAAAGCGGCCGCTTTTCAAACGGCGAAACGGAGCGCGCTCGAAGCGTTTTCCCCAGCGAGCAAGAGTTGGCGTCAGTCGACCGTGGCCCGCGGCGTCGACTTATGCAAGTCGGCGATCGCCCGACTCGAAAAGTGAAGCGAAACTGGCGTTTTCTGATACGGTCGTTGCCGATTTGGCATAAGTCTGTGCGCACTTTTGCAACCGGTCTCAAACTCTGATTCAATTTGTTAAGTCCTGCTTAATATCCCACCTCGGAGACTCATTTCATGACCTTGCGAACTTCTCGTCGTCGCTTCCTGGTCGCCGCTTCGGCCGCCGTTTCTGGTATCGGGTTCTATTCGCAACTTCCGGCCGCCGAGTCGAAATCTCCTAACGAAAAGCTGAACCTGGCTGGGATCGGCGTCGCGAACCGCGCCAGTGCGAATCTGTCGGGCTGCTCGAACGAAAACTTCGTCGCGTTGGCCGACATCGATTCCAACTTCCTGGAACAAGGGGTCAAGCGTTTCCCCGGCGCCAAAGGGTATGCCGACTATCGGGTGATGCTGGAGAAAGAAGCGGACAACATTGACGCCGTCGTCGTCAGCACGGCTGACCATAGCCACGCCCCGGCGACCGCGATGGCGCTGCGGATGAAAAAGCACGCCTACTGCGAAAAGCCGCTATCGCACACTGTGTACGAGTCGCGCGTCGTCTCGAACCTGGCCAAAGAAAACAAGCTGGTGACCCAGATGGGGACCCAGATTCATGCGACCGAGAACTACCGCCGCGTCGTCGAACTGCTGAACAGCGGTATCATCGGCGACGTTACCCGTGTCCATGTCTGGGTCGGCAAAGGTTGGGGAGACGGCAAGTTCGCGTTCGGCCAAGAGCCGCCGAAGAACCTGAACTGGGATCTGTTCCTGGGTTGCGCTCCGGAGCGTCCCTACAGCACCGGCGTTCATCCCGCCAACTGGCGCCGTTTCTGGGACTATGGAACCGGTACGTTTGGCGACATGGCTTGCCATTACGTCGACCTGGTCCACTGGGCGCTCGATCTGAAGCATCCGGAAAAGGTCTCGGCCGTCGGGCCTCCTGTTGATCCGGTCGGTTGCCCGTCGTGGTGCGTCGCCGACTATCACTATCCGGCCCGAGGTGAAAAGCCGCCGGTTCATTTGACCTGGTACGACGGCGCCAAGCGTCCGGCCGAACTGGCGAAGCTGAAAGATAAGTCAGGCAATCCGATCAATTGGGGGGGCGGACAGTTGTTCGTCGGCGACAAGGGGATGGTCCTCTCCGATTACGGCCAGCACTACGTCTACCAGGATGGCGAGATGGTCGATTTCAAGGCGCCGGAGAAGACGATTCCCGCTTCGATCGGTCATCACAACGAATGGCTCCAGGCGATTCGGACCGGCGGACCGACCACCTGCAACTTCGACTATTCCGGGGCGCTCAGCGAAGCGGTGCTGCTGGGAACGGTCGCTTATCGCAGCGGCGACGTCATCGACTGGGACGCCGAAAACCTGAAGGTCACCAACAACAACTCGCTGGCCCATAACCTGATTCACAAGGAATATCGCAAAGGCTGGACGCTGTAAGCGACCCGCAATCTTGTACGAATTCGACGGCCGCAGCGGAATTGTCCGCTGCGGCCTTTTTTTGTTTGTTTTACGGTGGATGAGAGTGTAAGTTGGGGACGCCGCTTCCCCCCTCTGCGGGAGAGGCGGATCACTTCGTAGATTGCATTCGCAGATTCGTATCGGGGGACTAACGATGGGTGGTTGGGGCGGAACGCTGATCTTTTTGGGCGTCGGATCCTTTTTGCTGAATATGATCGGTATGGAATTCATCCTGCTGAGCTGGGTCGACATGTGGGGACCGCTGGCCGGTATTGGCATTCGCCTGGGCGTGATCGCCTTGGGCGTCGTTATGCTGGTCGCCGGCGGCGTCGCCGGAGGGGAAGAATAGATTCGAGCGAATTATCGCTCAGGCCCCAGATTCCAAAAAGAAAACGCCAAGCGTCGGGACGCTTGGCGTTTCTGTTTTTGATTGTCTTAAAGTCGCCGGTTAGCCGCGCTTTTCGAGCGGGACGAATTCCCGTTCGGTGGCGCCGGTGTAAACCTGACGCGGGCGGCAGATGCGTTTGGTCGGCGAGCCTTGCATTTCTTTCCAGTGAGCGATCCAGCCCGGCAGACGTCCGATCGCGAACAGCACCGTGAACATCTGGACCGGAATGCCGATCGCACGGTAGATGACGCCGGAGTAGAAGTCGACGTTCGGGTACAACTTCCGTTGAATGAAGTATTCGTCGTTGAGCGCGACTTCTTCCAACCGTTGGGCGACTTCGAAGATCGGATCCTTGATTTCCAACTTGGAAAGCAAGGTATCGCACGCCTTCTTGATGATCGTGGCCCGCGGATCAAAGTTCTTGTAGACGCGGTGACCAAAGCCCATCAAGCGGAACTTGCTGGTCTTGTCTTTGGCCAGTTTCACGTATTTCTCAACGTCCATGCCGTCGGCGATGATCTTTTCGAGCATCGAGACGACCGCTTCGTTGGCCCCGCCGTGCAGCGGGCCCCACAAGGCGCTGATGCCGGCCGAGATTGACGCGAACAGGTTCGCGTCCGACGAACCGACCATGCGGACCGTTGAGGTGCTGCAGTTCTGTTCGTGATCGGCGTGGACGATCAGCAGCAAGTTGAGGGCGCTGACGAAGTCCGGATCGACGTGGAACGGTTCACTTGGAACCGCGAACATCATCTGCAGGAAGTTTTCGCAGTACGACAGGTCATTTTGCGGATAGATGAACGGCTGACCGACCGACTTCTTAAAGCTGTACGCCGCAATCGTCGGCAGTTTGGCCAACAAGCGGTGGATCGACACTTCGACCTGACGCGGATCGTGCGGGTCGAGCGAATCTTGATAGAAGGTCGAGAGAGCGCTCACCACCGAGCTGAGGATCGCCATCGGGTGGGCGTCGCGCGGGAAGCCGTCGTAGAACGACCGCATATCCTCGTGCAGCATCGTGTGCCGGCGGATCGACTTGCGGAAGTCCATGATCTGCTGTTCGGTCGGCAATTCGCCGTAAATCAGCAGGTACATGACTTCGACGAAGTCGCAATTGCTGGCGAGTTGTTCGATCGGATATCCGCGGTATCGCAGAATGCCCGCTTCGCCGTCGAGGTAGGTGATTTTGCTGGTGGTCGACCCCGTGTTTACGTAGCCGTCATCCAGGGTGATGAAACCGGTTTCAGCTCGTAACTTGCTGATGTCGACGGCGGTTTCGTTTTCCGTCCCCTCGACGATCGGCAATTCGATCTCGGCATCGCGTACGCGTAGATGGGCGACCTCAGTCATCGACGGCTCCTCTTCGTCATCAAAAGCGACGTGCGACGTCCGAAGGTCGGGTCGCATGGATGTGAAAGCATGGGGTGAGAAATACTCTACCCGATGGATGCGGTCGGCAAAATAGCCGAAGGCGCAATTCGCCCCCGCAGATGACCGCACTACCGCCAATTCTACATCCCTCCAACGTTCAAAACGAGGAGGGCAGATTGACGAAGATGGTATTAGCTTGGCTTATGCTGTCCGGACTAGCGGCGATCGGCCGGAGAAGGCGACGATGCGGTTTGGGAAGACTTTTCCTCGTCGAAGATCGTCCAAATTGGGGTCCGCTTGCGAACGCCGACGATATATTCGCGTTGCGCCTGATTGGCGCGCTCTCGCCGGATCTTTTCTTTAATTTCTAGTTGTGCGTCGCGGAACGGTTTCATCGAGTCCTCTTCCCGTTCCAGAACTCGCACAATGTGATACCCTTCGGCCGATTCGATAATTTGGCTCAGCCGGTTGGGCGGGAGCGAAAAGATAGCGGCGTCGATCGTTTCGTTCTTCAGGCTGCTGCGGGTGGTCCAGTCATATTGTCCCCCATCGGCTGCACGGAAGCCCTGGGAGTGCTTTTTGGCGACGGCGTCCAGCGGCGCCCCGCGGAGAACCTGGTTCCCCATGTCGGCGATCGCCTGTTCCGCTTCCGCTTTCGTCCCGAACTTGTCGAACCGGACCATCAGTTGCTCCCACCGGGCGCGAGCTGGCCGTTCGTATTCGGCGGCATGCTCGTGGTAGAAGTCGAGCATCTGCAGATGGGTGACTTCGGTATCCGGTTTGACGTGCGTTCGGAGCTGTTGTTGAGCGATAATTTGTTCGAGAAATAGCCGTTTCTTCTTTTCCAGCGACGAGCCTTCCCCTCGCAGGACGATGTCGAGTTCGGCCGGCGTGTGCACGCCGTACGTATCAAGGTCGTTCTGCATCTGGAATTCGGCGTACTGCGTATCGAGATGCGCCTGCATTTCTTTCAGCTTGTCTTGCGGGATCGTCCGGATGAAGTCTAGGTAGACCATCTTCGTGTCGATCAGACCCGGCAGCAGCTCACGCAGCGCCATCTGGCGTTGCTCTTCCAGCAGTTCTTCAGTGACTTGGGAGCGTTGCTCTTCCGGCAGCTCGGCCAGTCGTTTGGCGAGCGCTTGATTCACCGGGCCGAGAATATCGCCGGCCAGGATCGGCTGGCCCCCGACCAACGCAATGATGCGAGCTGGTTTGAAGAGCTTGTCATCCTCGGCGGCTGACGGCCCAGGGGCTGGCTCAGTCGCCTGCAGCGTCGCGGCGGGTTGTTCTTGTTCGCTGGCTACGGTACTTGTGGTCGGATAAGCGTTGGCGACCGGAGGAGCATAGGCGCCGGTCGCGTAGGTATTCGGATAGCTATTCGGAGTCGTCGCTTGCGGAGCCGGCGTAGCGGATGGCACGCGGTTCTGACTCGGCGCACCATACTGACCGTATTGGCTTGGTGGCGCCGTCGGTTGCACTCTCCCCTGCCATGGCTGATAGCCAGTCTGTGTCGGCGGGGTGGTGGCGACAGGTTGCTGTTGTTGCTGCTGTCCCCAGGCCGCGGCGCCTTGTTGATATTGCGGGCGCCAAGGCTGCGTCGTTGAGTTGGCGTAAGTGGTCGAGCTGGTCGGCGTCGTCGCGGCTGCGCCGCTTGGCTCGTCGCCAATTTGCGTCGTTACGGCGCGGGCAGTCGGCTGTTGGGTGTAGCCGGGAGTGCTATAGGGATTGCTCGGATAGGGAAGAGGCTTGGTCGCCGGCGTTGTCGTAGTGGTGCTCGGCATGTCGGCGACGCGATATTCTGGCGCACTACCTCCCCGATTTTTGAACGGATCGGTTGGCGTCGTCTCAGCCGATTCTTTTTTGCTCCAGGGAAGCCAGGACTGGAAGCCGCTCACCTGCGCATGAAGCTGCGCCGACTTGGCGCACCAAGGGAGCGAACCGAACGTCGACATTGCGAACGTCAGGAGGAAGATAAAGATCGAACTGCGGCGGATCAAGGAACCCTCCGTCCAGGCGACTATCTGGCCCGAGCGAGTTTTGGCTGGCTAACCTCAATAGGCAAATCTATTGAGGGGGCGCGATAATAGAGAGAGATTAACTAGGCCGCAAGATAGATTTCGCCGCGTTGATGACATCGTCGGCGTCCGGTTCGCTCGTCTTCAGTGGGACGTAGACGCTCTTGTCGTCCACGATCCGGAAATTGCGACCACGCATCCGTGCTAGCTGCTCGACGCGACCACGATCGGAGTATTGAAATACGAGGTATTCGTCTTCCAGGAAGATTGCGTTGATCTGCCAAAACGCAGCGTCGAGCTTGATTTCGGTCAGACGTAACATTCGCTCTACCGGATCTGGGAACGGCCCAAAACGGTCGAGCATCTCTTCCTTCAAATTCGCGATATCCTCGTCGCTAGCAACACGCGTCATGCGGCGATAGAGATCGATCTTCTGACGCATGTCGCTGATATAGGTGTCCGGCAGATAGGCTTCGCCCGGCAGGTCGACGTCGACGTCGATCGAGATCTTCGGCGGCATCCGCTTCATCCGCCGCACCGCCGTTTCCAGTAGCTGGCAATAAAGTTCGTACCCGACCATCGCAATGTGACCGCTTTGCTGAGTCCCCAGGATGTTGCCGGCGCCACGGATTTCCAGGTCGCGCATCGAAATCGCGAACCCGGCGCCCATGTGACTGAACTCTTCGATCGCATGCAGACGCTTGGCCGCAATCGGACTAAGATGTCGGCCTGGTTGCAGTAGCAAGTAGCAGTAAGCGCGGTGCTTATAGCGACCAACGCGACCGCGCAGCTGATGCAAGTCGGCCAAGCCGTATCGATCCGCCTCGTCGACGAAGATCGTGTTGGCGTTAGGGATGTCGAGCCCGCTCTCGACGATCGTCGTCGCTAGCAAGATGTCGAATTTCCCTTCCACGAAGTCAACCATCACCTGCTCGAGCGCCCCTTCGGCCATCTGACCATGTCCGATGCCGATTTTCGCTTCGGGGACGATGTGTTGCAGTTTGGCGGCGATCAGCTGGATATCTTGCACGCGGTTATGGACGAAGTAAACTTGCCCGCCGCGCGACAGTTCGCGCAGCACCGCATGGCGAATCAGTTCGTCTCCCCAACGCGAAACTTTCGTTTCGACTGCGACGCGATCTTGCGGCGCCGTTTCCAGATTCGAGATATCGCGGACGCCGACCAGCGACATGTGCAACGTGCGGGGAATTGGCGTCGCGGTCATCGTCAGAACGTCGACCGTGGTTCGCAGTTGTTTCAGTCGCTCTTTGATTTCGACGCCGAAGCGTTGCTCTTCGTCGATGATCACCAGGCCGAGATTTTGAAAGCTGACGTCCTTCGACGCCAACCGATGCGTGCCGACAACGATGTCGACCGATCCTGATTTCAGCCCACGGATCACATCGCGCTGTTCGGCGGCCGAAGCGAATCGGCTGAGCCGTGCGATCGTAAACGGAAACTCCGCCATCCGCTCGCGCAGGCTCTTGTAATGCTGTTCGGCCAGGATGGTGGTTGGAACGAGAATCGCGACCTGGTAGCCGTTGTCGACCGCCTTGAAGGCGCCCCGCATCGCGACTTCCGTCTTGCCAAACCCGACGTCGCCGCAGAGTAGGCGGTCCATCGGCCGCGGTTGTTCCATGTCGAACTTGATGTTGCCGATTGCGGTCAGCTGATCCTCGGTCTCTTCGTACGGGAACGAGAGGTCGAATTCGCGTTGCCAGAGGGTATCGGCCGAGAAGGCGATGCCGGGGCGGCTGCGACGCATCGCCTGAACTTCCAGCAGTTCGCCGGCCAGGTCATGAACCGCTTGTTCGACCGCTTTTTTCTGCTTCTGCCATGTGACGCCGCCGATTTTGGCCAACGGCGGTCGCGACTTCGACCCGCCGACATACTTTTGCACCAGGTCGACCTTGGAGGCCGGGACGTAGACCTTGGTGCCGCCATGGAATTCGATTTCGAGATGCTCTTCGACCTGCCGCTGCTTCTCAATCTTCTTCAGGCCGCGATAACGCCCGATTCCATGCGCAAGGTGAACGACGAGGTCGCCCTTGCGCAGGTCGAGAAAGCTGTCGATGACCTTTCCCAGCTTTCGCGCCGCGGGACGTTGGCGGCGAACGCGGTGAAACAGCTGGTCGCCGCTAACCAGAACGACGCTCTCTTCGCGGTAGCGAAAGCCTTGCGGTAGCCGGCCTAGGGCGAAGTGAAGTCGTCCGCTTTGTTGGAGGTCTCCGCCTTGGAAGATCTCGCTAAGCCGCTCAATTTCGGCTTCGGTCTGGCAGATGATGTAAACGTCTTGCCCGTTGCTCAGCGCTTCGAGCTCTCCTCGGACTCGTTCGATTTCGCCGCTGAACTGCTCGACCGATTCAAAGTGGAGCGTCAAACTGGCGTCGAGATGCCCGCTGGCGACGCCTGACAAACTGAGCGTGCCGAGCGGCTGCAGCTTTTGCAGCGTTTCAGGAAGTCCGAACTTGTCTTCGACCCGTTCCAAGCGATCGAGGTATTGCTCGGCCGAATCTTTGATCCGATCAAGTTCGATCAGCAGGCATACCGAACCGGTCGGCAGATAGTCGGAGAAGTGCCCTGTCTGTCCTTTGCCGTAACGCAAAACCGTGATTTCCGCCGAGTCGAGCGGGTGCAAACTGCGCTGCGATCCGATCTCAAACTGACGAATCGATTCGACCTCGTCCCCGAACAATTCGATGCGGGCCGGCTGTTCCCAGTCGGGAGCGAAAACGTCGAGGATCCCACCTCGCAGCGAGAATTCGCCCGGCAATTCGACGGCGCTGGTCGCATGAAACTTGTGTCGGACCAGCCATTGCGCCAATTCTTCCAGATCGAGTTGATCGCCAACATGGACGCGGCGGCTGTTGGCGGAAACGTTGGCGGCGCTCGGAACCGGCTGCAGCAGGCTCTCGATGCTGGTGATGATGATCTTCGGCGCCGGACCATGCGTCAGTTGTTTCAGAACTCGCAGGCGTCGCCCGTAGATTTCATCGTGCAGGAGACGTTCGCTACGATCCGATTCCCAAGCGGGAAATTGCGAGATGGTTGCGCCCGAAAAAGTGCGCAGCGCATCGTAAACGTCGTCGATTTCGGCCAACGTAGGACAGACGACCAGCAGTGGGCCAGCGACGTCAGGCTCTACCGCCGCCGCGACTAGCGCGCAGGCTGACCCCCAGACTCCCTCAATCGTCCCCTTTCGCCCGGCGGCGACATGGGTGACGAGTTCTCGGAACTCCGTTTGTTGAGCTAATCCTTGCGGCAGGTTACGCAGTTGTGCGGCCGCCGACTCTAAGGAGGTCCCTGTGGCCATGCGATTGAGCGAAATTTTACGGCCACGGCGGCCGTCTCGCCAAGTGCGAACGGAATTTCGCTTCTATTCGGGGGAGGCGTTACAATCTCGCACGTTCTCTGTTTGTTACGGACGGCACGAAAGGATCTCTCGGATGCAATCTCTTCGCTCGGCGGCAGGAATCTTGATTGGGCTCGCGATGGCGACGCTGGTTCACGCGGAAATCGCCGATTGGGGCATAGTAGAGGATCCCCAAGGGGACTGTCCGATCGAGGAAAACCAGGGAAAGCTCGACTTTCATGTTCCGCCGGGGATTCACAATCTGAATCCGGTGATCGGAGACACGTCGGCGCCCCGGGTTTGGCAGGAAGTCGTAGGGGACTTTGTGATTGAAGCCCATGTCCTCGACTTCCCGATTCCGGCGGAAAATATCGGCAATATTCGCACGAGCTACGTTGCGGCTGGCCTTGTCGTTTGGCAGGACGACAAGAACTTCCTTCGCTGGACCCGTTCGGCGGTCGGGGAATCGAAAGCGACTTTCGGCTCGGCAGAGCTGTACGAACAGGGAAAGCTCGCGGCCGCTTTCAACGTCGCGTGGAACGGGCAGCCGATGTGGCTGCGGCTCGAACGCCGCGCGGAGAGGGTTTTCCTCTGGATTAGCGACGACGGCATCAAATGGCGCCGCCATACCTCCCTGCGAATGCCATTCTTGCCGAAGGTCAAAGTGGGGGTATTTGCGCTGAACTCGACCAAACGGGAGTTCGCGGCGACTTTCAGCGACTTCTACCTGCTGGAGTCTGGCGGCAAATAGAACCAAGCGGCTGCTAACGACGTAGAACGGGCTACGCCGACGCGCCAAACGGAGGCGAGAAAAGGTTCGAAATCGAACCCCAAATTTGTCCCGGCGCGATCACGAAGCGAATCCGAAATGGGTCGAAAATCGATCTGAATCGCATGGTCTTCCAAAATTTTTCACAATCCGGAAACCGCCGTTATCCCCGAGAAAACACGGGTAAAACGCGTTTCTTTTGACCCTTGGCGGAAAAACTTTTGGGGTCTCTTGCCGTTTTCGGCGCTGCCCCCGTTTGACACTGGGTCAGCGATCCCGTAAATTCCTTTCTTCTCGTTGAGGGCAAAACCTTGACAGGGAGACGCAGCTCCAAAATGGAGAGGCGGCAAAAACGTTCTTTGACAATTTGGCAAATGAAGTAGATGGCATTCGTCACGTTTTGTTGACGTAGTTTGCGATCGACTGAGAGAACTGCGAGAGCAGGGAGTCTTGGTGGATTTGCGACTGCTAAGCAAGCGTGAGAATTATAGAGAATGCAAAAGTAACCGGGTCCCCCGTTCTACAAGCGGGGGATCACATAAGGTGAAATTCTCGAGCGAAAATATCGTTAAAACGGATCGGATATCTAATGGCGTCGCCGCCGTGAGGCGTCGACGAACCAATAGGTCCGGTAGCTAAGCGAATATTTACAGCGAAAAGCTTTGAATATTTGTGGTCAAGCTATTAAGGGCGTATGGGGGATGTCTTGGTATCAGAAGGCGATGAAGGGCGTGGAAGACTGCGATAAGCCTGGGGGAGTTGTCAAACGAGCGTTGATCCCGGGATTCCTGAATGACTTGCACTGAATACATAGGTGCAAGTGGCTAACCCAGAGAACTGAAACATCTCAGTACCTGGAGGAAGAGAAAGAAAACTCGATTTCGTTAGTAGCGGCGAGCGAACGCGAAATAGCCCAAACCGTGGAGATTTTCTCCACGGGGTTGTAGGGTCTCTCACATGGGAGTTACAAAGCGAACTATTAGTTGAACGACATGGAAAGGTCGGCCACAGACGGTGACAGCCCGGTAAACGAAAGTGGATTCGCCTCCCGAGAGATACCTGAGTAGGTTCAGGCACGTGAAACCTGGACTGAATCTGCGGGGACC